>JAYWEP010000076.1:0-13675 GCA_043779205.1 Chthoniobacter sp. | reverse complement strand
GGGCGGAGGTGGCGGGAGGGAAGACGCCAATCCTTCCCGCCGCCTCCGCCCACGGTAGAGTCAGCGATCCTTCATTCCGTTCCGGTCGCAGACTCCCGGAACTCCATTCAGGATGACGGTTGTTTTTTCAAAAACCGCCCCAGCTTCCGCCGCGCCATCGCCGCCACGTCATCCAGCTCCTCGATCCGCAGCAAAAACGCCACGCCGAAAAACACCGCGCCCGCCACCCCGATCGTCGCGAACAGCGCCCCCCCCTTTCCCACCACACCCGCATGCCCCGCCACCGGCAGCGCCCACCGCAGCGCCGCCCAGCATACCGCCCCGAGCGCCGCGCCCGCGACCGCCAGCTTCGCCAGCGTCGCCGCCATCTGCCGCGTCTCCAGCCGCTCCACATGCCGGTGCATGAGCGCATAGAGCAGCGCGAAATTCGTCAGCGCCACCAGCCCCGTCGAGAACGCCAGACCCCGGTGCCCCCAGCCGAGATGAAACGTGAACCACTGGTTCAAGCCGTAGTTCACCGCGATGGAAAAAAAGCTCACCAGCATCGGCGTATTCCGCTTGCCCAGCGCGTAAAAAGCGGGCGCGAGCACCTTGATCCCCGCATACGCGCACAGCCCCACGGCGTAGAACTGGAGCGCCTCCGCGGCGTGCTGCGTGTCGAGCGCCGTGAATTTCCGCCGCTCATAAATCAGCGCGACAATCGGCTGCGCCAGCACCATCAGCCCGATGGTGCTCGGGATCGTCAGCACGAAAGCCAGCCGCATTCCCTTCGCCAGGATCGAGCGAAACTCCGCGGTGTTTCCCGCCGCCGCGCTCCGCGAAATCACCGGCAGCGTGACTGTGCCGATGGCCACGCCGAAGATGCCGATGGGCAGTTGCATGAGCCGGAAAGCGTAGTTCAGCCAGCTCACCGCGCCGTCGCCCAGATGCGACGCGAAGTTTCCGTTCACCATCACATTCACCTGCACCGCGCTCGCCGCGATCACCGCCGGCCCCATGAGCAAAAGAATCCGCCGCACCCCGGGATCGCGCCATGCGAAGTCCGGGCGGAAACGAAAGCCCGCGCGCCGCAGCGCGGGAAACTGCACCACGAGCTGCATCGTCCCGCCGATCAGCGTGCCAACCGAAATCCCGATCAGCGAACCCACGCCATACTGCTTTGTGCCAAACGCGGGATCGAGCATCCATCCCAGCGCCACGCCACCGACGATCGAGCCGATGTTGAAAAACGTGGACGCCATCGCCGGCATGCCGAACACGTTTTTCGCATTCAGCATCCCCATGACCAGCGCCGCCAGCGACACGAGCGCGATGAACGGAAACATGATCCGCGTCAGCAAAATCGCCGTCTGCATTTTCTCCGCCTCAAAGCCCGCCGCCAGCAGGTGCATGAGCTGTGGCGCGAGCGCGATGCCGAGCAGCGTCACCGCCGACATGAAGACCGCCGTCAGCGTCGCCACCTTGTTCGCCAGCCGCCACGCTTCCTGATCCCCGCCCGTCGTGATCTTTTCCGAAAACGTGGTGATGAACGCCGTCGAAAGCGCGCCTTCGGCGAAAAGATCGCGCAGCAAATTCGGCGCGCGGAAGGCCGCGATGAACGCGTCCATCCCCGCACTCGCGCCGAACAGCGCCGCGAAAACCTGCTCGCGCACCAGCCC
This sequence comes from Chthoniobacter sp., assembly GCA_043779205.1. Lineage (GTDB taxonomy): Bacteria > Verrucomicrobiota > Verrucomicrobiia > Chthoniobacterales > Chthoniobacteraceae > Chthoniobacter. The sequence goes on along the minus strand of JAYWEP010000076.1, from coordinate 12,017 downwards.
GAGCAGCCGGCTCGACATCACCGCGAGGCTCACCAGCCCCGCGGACTTCGTGCTGATTTTGTTCGGTGCGGCGGCCATCGCGCTACTTCGGATGCGCCGCCTTCCGCAGCCTGTCCATGATCGCCTGTCCAAGCCCGCTGTCCGGCAGCCGCTCCGCGAGGATCACATCAAGCCCCGCCTCATCCAGCCGCCGCAGCTTCGCAAAGAGCCCCGCCGCTGCCTCGCGCACATCGCCCTTTTCGCTCAGCCACTCGACCTGCGCGAACCGCCCGTAATCGTGCTTCGGCATGCGCTTCCACGCGAGCAGCCCCGCGCGCACGCCGCTGCCCGGCGTCAGCTCCGCCGCGGAGTCGATGAGGAAAAGCCGCGTCCCCGGCGCGTAGTGGCTCGCGAGCTGGCCGGGCGCTTCCGGGCGCGCACCGGCGTGCGGAGCGAGCGTGGAGAAAAAAGCGCGCATGTCCGCCTGCGTCACGCCATCGACCGCGGTCTGGCTTTCCATCCAGACTTCGGCCAGGTCGTGCGCCGTGATCGGGCCTGCACGCAGCATCCGCAGCCGGTCGCCCTCCACGGCGACGATCGTGCTTTCCACGCCGTGCTGCGCCGGCCCGCCTTCGAGAATGAGCGGGATGCGCCCCGCGAGTTCCGTCTGCACATGCGCGCCCGTCGTCGGGCTGATGCGGCCAAAACGGTTCGCGCTCGGCGCAGCCAGCGGGCGGCCATACCGCTCGATGACGGCGCGGAAAACGGGGTGCGCACTCATCCGCACCGCGACGGTGCCGAGCCCCGCCGTGACCACGTCCGGCACCACCGCGCGCCGCGGCAGCACCAGCGTCAGCGGCCCCGGCCAGAAACGCTCGGTGAGCGCCGCCACCAGCGCGCGGCTTTCCGGCGGAATTTCCGCCAGCTCTTCCAGCCAGCCGGGCGTCGGCAGATGCACGATCAGCGGATCGAAAAACGGCCGCTCCTTCGCCTCGAAAATCTTCACCACCGCGTCCGGCCGCAGCGCATCGGCGGCGAGCCCGTACACCGTTTCCGTCGGCAGCGCCACCGGCTCGCCGGACGCAAGCACCGCCGCCGCGCGCGTCACCGCCGCATCGCAAAGCTCCGGCGTGTGCGTGGAAAGAAGGACGGTCTCCATCGTCATCGAAACACTCAAGATTTCGGGACGCCCGCGCGCCCGCCGCCGCTGCGTGGCGCGGACGCCTCGTCCGCGACTGTCCGACGGACGCCCTCGTCCGTCGATCCTCCCCGCAACGCCGCCCGTGCCACGAGTGCGCATCGCGCCGCCTCTTCCGTCGTCGCGCCAAACGCCACCAGATGCCCCATCTTCCGGCCCGGCCGCGGCTCGGCTTTGCCGTAAAGATGCAGCTTCACCTGCGGCATCGCCAGCACCGCCGCCCAATCCGGTTCGCCACCCGCCCAGAGGTCGCCGAGCAGATTCACCATCGCCGCCGGGCACAGCGAAGCCGTGTCGCCGAGCGGCAGACCGCAGACTGCGCGGAGCTGCTGCTCGAACTGGCTCGTCACGCTCGCATCGAACGAAAAGTGCCCGCTGTTGTGCGGACGCGGCGCGAGTTCGTTGACGAGGATCGCGCCGTCCGCGAGCAGGAACATCTCCACCGCGAGCAGGCCGACGAGCCCGAGCCTTTCCGCAATCTCCACGGCCAGCGCCCGCGCTTTCGTCTCCGCTTCCGGCGTAATACTCGCGGGCACAATCGTCACATCGAGGATGTGATTCCGATGCACGTTCTCGCACACCGGATACGTCGCCGTCGCGCCATCCGCGCCGCGCGCCACAAGCACGGAGATCTCTTTTTCAAACTGCACAAACTGCTCCAGCACCGCGCCCGTCCCCGTGAACGGTGCCCACGCTTCCACGAGATTGTCGCCCGGCGCGATCTTCCGCTGCCCCTTGCCATCGTAGCCAAACGCCGCCGTCTTCAGCACCGCCGGCAGACCGATCTCCGCGACCGCCGCGGCCAAATCTCCTGCGCTGCCCACCGCCATAAAACCCGGCAGCGGCACGCCCGCCTGGTCGAGAAATTCCTTCTCGCGCAGCCGGTGCTGGCAAACGTGCAGCACCTTCGCCGCCGGGCGCACTTCGCAAAACTCCGCCGCCCATTCGACCGTCTGCACCGGGATGTTTTCAAACTCGAACGTCAGCACGTCCACGCCCCGCGCGAAGTCCCGCACCGCCTCCGCGTCGTCGTAGCGCGCGGCCACTTCGCGATCCGCGAGCTGGCCCGTCGGCGTGTCTTCATCCGGCGAGAAAGTATGCACGCGATAACCCATCCGCCGCGCCGCGATGGCAAACATCCGCCCGAGCTGCCCGCCGCCCATCACCCCGATCGTGCTGCCCGGAAGAAAGACGCGCGCCTTGCTCATTCCAGCGTTTGCGCGAGCACGTCCGCCGTCTGCTTCGCGCGGAATTCATCGAGCGCAAATCGGATCGTCTCATTCTTCAGCGCGAGGATGCCGACCGCGAAAAGCCCCGCGTTTTTCGCCCCCGCCGCGCCGATGGCCAGCGTCGCCACCGGCACGCCGCCCGGCATCTGCACGATGGAAAGCAGCGAGTCCAGACCGCGCAGCGTCTTCGACTCCACCGGCACGCCGAGCACCGGCAGCGCCGTCTGCGCCGCGATCATCCCCGGCAGATGCGCCGCCCCGCCCGCACCCGCGATGATGACCTGCAAGCCCCGCGCCGCCGCCCCCGTGGCAAACTCCGTGAGCCGCGCCGGCGTGCGATGTGCCGAGACGATCTGCGCCTCGTGCGGGATGTGGAATTTCTCCAGCATCTCCACGGCGAAGCGCATCGTGTCCCAGTCCGATTTGCTGCCCATGACGACGGCCACAAGGGGCGCGGGTGATTTCATAAGAGCGCGCATTGGAAAGGCGGCGCGCGGAAAGTGGAAGGGGAAAGTTGAAAGGCGGAAGGCGGAAGATGGAAGGCGGAAGAAATTTGTGGGACGGTGGGGCTGGAAAATCCCACAACCCCACCATTTTCTTCCGCCTTCCGCCTTTCCCCATGCCCTCCAATATCGTTCTCATCGGCTTCATGGGCAGCGGCAAGTCGTCCATCGGGCGGCGCGTCGCGGCCCACTTCGGCTTTCAGTTCGTGGATACCGACGCCCTGCTCGTGGCGCGCGAGGGGCGCGCGATCGCCGAGATTTTCGCGGGCGAGGGCGAGGCGCGGTTTCGCGATTTGGAAACCTCGGTGCTCAAATCCCTCGGCGTGCGCGAGCGCTGCGTCATCTCCACCGGCGGCGGCGTTATCCTGCGGGATGAAAACCGCGCGCTGCTCCGCGGCCTCGGCCTCACCGTCTGGCTGACCGCCAGCGAGGACGTGATCTTCGAGCGCGTCTCCCGCACCAACAAGCGCCCGCTCCTCCACACCGCCAACCCGCGCGAAACCGTGACGCAGCTCCTCGCCGCCCGCCGCCCCTTGTACGAAGCCGCCGCGCAGTTCACCGTGGATACTACCACGCTCACCCACGCCGCCGCCGCCGACGCCGTGATCGCGGAGGCGCGGCGCGCTTTTTCGTGGGACACTGCGGAGTGAAAACCGCGCTCATCGAGCAGGCCGAAAGCCTCGGCTTCGCGCTCTGCCGCATCGCCGCCTGCACCGCGCCGCCCCACGCCGCGGAATTCCGCGCGTGGCTGGAAGACGGACGTGCCGGCGAGATGACGTGGCTGGAACGCAACGCCGACCGCCGCACCGATCCGCAGCAGGTGCTGCCCGGAGCAAAGAGCGTGGTGGTGCTGGCGATGAATTACTGGCAAGGCGGGACGGAGAATGACGAATGTGGAATGACGAATGACGAAAGAATGACGAATGCCCAAGCCCGAATGAGCGGCGACGTGCTTTCGTCATTCGAGCTTCGTCATTCTTTCGTCATTCCTCATTCGTCATCCGTCATTCCGCACGGCCGCATCGCCCGCTACGCGTGGGGCGACGACTACCACGACCTCATCGAGCCCAAGCTCCGCCTCCTCGACGCCTGGCTCACCGCGCGCGGCGGACGCCAGCGCTGCTATGTGGACACCGGCCCGATGCTCGAGCGCGACTTTGCCGCGCTTGCCGGCGTGGGCTGGCACGGCAAGTCCACCATGCTCATCCACCCGCAGCTCGGCGCGTGGTTCTTCCTCGCCGAAATCCTCACCACCCTCGACCTCGCGCCGGATGATCCTCTGCCCGACCGCTGCGGCAAATGCACCCGCTGCATCACCGCCTGCCCCACCGGCGCGATCACCGCGCCGCACCAGCTCGATGCGCGCCGCTGCATCTCCTACCTCACCATCGAGCTGAAAGGCAGCATCCCCGAGGAGCTGCGCCCGCTCATCGGCGACCGCATCTACGGCTGCGACGACTGCGCCGCCGCCTGCCCGTGGAACCGCTTCGCGCAAGCCTCGACCGAGACCGCCTTCGCCGCGCGCGATTTCGTCCACCGCTGGACGCTCCGCGATTTCCTCGCGCTCGACGACGACGCCTTCCGCGCGCTTTTCAAAAAATCGCCCATCAAACGCATCAAGCGCCGCGGCTTTCTCCGCAACGTCTGCGTGGCCCTCGGCAACACCGGCACCGCCGACGACCTCCCCGCCCTCACCGCCGCCGCGCAAGACCCCGAGCCGCTCATCGCCGAGCACGCCGCGTGGGCCATCGGGCGCATCCGCGAGCGCGCCGCAAAGTAGCTTGGACTTTAGTCCAGAGTCGCAGGCCACTTTGGGCTAAAGCCCAAGCTACTTTCCGCGCCCGCTTTTTTCCCTCGTCACTCCGCACTCCCCTCCCGACACTCCCGCGCCATGCCCGCCGAAGCCCGCGTCACACCCATTTGGAAAAAGCAGAAACTCTTCGTCGCGCTCTTCCTGCTCGCCACCGGCGGATGGTTTTTCTACGACGGAAAAATCGGCTACCCGAAAAAGAACGAACGCTGGACGGCCTACGATAAATTCAAGACCGAGGACCACCTGACCGAATGGCCCGCCTACGCCCGGAGCCGTGGCTGGAGCGAGACGCCGGAGCACAAGCTGCTCACGCAGCAGGACATTGTCGGCCAGTTCGCCTTTGGCGGACTTGCGGCGCTGCTCGGCGCGATCACCCTGGCCTACTGGGTCACGCAAAAAGGCCGCATCGTGAAGACCGACGCCGAGGCCGTGCAGACGCCATCGGGTCGGCGCGTGCCGTTCGCTGCGATCACCGGCGTGGGCAAGAAAAAGTGGGACGCCAAAGGGCTGGCCACCGTGCGCTACGAGATCGAAGGGCGGAAGGGCGAGTTCGAGCTGGACGACTACAAATACGACCGCGACCCGACCCACGCCATCCTCGCCGAGATCGAGCAGCACATCACCCCGCGCGCCTGAGCGCCCTTTTCCAAATCCCACCCATGAGCCCCCCTCCAGACAACCCCCCAGCCGACGTGCAAAACCGCGGCTGGCTCGTCGCCTTTTCCGGCCTCGGCATCAACCTCGCCCTCGGCATCCTCTACACATGGAGCATGTTCAAGGGCGCGATCGAAAAGGAGTTCGGCTGGCAGGGCTCGCAGCTCAACGATCCCTACGCGCTCTGCTGCCTCGTCTTCGCTTTCACGATGATTCTCGCCGGCCGCTGCCAGGACAAATTCGGCCCGCGCCTCACCGCCTCCATCGGCGGTCTGCTCGTCGGCGCGGGGTTCGTGCTCGCCTCGACCTCGGCGAGCTACGGCGTGTGGCTGCTCGGCTTCGGCGTGCTCACCGGCATCGGCATCGGCTTCGGCTACTCGTCGGCCACGCCGCCCGCGCTGAAATGGTTTCCGCCGTCGAAGACCGGCCTCATCGCCGGCTTGGTCGTCGCGGGCTTCGGCCTCGCGCCCGTCTATCTCGCGCCCACGTCACAGTATTTGCTCGGGCAGTATCATGTGAAAGGTTCGATGCTCATTCTCGGCATCGCGTTTGTCGTGATCGTGTGCGGGCTGGCGCAGATGCTCGTGAACCCGCCGGCGGGTTTCGTCGCCGGACCGAAGCCCGCGCCCGGCAGCGCCGCCAATCCGGTCGCCACCCATGCCACGCCCGGCGAGATTCTGCGCCAGCCGACCTTCTGGCTGCTGTGGTTCATTTATTTCATCGGCTCGGGCGCGGGCCTGATGGTCATCGGCAGCATCAGCGGCATGGCGAAAAAGAGCATGGGCGAGCTGGCCTTCGTCGCCGTGGCGATCATGGCCATCGGCAACGCCGGCGGGCGCATCCTCGCCGGCACGCTCTCGGACCGGATCGGCCGGCGCTGGACGCTGTGCCTCGTCCTCACCATCCAGGCCGTGCTCATGTTCATCGCCATTCCGGTCACGGCCTCGAAGGAAACAACGCCCCTGATCATCGTGCTCCTCGCCGCGCTCATCGGCGCGAACTACGGCGCGAACCTCTCGCTCTTCCCCTCCTACACCAAAGACCTCTGGGGTCTGAAAAGTTTCGGCATGAACTATGGCATCCTCTTCACCGCATGGGGCGTGGGCGGATTCGTCCTCAGCCGCATCCAGCAGATGCTCACGACCGCGGCGAAGGGCAGCTACCAGTCCTCGTTCATCACCGCCGGATCGCTGCTCCTCCTCGGCGCCGCCCTGACCTTCCTGATCAAGCCGCCGGCACCCAAAGCGGCGGCCTGAGTTTGGCGCTCCTCGGCGCATGAGCGTGAAAATGACGAATGTCGGATGAAGAATGACGAAAGAAGTTCGAGTGACGGGCACGCAGCCCCTCGTCATTCGTCATCCGTCATTCGTCATTTGTACTTCCACATTCCGTTTTGCCCGAAGCTCTGCCCGTATTGCAGCTTCTACGTCGAGACGGGCGCGAAAAATAAGACGACCGCGTTTCTCGATGCGCTGCTGCGGGAAGTGGAGGATGCGGGAAAGCGGTTCGCGCTGCGCCCGGAGACGATTTATTTCGGGGGTGGGACGCCGAGCGCGCTGACCGGGGAGCAGCTTGAATACTTGCTTGGCGGGCTGCGGGCGCGGCTGGACTTGAGCGGACTGACCGAATGGACCTTCGAGGTGAATCCCGCGACGGTGCGCGCGGAAAAGGCGCGGCTTTTGAAAAGCGCGGGCGTGACGCGGATCAGCCTCGGCGTGCAATCGTGGGACGACGCGCTGCTGAAAACGCTCGGGCGCGTCCACGACGCCGCGCAGGCCGAAGAGACCTACGCGACTTTGCGCGCCGCCGGTTTCGACAACATCAACATCGACCTCATGTTTGCCGTCCCCGGCCAGACCCTCGCGCAGTGGCACGCCACGCTCGCCCGCACCATCGCCCTCCAGCCCGAGCACGTCTCCTCGTACTGCCTGACCTACGAGGAGGACACCGCCTACTTCCGCCAGCTCCAGCTCGGCACCTTCCGCCAGGACGACGACCGCGACGCCGATCTTTTCGAGACGACCATGGACACGCTCCCCGCCGCCGGCTTCGCGCAGTACGAGATTTCCAACTACGCCCGCCCCGGTCGCGAATCCGTCCACAACTTCGCCTACTGGCGCGGCGCGGACTACCTCGGCTTCGGCCCCAGCGCCTTCTCCACCACCGGCCTGCGCCGCTGGCAGGCCCTCCCCGACACCGCCGAATACACGCGCCGCATCCTCGCCGGAGAAAGCGTCGAGCATTTCGTCGAGGAGCTTTCCCCCGCGACCCGCGAAGGCGAAATCGCCGCCTTCGCCGTCCGCACGCGCGACGGCATCGCCACCGCCGACCTCGCCCGCTGGCCCGCGGCGGTGCAGGAGTTCCGCGAGCTGGGCTTCCTGGAAAACCGCGCCGACCGCGTGATCCTCACGCGCCGGGGCAAGCTCATGGCCGACGCCGTCGCCGAAGCCTTCGTCTGAGCGTTCCGCCCGCCTTGCCACCGCGCCCGCCCCTCCGCTAGCGTCCGCCGCATGGCTGCCGCAAAACCCTCCTCGCTCGCGGATAACGTGAAAACATGAATATGAACTGGAACGACCCAACCTTTCTCCGTATGGCAAGCGCGGTTATCCAATGGTTTGTCATCGCGCTCGCCTCGGTCGCTGTGTGCCTTCAAACCGTCAAGCATTTCGTAGATCTGCGTGAGAAACGTATTAGTGGCGAACTTGGCATAATGAAGGACAAAGAGCAGCGGGAGAGACAGCAGGAATTGCGGAAACAGTTGGACGAAGCAGAGCACCGAATCCGAAGTCTTGATATGGAGTTGAATGTCGATTTCTCGGCAAAGTGGAAAGATGGGATTCCCCCTGACCCAAATCATTGGCTTATTAAGTCTGGAGATGCAAAAACGGCAACGCTGCAGCTAGTAGTTCGAGGTGGATCTGTCATCCCGGTGAATTTCTATCAGATAAACGGGCTGACGTTCCGACTCATCGACGCAGATATTGTGAGGATGACTTTTAGGACGAATGCGTCTCCAGGCTCAGACGTTTATACGCTTCTGCCTGATCAAATCGAGGCGATCCGCAATCTTGATTTTCTCGGTTTCATCTACCGCAGCGCTGTTGACGGTACCGCGGTGACGATGCGTCATGTGCGTACGGATTTCTTTGTGAATGGCCGATTGTCCTTTGTCGCCAATTGCAATCCAACGGGTAGCATTGATCTAAAGCCAGAAAGTGAAGGCATGATGACGTTCGCGGTGCGGGGCGATATGAAAGTGGCTCCGGCCAAACCCTACTAAATTGGACGCGGCTTCATCGTCCGCGATCTGCCGGGACCGAGAAGAAGCTTCCCCTCGTTACCAAACTCCGTTTGGTAATGCAATGAGGAGGAAAATTGCATTTCCCACGGCGGGTGTGTCTGCGGGGCGGAGCCGGTTGCGCGCCCCCACGCGGACACCCCGTCCGCACGAAACGGAGTTTCACCCGAAATGGTGTTCCCAAACGGAGTTTGCCTGGTTTCCAGCCGTGCTCAGGGCTTCTTCACGCCGTAGGCGGGCGGGTCTTCGCGCAGGACGAGGTCGCCGGCACCGAGGAACAGTTTCACGATCTTCCCATCCCTCTGCACGAGAAGCGGCGTGTTCGTTCGCTCCGCCACTTCACGCGCACGCTTGGCGGCGCGCTTGATCGCGTTGTCGGCTTGTTGAATCCAGTTGGCGGTCTTTTTCATGGTTCGTCACTGCTGGCGAGCAGCACGGGCTCCTCCCCCGCATTATCGTAATGCCGCCACTCATCGGCTAGCGGTTTGTAGAGCTTCAGAAAGTTTGCCTTTCCGATCCGAAAGCGCCGCCGGATCACCGGCTCCGGAATGTCGTGCCCGCCTTGCCTCACCCGCATGGCCACCCGTTGCACCGCCAGTTCGGCGCCCGGCAGTTCCAGAAAGAAGATCGCCACCCGATACCCCGCCCGTTTCCACGCCGGGATCATTTGCGCGTAGCTGCGCCCGCTCAGCGTCGTCTCGATGGCGAAGCTCACCCTGCGCCGCACACAGTCCGCGATCATCTCCAGCATCAGCCGCCCCGCGCGCCGCGCCGCCGCCTCCGGGCGGAAAGGCGAGAGCCCCTGCGCGATGAGGTCCGCATTGATGAAGGTGGGGCACGCCGCCTCCTGCGGCAGGAACTCCCGCGCGAAGGTCGTCTTCCCCGCCCCGTTCGGCCCGGCGATGATGATGATGTTCTTCATCGGTCACTTTGCCACCAGCGCCCACACGCGCGGGCCGAAGATCATTACGCCGATCACCAGCGCCGCAATCGCCGCGCACAGCACCGCACCGGCCGCCACATCCTTGGCGCGGCCAGCGAGCGGGTGCGGCTCGGGCGAGACGAGATCGACCACGGTTTCGAGCGCGGTGTTCAGGCCCTCCGCCGTCCACACGAGGCCGATGGCGGCGATGATGGCGAGCCATTCGCCATGGGAAATGCGGAACCAAAATCCCGCGCCCACCGCGAGCAGCGTGGCCACCGCGTGGAGGCGCGCATTGGCCTGCGTGCGGAGCAGGATGCCGAGGCCGCGGAAGGCGTAGCCGAAGCTCCGCGCCAAGCGTCCGCGCGAAGCTGGTGGCGCAGGCGGGCGGTCGCTCATGGCGCGGCGGGCTATTTGGTTTCGGGAAAAAACTTCGGCGCTTCGCCGGGTTTCGCCTCGCCATCGGGCTTGGCCGCTTCCGGTTTCGCGGCCTCGGCATGCTCCGCGGGCTTGGCCTCATGCGCGGCTTCGCCCTTCGCTTCCGCGTGATGCCGTCCGGCTTCGTGCTCCGGCGGCAGCTCGGACGCGGGGTGTTTTTCACAAGCCGTGGCGAGGACGGCGAGGGCGCAGACGGAGAGGATGGAAAACCATTTCATAAGAGCGCCGGAGGCTAGCCGCCGCGCCTCGCGAGGCGAGCGAAAAGGTGCGGGCGTCACTCCCCGCGATAGCTGCACCGGGCGGTGGGCGTTTCGTGGATGACGATCTCGGCGAGGCCGGGGCACTGCGGCGCGAGCTTCTGCCAGAACCATGCGGCCATGTTTTCGATGGTCGGGTTTTCGAGCCCGGCGATTTCGTTGAGATAGGAATGATCGAGCAACTCGACGAGCGGCTTCATCGCGCGACCGATGACGGCGTGATCGTAAAACCAGCCGATTGCCGGATCGACTTCGCCTTCGACGGAGACCTCCACTTTGAAACTGTGGCCGTGCATCTTCCGGCACTTGTGGCCCTCGGGCGCGGTGGGCAGGGTTTGCGCGGCTTCGAAGGTGAAATCTTTGGTCAGGCGGACTTTCATCGGGTGGTCAGGAATTGAGGATTGGAGATTGTGGATTGAAAATTGGCCGGGAGACCGACGGCGAGCGGCGTGAGAGATCAAATCTTCAATCTCCAATTTTCAATCTCCAATCCTCAATTCCCACTTCCTTCAAACGCCCTTTTTTTTCGGATCCCAGATGAATTTGTGCATCTGGAGTTGAAAGCGCACGGGCAGCTTGTCCTCGAGAATCCACGCGACAATGTCGCGCGGCTCGATGCGGCCGAAGATGGGCGAAAACAGGACGCCGCCGCAGCGGGTGGCGAGGTCGTGGGTGCGGACTTGTTCGCGCGACCATTCGTAATCCTCGCGGGAGCCGATGACGAATTTCACCTCATCGCGTTTGGCGAGGTGCGCGATGTTTGACCACAGGTTGCGCGCGCACTCGCCGCTGCCGGGGGTTTTCAAATCCATGATGCGATGCACGCGCGGGTCGATGGGCGCGATGTCGTGCGCACCGCTGGTCTCGATGAGCACGGTGCGGCCCGCGTCGCAGAGCGCGGTCATCAGCGGGTGGACGTTTTTTTGCAGGAGCGGTTCGCCGCCGGTGATCTCGATGAGCGGGCAGTCGAGCGCGAGCACGTCGGCGAGCACGTCGCTGACGGCGCGTTTCTTTCCCTCATAGAAGGCGTACTCCGTGTCGCAGTAGGTGCAGCGCAGGTCGCACGCGGTGAGGCGCACGAAGACGCAGCGCCAGCCCGCCCACGAACTCTCGCCCTGCACGGATTCGTAGATTTCGTGGATCTTCAGCGTGGGAGCTTTGGCGGCGGCGACGGGCATTTGTTGGGGACGGGATTAACGGGATTTCTGAGATTGAGGAAGGCGGAGCTTCGCGCATTTCGTCAAAAAATCCTGTTCATCCCGTCAATCCCGTCCAAAAACTCCGCACCCATTTTTATGCCGAACCGTATCGACCAGAAATTCGCCGACCTCCGCGACGCGGGAAAAAAGGCGCTCATCGCCTACATCGCCGCGGGCGACCCGAATCTCGACGCGACCCGCGAACTGGCCTGGGCCTTTGAAAAAGCCGGGGTCGATATTCTCGAACTCGGCGTCCCTTTCTCCGATCCGCTGGCCGATGGAGTGGTGAATCAGCAAGCCGCGACGCGGGCGCTGGCGGCAGGGACAACGGTGCGCGGCGTGCTCGAATGTGTGCGGGCAATCCGCGCGCAGTCGCAGCTCCCGATCGTGCTCTACACCTACATGAATCCGATCTACCGCTTTGGTTTCGAGGCGTTTCATCGCGCGGCGGAGGCGGCGGGTGTGGACGGGCTGCTGATCCTCGATCTGCCGCCGGATGAGGACGCGCAGAATGCGGAATTGTCGGA
>JAYWEP010000075.1:0-7576 GCA_043779205.1 Chthoniobacter sp. | reverse complement strand
AAGATGACCATTTTGCTCATCGAGCAGAACGCCAATCTCGCACTGGAAATCAGCCACTATGGCTACGTGCTGGAGACGGGGCGCATCCTGCTCGAAGACAGCGCCGCCGCATTGCGCGCGAATCCGAAAGTGCGCGAGGCGTATCTCGGCGGGTGAGCGGATGGGTGGAACGGGCGGCCCGCCCGTGGTCCGACGCGGCCCGCGTCGGACATCTGCCCGCAGGGCAGCCTCACGCTGGAGTGCGTCCGCGGCTCGTCTTCGACGAGAGGGCTCGCCGGAAACCACGGGCCAGCGGCCCGTTCCACCCGAGGCATTCCGACGCGGCTCGCGTCGGGCATCGACCGGCAGGGGGGCTTCACGCAGCCGGTGCCAATTTTTTCACACGTTCGCCAACGCGCGCACCTTCGATTTCGCCGCTGCGTCGTGATCCGCCTTTGCATACGCGCCAAAATCGTTGAACCAAAACTTTTTTGCCCAGCGATACATCCAGTGTTTCTCGGGGATTTCCTCGCCGGGGAGCCATTGCGAAAAGCGCGGCTCCATCGCTTCGAGTTCGGCCATGGCAGTGCCGCGCATGGTGGTGTCGCGCGCGCCGTGTTTGACGACGAGGTCTTTGACCAAATCCGGCCGCTCCAGAACCACGCAGCCGCGGGTGTGCTGGGCGCTGAGTTCGCGGAAGTCTTTGAGAAAAGTGCTGTCGCGCATCGTGGCGAAGACGCCGCGCGGGTCGCGGATGTTTTCCGTGGCGAACTGGATGATCGGGCACGGCTCGATGTCGCCGCGCGGGTTGACGTGGTGCGAGATGCCGGTGCTCATCGGGCAGAGCGCCTTGCCCTCGCCGTCGTAGTAGGCGTCGATGATGGCAATGGGCACCTTCGCGCGCATCTCGACGACGAATCGCCGCACGCGGACGAGTTGCGCGGGCGTGAGCGCGAGTTGCGCGTTCATCTTCGGCCCGACCGGGCGATAGGTGTGAAACCAGCAGTAATGCACGCCGCGCGCGATCAGCTCGCGCAGCCACGATTCGGTGCAGAGGTCGTCGATGTTCGTCTGGCAAACGCTCGTCGCCACGCCGGTGAGGATCTTCTCCCGCAGACACGCGTCGAGCCCGCGCAGCGTGCGCGCGAAGACCTCCTTTTTGCCGCGGCGCTCGTCGCTCACGATCTCGCGGCCTTCGATGGAAATGAGCGGCGTGGCATTGCCGATCTGCCTCAGCCGCTTCGCGATCTTGTCGGTGATGAACTGCCCGTTCGTGAAGACCTGGAAATACGCGTCCGGGTGCGCCGCGAGCAGGTCGAGCAGTTCCGGGTGCATGAACGGCTCGCCGCCGAGGATGCCGAAGAACGCGTTCCCGTGCGCCTTGGCGTCGTTGATCGTGCGGTTGAGTGTTTCGAGATCGATCTGCGTGCGCTCCGCCTCCACGTCCACCCAGCAGCCCTGGCAGCGCAGGTTGCAGCTATTGAGGATCGAGAGGTACAGGAACGGCGGAAAGTATTCCCCGCGCTTGATCCGCCGCTTGAACTTCTCCACCGACAGCAGCCCCTTCACCCCGAAATTCCACGCGAACTTCCCCAGCAACCGCGGATCGGTCGTGCGGAGGATGCGGAGGGCGAGGGCAGGAAACATGGATGCACAGACCGTGGCGCATCACCGCCGGCATTCCAAATGGAAATCCCGCGCCGTCAGCCTCGCCACCTGACGACCTCGCTCCGCGACCGGGCTTTCAAGTGGAGGTGTTGCGCAGGTTTTGCTATAAAAAGCTCGAAACTGTTAGAAACAGCCACATATTGTCCACAACCATGAGTGTCCTCGAAACCGTAGCGGAAAAACATTTGGGAGAACGCACCCTGCGGAAACATCCGAAACTGCGTGCCGCCCTCAAGCGCATCAAAGGCTCCGCCGCGCTCGAAGCGGAGCGGGAGCGGACGGCCTCGATTGTCGAACTCTGCTTTGAATTCGACCGGGAGACGGACGCCGATGAAAAGGAAAACATCCTTCGGACACTCGAAGAAATCAGTGCCAACCACCCGCTCGAACTCCCCACGGAAGACATCGGGCAGTGGGAACAAAAGCTGAAAGCGACAGACGCCGGATTTGCCAGGGCCGACGCCGCTGCGACCAAAGAGACGGGCGCTTTCCTCAAAACATACTTTTCCCTGCGCGCCAAGGCGGGGTTCGCCACCCAAGCCGATGTCGCCCGCAAATCCGGCCTGTCCCGCAGCTACGTTGCGGTCATCGAATCCGGCGAGCACATCCCGCAGCAAAAAACCCTGCAAAAGCTCGCCCGCGCATTCGGCGTGGATGTCGCGGCCTTGATCTCGTAGCCGGTCACGCCAGCGCCGCCTTGAGCTGGCGGATGCGATGGTTTGCGCGATGCAAATCCGCAACGGTCACTTTGTTCGTCTTTTTCCAGAAAAGATCGACGATGTAAATCGTGCGGCTTTTCTCATGCACCCAAAAGATCGCCCGCAGCCATCCCTGCGGATTGATCGCCGGCGATTCGAGCCGCAGTTCCATCCCTTCACCGCACCGCCCGATGCTCAAGCCGGGCACGTCGGGATAGTGGCGCAGCCCTTTCGCCAGCCCAATGCCCTCCCGAAGCTGTTGCGCGGTCAGCAGCTTCTTCGCGTCCCGTTGAACGACGGGCAACGGGAGAACGCGGTAGCTGGACTTGGGCTTGGCCGCGCTCATCGCTCCAGATTCACCGTCGCCATGCCCCCGAGCATCAGCACGCGGTGGCGCTGCGCGAGCTGGGTTACGAAGATGTCGGCTGAGATTTCGGCCCCCATTTTTCCACTTCCTTGGCGATTTGATCGGAAATCCACATGCACTCCGCCAAAGTGCGCGGCGGGTGCGGCAGCCACGGTTCGGAGTTGTCGGGTGTCTTGACGACCTTGGCCTCGCTCGGGCGCGCGGCGTGGCGGCGCTCGGTCATCTTGCGCCGCGCCAGCGCGCACGAGTAGCGCTTCTTGAGTTCATCGATGGTCGGGCGAATCTGGCGCATGGACGCCGGGAGTTACCACGGATTGCGGCAAAAACCAAATGATCGCTTCGCCTCCAGCCGCTCCTTTCTCCTGCGTCTGCGAGGTTTTTTCTCCTCGGTCCCAAGCTCCGGCTTGGGACCGCACTTGCGGGCGAAGTTGCACTTCGCGCGGATGGCGTGTCTGCGGGCGGAGCGGGCACCGATTCGCACCCGCCGAGGCGGCGGAGGGGAACAGCGGGGATTGGAGGGCGGGCGAGCAGGCACCCCCGCCCTGCGAAGTGCAACTTCGCTCCCAAGCGCGTGCCGAAGCTGGAGCTTCGGCACGAGGTGAAAAACCTTCGGCCATGCGGTGCGATCCAATCTTTTAGAACCGGTTTGATTGACGCTCGCCAGCCATCTGACAGCGGGTAAATTGTTGCGCGCATGCCAACGGCCCTTCCAGTTCCGATCAATCACAACGTGCTTGAATGGGCGCGGACGGAGAGCGGCTATCCGGTGGATCGGGTGGCAGGTCGCCTTCAGGTAAAGCCGGAGCGGGTCGAGGCATGGGAGCGTGGTGAGCGTTCTCCAACTTTGCGGCAGGTGCAGGAACTGGCGCGACTTTTCCATCGTCCGCTGAACGTCTTTTTTCTTCCAACTCCACCGCAGGTGCCGCCGTTGGCCGCGGAATATCGCCGACTGCCGGGAGTGACTCCTGGGCAGGAATCGCCCGAGCTGAGGCTCGCGGTGCGGCAGATGATCAATCGTCGGGAGACCGCGTTGTTGCTGATGGAAGAACTCGGTGAACCGATCTCCGCTTTTGCCCTGCAAGCTCACCTGAATGAGAATCCAGAAGCGGTCGGCGGGCGTTTGCGGGCCGCCCTCGGCATCGCCGTCGAAGCGCAACTTGAATGGCGCGACGAGTGGCAGGCGTGGAGAGAATGGCGCGCTGCTGTGGAGCAATTGCGCGTGCTGGTATTTCAATTCCCGAAAGTGGGATTGACAGATGCTCTCGGCTTGTCGCTGCTGCGCTTTCCGATGCCGGTCGTCGGCGTGAACAGCAAGGCGCAGCCGGAGCTGAAGTGTTACACGCTGTTGCATGAGGTGATTCACCTAATGCTTGCGACCGGGCACGAAGAGGCGTCGGCACTCTTGGAGAAGCGGAGTGGCGAGGAGTGGGAGGCCGTCGAGCGATTTGCGGAGTTTGCCGCAAGTTATGTGTTGGTGCCAGAAACCGCATTGCGAGCGGCCACCCCTAACCGGTCTCAGGATTGGGATATTCTCGCCGTGCGGCGACTTGCGCGGCGCTTTCGCATCACGCCACTGGCGATGGCCACGCGGCTTCGGGCCTCTGGCTACATGGGCTGGCCGCAATACCGGGCATGGAAAGAAAGTTGGAACGATTATGTGAAGACGCTGCCCCCGCGCACGGGTGGCTTCGCTCACCCGGTGGACATCGCGCTCAACCGCAACGGGAGACCTTACGTGCAATTGGTCTTGGAAGCGCTCGCCGCCAATCGAATCACGTCGGTCGATGCGTCGCGGCATCTCGCTTTGAAATTCGAGCACTTTGACAAGCTGAAGGAGTCGCTGAGGGGAGGGCCGGTGAGCGGTGGCGCTGATGAGTGAGGAGATGCGAAAGCCGGTTTATTCGATCGACACAAATGTCCTCATGGATTGGCAGGCGCGGTATTTTCCGACGGATATTTTTCAATCGCTCGTTGGTTGCGTGGATGTGCTGATTGACGAAGGTCGCTGGCTTGCTCCCGAGCTCGTGAAGGAGGAATTGATCGCCGTGGGCACGGCGGAACTGGTGGCTTGGGCGAATGCACGACCTCAAATGTTTGTGCCTTTGGCCGATGTGCTCGCGGAAGCGCTTGCAATTCAGGCACGCTTCCCTGGCTTGAAAGATCCCAAGGCGGAGTATGAGGAGGCGGACGCGTATGTGATCGCGCTGGCCAAGCTCCGCGATGGGATCGTTGTGACGCAGGAAACCTCCGCTGCCGAAAAGAACAAACCTAAGCGAACGCACTTCATTCCCGATGTATGCCGGGAACTCGGGCTCCCGTGCATCAGTCTGCTCGGCTTGATGCGCAGGGAAGGCTGGAAGTTCTAAGTCTGAAACGACCGCCGCTCAGTTCGCCAGCAGCTTCACCAGCCGTTCGTTGACGAAGAGGATTTCCTTGCCCGCTTTCACTTTGGCCACGAGGCCGGCGGCGGCGAGGTCGTGGAGGTAGCGGGAGGCGGAGACGCGGTTGCCGAGGCCGGCTTCCTCGAGGTGGCGGATTTTGCAGTAGGGGCGGACGAAGAGCTGCTCGATGAGTTCCTTGGAAAAGGTGCGCTTGGGCAGCTTGAGCCGGCCTTCCTCGACGAGGCGGGTGAGGAGGTCGCCGATGGCTTCGATTTTCAGCACGGTCGTCTCGGCGGTCGTCTCGACGGCGCGCAGGACGTAGAGAATCCACGGCTCCCAGGCGCCGGTCTCGGTCACGTCGCGGAGGTGGCGGTAGTAGTGGCTTTTGTTTTCGATGATGTAGCGGCTGAGGAAAAGGATGGGCTGCTCGAGCAGGCGCTGCTGGAGGAGGAAAAGGATGAGCAGGATGCGCCCGGTGCGGCCGTTGCCGTCGGAGAAGGGGTGGATGGCCTCGAACTGGTAGTGGAGCACGGCGAGCTTCACGAGCGGGTCGAGGTCGTCCTCGGTGGTGTTGATGAATTGCTCGAGGTTTTTGAGGAGCGCGCGGATGCGTGGGGCACCGTCGGGCGGGGTATAGACGACCTCGCCGGTGGCGCGGTTTTTCAAATCCGCGCCGGGATGCGCGCGGATACCGGGCACGTCGGCTTTGATCATGCGCACGATTTCGATGGTGAGCGCGGCGGAAAGCGGGCGGTGGTCGCGCAGGGCATGGGCACCGTGCCAGAGGGCTTCGTTGTAATGCAGCACCTCCTTGGCGTGCGGGCTGACTTCCGGCGAATCCGCGCTCAGGCCGCGATACAACTCGTCGCTGGTGGTGAAGATGTTCTCGATCTCGGAACTCGCCCGCGCTTCCTGGATGGCGAGGTTGTTGAGCAGGATCGAGGCGTTCGGCACCGTCCGCGTGCGACCTTTCAGCTCGGCGAGACTGCGGCTGGCGCGGATCGCGGCCTTGAGCACAGCGGGTGTTTCCAAGTGCGCCGCGGGCGGGAGGAGCGGGAGATCGTTGTACGGCTTGGTGCGATCAAATGTGGGCACGCCGTGGACATGTAGCGGGGAACGTGTTCACGAAACAGGATATTTTGCGCACGAGCGGGCTGGCGTGGGCATTTCGTGGACACATTCTTTTGACCACGGATTACGCGGATTTCACGGATTCGGCCTTCTGAAAATCCGTGTAATCCGTGCAATCCGTGGTTCCAAAAATCAGCGCACCATCTCGGCGCGCAGTTTTTCGAGTCCGGCGAGGTTGTCGCGCAGGGCCACTTCCGCGTCGAGTTGCGGACGGTCGCCGACGATCCCGACCGGCCCCTGCCAGCCGCTGTCGCGCACCACGCGCAGCATCCAGCTTTCCTCCGTCCCGGTGCCGATGGTGATCGTCCCACGGCCGGTTTTTTCGCCGTCGCGCACCATGCCGTTGACGTTCAGCGCGAGCAGATGCGGCTGCATTTTTGGCCACAGCTCGCGGAAGCGGTCGATCTCCCCGTGGCCGTGGTGGAAGTTATAGACGAGGCCCACGTTCGGCAGCCCGAGCTGCTCGATGATCGCGAGTTGATTCTCCGGCTCGCCGAACCACCCGCCGTGATTGTAGAGCCCCACTTTGCAGCCGAGCTGCGCCGCCGCCTCCGCGATCGGGCGGATGCGCGCCGCCTCCTGCGCCACGCGCTGCGCCTGCTCCTCCGGCGTTTTCACCGGCGCACCGCGGCCCGTCACCCAGAGCTGCGGATGCGCGCCGTGCCGCGCGATCACCGCGAGGATGTTCCTCGCCTCGTCATTCAGCGCGCCGGGAAACCACCACGCCGTCAGCTCGATCCCATGCTTTTTCAGCGCGTCGAGTTCCGCATCGAAAGTCGGGATGTGCTCCGCGCGATAATCATACGCCAGCCGTTTGATCCCCAGCCGCTCCAGCATCTCCGCGCGCTCTTCCGGCCCGCGTTTCTTGGTATCAAAAGGGACGATGCACCACGCCACGAGGTTCTCGCGCGCGAACACATCCGGCGGCGGCTCCGCGCGGGCGACGGCGAGGAGCCCGAGGAGGAGGAAAGTGAAACGGCGGAAGGTCTTCATCCCGCTGGTGGTCGCAGGCTCTCGCTCCGCTGTCAAAGCGCGCGGGCCGGTTTCTCCGCGCGCCGCGGCCTAAACCCGCCGACGATTTGCGTCGTCAGTGCGCGCGCCCCCGGAACTCAGAGCATGTACCGAAACTGGTTGTGCGATGATTTTTTGACCACGGATTACACGGATTACACGGATTTGTTTTCTGAAAATCCGTGTAATCCGTGTAATCCGTGGTCAAAAAACTCTCGGTTCATAATTTCGGCAACCCCCCCTCTAAATCCCCGCCATGCCCGCCCCCGCAAAGACCCATCTGGCGCTGCTGAAAAAGTTCTTCGTCCTCGCCAAAGCCTTCTTCAATGGCGGGGCCAAAC
>JAYWEP010000074.1:0-8084 GCA_043779205.1 Chthoniobacter sp. | reverse complement strand
GACACGCGCGATGAGCGCCGTGTGCTGCTGCTCTACGGCAACACCAGTGAGCAGGACATTATTTTTCGCGAAGAGCTGGAAGGCATGGAAGCCGGCGCGCATCCGCAGCTCAAAGTCGTGCATGTTCTCAGTAAACCTTCGGACGATTGGCCGGGCGAGAAGGGCCGGATCGATGCGGAGAAGACGGAGCGGCATTGCGGCGACGATCTGGAGAAACGCGCCTTCTACGTCTGCGCCCCACCGCCGATGATGGACGCGGTGGTAAGGTGTCTGCGCGGTCGCGGTGTCCCCGCGAAGAACATCCATTTCGAACGCTTCAACCTATAAAGGAGATCCCATGCAACCACTCATCAACCTGAAACAATTTCTCGCCGTGCTGCTCATCCTCATCGTGCCCGCGGCGCTGCTTACGGCTTACTTCCGCAACTACCAGCCGGAAACCGGCGGCGCTGGGCATCAGCATGCGGACGCCGCCGGAACGCATCCGGCCGGCGGGCATGGTGAGATGGCCATGCCGGCTGGCGGCGGCGATGACGCGAAGCAGCCGCCTGGTGGCGGCCAAATGGACCACTCAAAAATGACCGGGGCCGCGGGCGGAGGGAAGGCGCAGACGGGCGGCGGCGACGCGAAGCAGGCACCCGCCGGTGGCGAGATGGATCATTCCAAAATGACCGAGGGCGCGGCGCAGCCGGGCGCAGCGCCAGCGCCCGATGCGAAGCAGTTGGAGGCGAGTCGCGCGCAACTCGATGCCAGTCGCGCGCAGCTTGAGGCCAGCCGGCAGGCGCTCGAAGCGGCCAAGGGGCAGCCCGCGCCGCCGGAAGGTCAACCGCCGGCACCGGGCGGAAAACCAGCGGAGCCCGCGCCGCCGACGGACTCGGAGAGGAAGCCCGAAGCTCCGAAACCAGGCAAAGCTCCGGGCGAACACGCTCATTAGCCATTCCGATCTACACCGCGATGAAACACTTCCCATCGGCTTATCCCTTCGCGCTCGCCGCCGCACTTTTCGTAAGCGCACCACTTTCCCGAGCTCACGAAAAAGACGGCAAACCCGAAGCAACGCCGGCACCTGCGGCCGCTCCGGCCAAAGCCGGCGGTGAGGAGGGAAGGCAGGCGCAGAGTGCCCCGAGTGGCGATGCCGGGCGGAAGATGGATCATGGAAAAATGGGCGACGCCGCGGCGCAGAAAGATGCGGGGCCAGCGCCCGACGCGAAGCAATTGGAGGCGAGTCGCGCGCAACTCGAAGCGAGCCGGCTTCAGCTCGAAGCCAGTCGTCAACAGCTCGAAGTATCTGCGCCCAAACCAGCCGAGCCCGGCCACGACCATGCGCCGCAGCCCGATAAGGCCATGCCACAGATGGACCATGCGGAGCATCAGGATTCCGATTCAATCGGCGAGACCGGCGGCGACAAGAGCAGCTCGTTTTTCAAGCATCTCAATCAGCCGGAATACATGCACGTTCTCGTCAACCCGATGCCGGTTTACGGGTTGTCGATGGGCGTGCTGGCGCTTGGCCTCGCGTTGCTTTTCCGCAGCCGGCAGACGATCATTGTCGCGCTGGTGCTCATCGTCGTCAGCGGTTTGTCGGCCTGGCCGACCTATCACTATGGGCAGGCCGCGTATGATCGGGTGAAGGAGATGTCGGACGGCATCGGCACGCAATGGCTCGATGAGCACATGGCTCGCGGAGAGAAACTGATCTACGCGTTTTACCTTCTGGCCGCGGTCGCACTGGCCGGCATCGTCGCGCCGAGAAAGTGGCCGCGCTCTTCCTTGCCGCTGGCGATTGTGACCTTGGCTCTCGGCGTCGGCACTCTCGGGATCGGTGGATGGATTTCCTACGCGGGCGGTCATGTGCGGCACCAGGAGTTCCGCTTCGAGCCACCGCCAGCCCAGAAGCAGGAGGAACATCACCACGGCGGAGGCGAAAGCGAGCATGGCGCAGCGCCCGGCGGACAAACTGAAGGCGCACCGAAATCCACCGGCGAGGGCCACACTCACCAGCACTGAATGCGCTTATGAAAAGACTTCTCCCAATCCTCCTGCTCGCCTCCGCCTTCGGCGGCTGTGTCATCATGCCGCCGCCGCCGAATCGTTCGGCGTCCGACCCATCCGACTCTTCAGGACGTGAGGCCGCCGTGCCGCGGAAGCCCAACCTCATCGCGAGCACGCGCATTTTTCTCGATCCGTCGGCGGGTGAGGGGGCGCAAAAAATGGATCACTCGAAGATGCAGGGCATGGGCGGGATGGAAGGGATGGACCATTCCAAGATGCAGGGGGCTGGCAGCATGGAGAGCATGGACCACTCGAAAATGCCGGGGATGCAGAAGGAAGGAGCGAAGCCGCAAGGCATGGAGAATATGCCGGGGATGGATCATTCCAAGATGCCGGGAATGAGCGGGAAGAAGGACGGCGCGATGCCGGGGATGAAACACGATGCGGAGCCGGCGAAAGGCGAGGCGGCGCCGTCCGCGGACAAAGCGGCGACGGTCGAGGAGATGAAGAAGACGGCCGATGAAATGAAGAAAGCCTCCGACGAGCTGAAGGCAAAGTCGGACGCACTGCAAAAAAACCGTGTCAAGAAACCCGGCGCAACGCCCGCACCGCCGCAGGCTAAACCCGAAGACCATTCACAACACCAGCAATAACCGATGATTCACCCAACTGGCCTTGGCCGCATCACCGCTGTAATCACTGCATCCACGCTCTTCGCCGGCTGCGTCAATCCCGGTCCGGCTTTCCGTGACGTGCAGAGCGATGTCTCCGCGCGCACGGGCAAACGCCTGCACTGGATTCGCAATGGCGGCGACGCTGCGGAGGCGCAAAGTGCCGCGCGAGCGCTGCTCCAGCGCCGGCTCACAGCCGATTCCGCCGCGCAGATCGCGCTGCTGAACAACCGCCGTTTGCAATCCGCGTTTGAAGCAATCGGCATCGCGCAGGCGGACTACGTGCAGGCCACCCTGCCCAGCAATCCGCAGTTCTCCGGGTTCGCGCGATTTCCCAGCGGGGCGGGTGCGACAAACGTCGAACTCTCGGTTGCGCAGGACCTTTTGAACCTGCTGTTGATCCCTCTGAAACGCCGCATCGCGCAGGCGGAACTCGATCGCACGAAACTCGACGTGGGGATGCAAGTGCTCGAATTGGTCACGGAAACAAAGACGGCCTTTTACAATTTGCAGGCGCGCCAGCAGTTGCTCTCGCGTTTGAAACTTATCGTTGAAACCAATGAGTCGTCCGCCGATCTCGCGCTGCGCCAGCACCAGGCGGGCAATATCCCGGACGTCGAACTCGCCAGCCAGCAGGCGCTTTACACTCAGTCACGCGTGGATGTCGCGCAGGCTCAGGCGCAGATGCGCTCCGATCGCGAGCGGCTGAACCGGTTAATGGGCGTGTGGGGCGCGGACACGAAGTGGAGCGTCGGCGAGCGCTTACCGGAGATTCCCTCGAGCGAAATGTCGCGCGCGCGGCTGGAATCCAAGGCGCTCGCGCAGCGATTCGACGTGGCGATGGCGCGGCAAAACGTCGCGGCAATGGGCCTCGCGGGCGGGTTGCAAAAGGCAACGCGATTTCTGCCCGGCGGCATCAACGCCGGCGTCAACACCGAACGCGACACCGACCGGCACCGTGTGACCGGCCCGACGCTTGATCTGCGGCTGCCGATTTTCGATCAAGGTCAGGCCGGTCTCGCACGCCTTGCCGCGCAGTATCGTCAGGCGCAAAACGAACTCGAAGCGATTGCCGTCGAGGCGCGTTCGGAAGTGCGCGAGGCACGCGACCTCGTTGCCGCCAACCGCGAGCTGGCGCAATACTACAGCAAGTTGCTGCTTCCGCAGCGCATCCAAATCGTCAACACCACCCAGCTTCAATACAACGCGATGCAGCGCGGCCCGACCGATCTGTTTCTCGCAAAAGAACGCGAGCTCCAGACCGAGCGCGCTTACATCGAGGCGTGGCGCGACTACTGGATCGCGCGCACCGAACTCGAAATGGCGCTCAAAGGTGGCAGCCCGCGCGGTGCTTTGAAAACAACCAAACAACAACGATGAACAACGATAACCACCCACAGCGAATCAACCGTCGCAAATTCCTCACCGGAGCTGTTGCGCTCGGCGGCGGCACCGCGCTTCTCGGCAAGCTCAGCGCCGCCGAAGGTGTGAAGTCCATCGAACCAGACAAAGCGCGCGAAACCAGCGCCCTGGCCAACAAAGACAAGCCGCTCATGGATAGGATTGATCCAAAGCCGACCGAGCCGCCCGGCGAGGCTGGCCGGGACTACACGCCGGTAGTCACGCCTAACAACATTTCATTGCCGTGGAAGATCGTCGGCGGGGTGAAGGTTTACCACCTCGTCGCCGAAGAAGTGGAGCATGAGTTTGCGCCTGGATTGAAAGCGCATTGCTGGGGCTACAATGGCCACGTCCACGGCCCCACGATCGAGGCGGTCGAAGGTGATCGCGTCCGCATTTATGTGACCAACCATCTTCCCGCCGGCACCAGCGTCCACTGGCACGGCTTGCTTTTACCGAACGGCATGGACGGTGTCGCCGGCCTTACCCAGCGTGTCATCAAGCCGGGCGAGACTTTCAAATACGAGTTCACACTACGCCAGCACGGCACCCACATGTATCACTCGCATCACGACGAGATGACGCAGATGGCGCTCGGCACCGTGGGGATGTTCATCATCCATCCGCGCAATCCTAAGGTCCGCCCGGATCGCGATTTTGCGCTGATGACCCACGAATGGAGCATCCCCGTCGGCACCTCGCGTCCAAACCCGAACGAGATGACCGACTTCAACATCTTTACCTTTAACGCGAGGATGTTTCCGGGCACCGAGCCGATGGTGGTGAAGCTGGGAGACCGCGTCAAAATCCGCATCGTAAATCTCGGCGCAATGAGTCATCACCCCATTCATCTGCACGGTTATCAATTTAAGATCACCGAGACCGATGGCGGGCAGATCGCCGAATCGGCGCAGCACGTTGAAACGACCGCGCTCACCGCCGTCGGCCAGGCGCGAGCTTTTGAGTTCGTCGCCGACCAGCCGGGCGATTGGCCGATGCACTGCCACATGACCCACCACGTCATGACTCAGATGGGCGACAAATTCCCCAACATGATCGGCGTCAAACCCGGCAAGCTCGACTCCAAAGTGCAGAAGCTTCTGCCCGGCTATATGACCATGGGCACGGACGGCATGGGCGACATGGCGACGATGGGCATGCCCGTGCCGAAGAACAGCCTGCCGATGGTCGGCGGCCAAGGCCCCTTCGACTACATCACCATGGGCGGGCTATTCACGATCCTCAAAGTGCGCGAGAACCTGACAAGCTACGACGATCCCGGCTGGTATCAGCATCCGAAAGGCACGGTCGCCGATCTGGCCAACGCGGAAGAACTCAAGCGCGATGGAGTTTTCGTAACCACGGAGAAAAACGCACCGGCTCCGGGTGGCCATGAACCTCACCATCACTGACTTTATGAACGACGAATCCCCGGATCACTCAATGCTCGGCACCCTGTCAAAGTCGCAGATGTATCACGATTACGCGAAGGCCTTCACGCGCGGCACGGGTCTCCCGCTCCGACTGCAGGGGCCGGAGATGCTCAACCTCGTCCGCTACGCGAAAAAGCAGGAGAATCCATTCTGCGCCATCATGGCGAAAAGCAACGAGAGCTGCGCGCAATGCTACACTTTGCAGTGCAAGGTGGAGGAGGAGGCGCAGTTTGAGCCAAAGACGCTCAAGTGCTTCGCGGGGCTGTGCGAGACCGCCGTGCCAGTGCGCGTCGCGGAGAACCTGATCGCATTTCTCCATACCGGGCAGGTCTTGTTGCAGCGGCCCGACAAAGTGCAATTCAAACACATCGCGGCGACGCTCCTCAAATGGGGGGCGGAGGTCGATTTGAAGAAACTCGAAGAACACTATTTCAACACGCGCGTCCTCACGCTGAAGCAGTATGAGGCACTCATACGGCTCCTCGGGATTTTCGCGCTGCATCTCGCAGAGTGCGGCAACGCTCTTGTCCTACATGGCACCAGCGGCGGGACCCCTGCCATCGAACGAGCGCGGAGCTACATCCGCGATCATTCCGACGACGAGCTGTCGCTGGCAGCCGTGGCGCAAATCGTGAACATGAGCGCGACGTATTTCAGCGAGAAGTTCAAGGAGATGACCGGGATCAATTTCGTCGAATACGTGGCGCGCACGCGGGTCGAGAAGGCGCGCAATCTCCTGCTTAATCCGAACCGGCGGGTGAGTGAAGTCGCATTTGAAGTGGGCTTCCAGTCGCTTTCTCAATTCAACCGCGCGTTTAAGAAAGTCGCGGGCGAATCACCACGTGGCCATCGTGCGAAGCTCCCGTTGGCGAAAGCTTGATCCCAAGGCTCGGCGATGTTTGCGGAAGAGCAGGCATGCACAACGCAATCCGAAGAAATGCGCAGTATTTCCGGTTGGATGCGTAGCGGCTGTGGCCATTCACCGCTAGACTTATTTAATCAGAGAGACATAGAAACGAATTAGGGAACCGCTGATTTAATCAAGCTTTGTAAATTTGAACGGATTTCGACGCTCTAGGATGGCGTAGAAACGATTTTGATTTCGTCGGAAGGTGATTTGATGGTCGAAATCGGGCCGGATTTTCTGGGTGTCGATTAAATCAGCGGTTCCTTAGCATCTCCGGCAGAACAAATAAAAACAAGAAAACATCAATGAAAAAGAATATAACCATGTCACTCGCCGCATTGGCACTGCTGCTCACCGGCCTATTTGTCAGCGCCTGCTCCAACACCGGACGAGAGGGAACACATCAAATGGGATCGGCCCCAATGAGCGACCAGAAGATGCCGGGGGGGCGATAGTACCGCTTTCACCTGAGCCACGAATAGTCCCCCTCGCAGTTCGAAGCCTGCCACCTAGCTGTCCAGCCACTCGCGGGCTGGACGGAGCAGGATCGCGCAATACCCATAAATGAATGATCTGATGGTCGAGTTGAGCACGCCGAACGGCCGTATTTTTTCCGCGACTGCGTCGTCGATCGACGTGCGGACCGAGGATGGCAGCGTTCACATTACTCCTCGTCAAGAGAGCTACCTGAATATGGTTCGCGCGACCGAGATCACGCTCCAGACCGAGGACGGCCCTTGCGTCTTCGTGCTGGAGAATGCGGTCGCGGGGTTGAAGGGACGCACCTTCACTGTTCTCGCGGAACGCATCCACCGCGTCGAACCGGAGGCCCTCTCCGAACCGGTTTCCTGATTTTTACAATGGACGACACAAACGTCGCCGAAGCTCTGCCTCGTGCCGCACCAGCTCAAACATGACGGAACGGAAGTTTGGAGCGCCGCAGGCTCACACCAAAGCGCAGCGATGACTCTCTGCGACGGCTCAGAGCCTAACGTCGCGGAAGACATCTGCACGGTGTGCGGCCGGAGCGCGGGCGAATGCCGCGAGTCCTTTAAGGAAACGCTGATTTAATCGCCTTGCGCAGCAGAAAGTAAAAGGCAACGGGGCGAGGTTTTGGTAAAGTGGCGGACATGAAACAGCAGATGAGTTTTGCACAGTCTGAATATGACGGGAAAAAGAAAGTGACGCGGCGGGAGCGGTTTCTTGGGGAGATGGAGCGGGTGGTGCCGTGGGCGCGGCTTTGCGCGGTGATCGAGCCGCACTATCCGCAGGGCCGGCGCGGACGTCCGCCGATCGGCATCGAGCGGATGCTGCGCATTTACTTTCTCCAGCAGTGGTATGCGCTGGCCGATGAGGCGCTCGAAGACGCGCTCTACGACAGCCAGGCGATGCGCACCTTTGCGGGCATCGATCTGAGCGTGGAGGCGGTGCCCGATGCCACGACCGAGGAGGCGGAGGGGAATAGCGGGGGTCGGTGGACGGGCGAGCCGCTGCTCAAGTTCCGTCACCTGCTCGAGGCGCACGCGCTGACCCAGCGCATCTTTGCGGAAGTCGGCGCGCTTTTGAGTGAGCGCAAGCTGCTCATGAAGGAAGGCACCATCGTCGATGCGACGATCATCGCGGCTCCTTCCTCGACCAAGAACGCGCGCAAGGAGCGCGACCCCGAGATGCATCAGACCA
>JAYWEP010000073.1:0-6715 GCA_043779205.1 Chthoniobacter sp. | reverse complement strand
TTGACACCGTGAAAAGCATAAGCGATCCTGCGCGCCATGACACCAAACGACGCTCTCGCAGGAACGCGGTTGGTTACGTCTCGGTATCGGGACGACGATCCGAGATCAACCGCGGCACGGATTGAGAGATTGACAGCACTTGAGATCGCCCAAAACTGTTCCAGAGGGTTATCAGGCACCATTCGTAAACATCTTCCTCTTCTGCTGATTCCGGGGGCGGAGAAATGGGGCACAGGCCGGGAGAAAGCGAAAGTGTGGAAAGAAACAGAAACACCTCCACCGCACAGTTCATGCGAAGGCAAAGGCAGGCACCCTCATCTTCTGAGAGACTGGGCCAGTCTTTGTTGCGAGAAAAGTGCCGGATGGCTGCTTCAAGCGATACGCTTATTCGCTGGTCTAGGCTGTATAGCGTGTCAGCGGCTTTTTCGGCTGTCTGCCCGGCTACGCAAGCGCAGTGCTGCGGCATCGGAAACTCTTTCCGCAAAAGGTCAAGCAGCCGCGCATAATCAAGCCATGTAGTCGGTGTGGCGTATTCTTTTTGTTGCATGGGAAAGCTGCGAGTGAATGCCCGTTGATCTGTTGCGGTCAATCCTCGCGATCACGCTCGCCAACGCTGCGCTTCGAGCTACGCTGCCGGCCATGAACAAGCCATTGATCGCGATCCTGGCGGGACTCGGCTTTCTGGTGATCTCGTGGCTGTTTCCTCCGTGGGAGGAGCAGTATGGATCAAGGGGTTTCAGCTACAATGGGTTCCGATTTATTTTTATGCCAGCCGGCGATTATGACTCTTGGCGCGTATGTGTTGTCAGGCTCGCGCTGATTGACCTGTGTATCATCGCAATCACCGCTGGCGTTGTCCTTGCGCTGAAGCAGTGGAAGAACGCGAAGCCCTAGAGCCTCAGCCCTGCTTGGCGGCCTTTGGAGCCGCGCCTTGCGGCGGATCGTGCCGATCCAGCAGTATTGCCGCGACTCTCTGCGCGGCGTGAATGCCAGCCTCCGCAGGCGATTCCTCGCGCTGGCGTTTGGCTCGGCGGACTTTGACGGGCGGCTTTCTCACACGCACACCCTGCCACGATTCGCCAGCGGATGCACGCTCATTCTGAACGGAATTGACGGCCCTGCGAATCTGCTTCATCACCCATGACATGAGCGAGATTGATCCACTGCTGGACCTGCGGATTAAACAGATCGAAGAACAGATAAAGCATCTTCTGAAAATGCAGGAGATTGGCCAGATGGAATCGGACGGATATCTGCCCATTGAGCAAAGGCAGCACGCAAACCTTCTGGCGCTCAGATCAATCGTGTTTGATCTAGCGACCCGTGCAGGAGTCTCAACAGAGCGGGTCGCAGAGTGCTTTGTGGCGCGCGCCCGTTACTTTCTGGATCAAACTCTCCAAAAGTACGGCGATACAGATCCGAGTCTTGGTGCCCGTGCAGACGATAGGCGTCCAGACGAAGTGTCCACAGACGAAACCTTGCCTCCTCTGTTTGACGATCCATCAAATCCAACGCCATGACGCCGGACGGTTCCGAGCGGCATGGATGAATCGAAAAAGCCGTTTGCACGGCGAACGGATGCCGATTGCGCGCGAAAACGCAAGCACGATTTTAGCGTTATAATTACCATTAAGTATCTGCAACAGTGCCAATTTACGGGTAGTGGGCGACATACTCTATGGTGATTACAGGCTCAGGTTGTCCGGCGGCGTTTCCCTGCCCATGTCCAGATACCACGGGAGTTCCGTCTGTTTTACGATTGGCTGATACGTTTTCGGCCCCGTCCGCAACGGCGTGTATTTCTCATCAAAAGCCCTTTCAAACTCGGCTTCCAGCTTCCGTTCAAAGTGGGCGTCCATCATCTCCACCACGTGCGCAAGCGTCCACTGGCAGTCTGTCACGCCCGCCGCCTGCGCTGGCGTCTGTTTCAGCGTCATATGCTTCCGGCAAAAGTTCTGGATTTCTGGACCAAGAGCCTGCCGAATCGAAGACCCATGAATCTAGTCCACCGCAAGCGATACACCACCGAGTTCAAAGCGCAGGCCGTTGCGCTTCTGAGCACTGGCAAACCTGTTTTCCAAGTCGCCGAAGAACTCTGCATCAGCAGCAACCTGCTCTATGGCTGGAGGCACAACTCGCAGGGCGCGCAGCTCGGCAGCGCAGGAGCGCGAGCCGCAGGCGGGCACTCCGAAGCGGACGAGCTGCGCGCCCTGCGGCGCGAAAACACCCTCCTGCGCCAGGAGAATGACATTTTAAAAAAGGCCGCCGTCATCCTGGGCACCAGACTCCCCTCCAACTCCGGCAAATGATCGGCGATCTCCGGGCCGCCACCGGCTGTGGCGTCCGGCAAATCTGTGCCAGCCTCCAGGTGCCTCGCAGCAGCTTCTACCACGCCGCCTCGCCCACGGCCACCGAGTCCGAGGACCTCCGGATCGGCGATCGGAGCTAAGCCATCTTCAAGCGCCATCGCCGCCGCTATGGCTATCGCAGGATCGGCGCGGAACTCTCCGACGCGGGCGTGGTCTGTGCGCCGGATCGCATCCGCAGGATCATGCGCCAGCGCGGCCTGCGAGCCAGCCAGCCCAAAACCTGCGTGCCCAAAACCAGCGATGGCCGGGCCGACAGGCCCTCTCCCAAACTGCTCCTTGATCAGCCTCTGCCGGCCAGGCCCGACCAAGTCTGGGCCGGTGACATTTGCCAGCGCCCTCCGGCGCTGCCCTCCGGCGCTGCCCTGCGGGCAAAGGCTCCGCCCTTTGGCTGTCTCGCTCCGCTCGGCTCCTTCATCCCCACCTCCGCCGGCTGGCTCTATCTGGCCGTGGTGATCGATCTCTGCTCGCGCAAGATCGTCGGCTGGTCCCTGGCCGGGCATCTGCGCGCAGAGCTGGTCGCCGATGCCCTCAGGCAAGCCTTGGGATCGCGCCGCGCGCTTCCCGGCCTTGTCCTCCACAGCGACCGCGGCAGCCAGTACGGCAGCGGCACTTACCGGCAGCTCCTGCGCGACGCGGGCATGCGTCAAAGCATGTCCGCGCGCGCCAATCCCTATCACAACGCCTGGACCGAGTCCTTCATGGGCACCCTCAAAACCGAAATGCTCCAGGACGGCTCTTTCATCGCTCACGCCGATGCCCGCATCAAGATCTTCGCCTCCATCGAATCCTACTACAACACCCACCGAAAACACTCCTCCCTCGGATACAAGACCCCAGCCGCTTTCGAGGCCCACATCAACTCCAACAACTAAACAAATGCTGGTCCAGAAATCCGTTGCATCTCATTCCGCGGAGCAAGAGCAGGAGCAAGAGGGAAGATCGGACGCAGACGACTTTCGCGCACGCATGTTTTTTGGAGTGCAGACTTCCGGATCCTTCGCCCCGCTCCGGATGACGGCCCGTTTTTTTCCGGCCAAGCGCGCCACGCTTGTCACGCGGCGCGGCGCGTGCCACAAAGCGCCCTTTCCCAATCCAACCCTCCATCATGAAAACCATCGCCCGTCTTCTCCCGCTCGCTCTTTTCACCGCCGCCGCGTCCGCCGCCGATCCGGTGCCATCCGGCGAGTTCACGAAAATCCAGCTCACCGACCAGTTCTGGGCCGAGGGCGCGACCTACGGGGATTTCAACCACGACGGCAAAATGGATGTCGCCTACGGACCGTATTGGTGGGCCGGGCCGGACTTCAAACAGCGCCACACGATTTATCCCGACACGCACAAATCGAAGAGCAAGAACGCCGCGGGCGAAGACGTGGAGTTCGCCGGATTCAAAGGCGCGCTCGGCAATGAAAACGAATACTCGGACAATTTCCTCGCCTACACCTACGACTTCAACGGCGACGGCTGGCCGGACATTCTGGTGCTCGGATTTCCTGGCAAGGAAGCGTTTTGGTACGAGAACCCCAAGGGCGAGGACAAAATGTGGGAGAAGCATCTCGCGTGGGATGTGGTCGATAACGAGTCGCCGGTGTTCACCGATCTGCTGGCGAACAAAAAGCCCGTGCTGGTCTGCAACTCGAACGGCTATTTCGGTTATGCGCAGCCCGACCCGGCGAAGCCGAACGACAAATGGACCTGGCATGCGATCTCGCCGAAAGGCCCGTGGCAGCGCTTCACGCACGGCCTCGGCGTGGGCGATGTGAATGGCGACGGCAAGCCCGACCTGCTCGAAGCGGGCGGCTGGTGGGAGCAGCCGAAATCGCTCGACGGCGATCCCGTGTGGACAAAGCACGAGGCGCAATTCGGCAGCGGCGGTGCGCAGATGTACGCCTACGATGTGAATGGCGACGGCAAGGCGGACATCATCACGAGTCTCGAAGCGCACGGCTACGGCATCGTGTGGTTTGAGCAGACGAATGACGGCGGCGTGCAGGGCTGGACGAAGCACCTCATCGTCGGCAAGGACGAGGGGGAGAATCCGCAGGGCGTGCATTTTTCCCAGCCGCACGCCATCTGGCTCCAGGACATGAACGGCGACGGCCTGCCCGACATCGTGACGGGCAAACGCTTCTGGGCGCACGGCCCCGGCGGCGACCCGGAGCCCAACGCCACGCCCGTCCTTTACTGGTTCGAGCTGAAACGCGCCGGCGGCACCGCCAGCTACACCGCCCATCTCATCGACGACAACTCCGGCGTCGGCACGCAGGTCATGGCCGGCGACATCAACGGCGACGGCAAGCCCGACGTGCTGGTGGGTAACAAAAGGGGCTGCTCCGTTTTCCTCCGCAAGTAGGCGGGCGCAGCCCGCAACTGTAGGGGAAGCTGCCAGCTTCCCCCGCCGTTTCAGAAGCCCACGACCACGAACGGCGCGGGGATGATTTTCACCTGCGCGGCGCGGTCGAGGGTGCCCTCGGTCTGTTCGAGCGAAGTGACGAGATTGTCCGAAAAACTCACCGCGAGTTTGCCGACGGGCACTTTCACATAGACGACGGTCTTGACCAGATTGCCCAGTTGGTCGCGGCCGACGGACTCCTTCGGGACGCGCTCGTATTTCACAAATTCCCACGTCTCCTCGCGGCCTTTTGCATCGAGGTGCGAGGTCTTTTTCGCGGGCTTGCCAAGCGACTGCATGACCTCCTCGGGCGTCATGTTGATGGCCACTTCGTTCTTCGCGATAAGTGCGTTGACCTCGTCGCGCCGGGCCGCGTTTTGCCGGAGATTTTCGAGAAAGTCTTTTTTCAGCGGGTTGAGAAACTTCGGCTCGACCCAGCCCGCGACCTGCCCCTGCTGGGCCACGCCGCGCACGCGATACGCGCCGTCGGCGACGGCCTGCAGCTCCACGAGCTGGCCCTTTTTCAAAGTGCCGAGGTAGCGCTCGAGGTCGATTTTGTAATGGATCGGCGCGTCGGCGATGACCGCGAGGCGGACAGGCTTTGGCAGCAGGTCTTCGAGATAAATCGCGCCCTCCTCGCGCACCACCGCGCCCGAGGTCGGAGCGGCGTGGGCGGCGGTGCAGAGCAGCAGGGCGGCGAGGAAAAGGGGGAGCGTTTTCACAGCGCGAGCGTAGCGCGGCTTCGAGGAAAAGTCGAAAGGCGAAACGCGCCTGCAATTCCGCCTTCCGCCTTGCGCCTTCCGCCTTACATTTTCTCCCCATGCCCTCACGCACCAAGTCCGCCGCCGCCTTTGCTGAAGCCCGCCGGTTCATCCCCGGCGGGGTGAACTCGCCCGTCCGCGCGTTTCGCGGCGTGGGCGGCGAGCCGTTTTTCGTCGAGCGCGCGGAGGGCGCGCACATCTGGGATGTGGATGGCAACGAGCTGATCGACTACGTGGGCACCTGGGGCCCGGCGATCCTCGGGCACGCACCGCGGGTGGTGCGCGAGGCGATCACCGACGCCGCGAGCCGCGGGGTGAGCTTCGGCATTCCCAATCTGTACGAGATCGAAATGGCGCGGACGATTTGCGCGTGGGTGCCGTCGATCGAAAAGGTGCGCATGGTCAACAGCGGCACCGAGGCCACGATGTCGTGCATCCGGCTGGCGCGCGGGTTCACGGGGCGCGATCTCATTGTGAAATTCGAGGGCTGCTACCACGGCCATGTCGATTCGCTGCTCGTGAAAGCCGGCAGCGGCGCGCTCACCCACGGGCAGCCGGACAGCGCGGGAGTGCCGCGCGCGCTCGCGGAGCTGACGATCACGCTGCCGTTCAATGACCCCACCGCGCTCATCTCGCTCTTCATGGCGCAAGGGCACAGTATCGCCGCGGTGATCGTCGAGCCCGTGCCTGCGAATGCGGGGCTCTACCTGCCGCGCGAAGGCTTCCTCGAAGTCCTCCGCCAGCAGTGCTCGGAGTACGGCGCGGTGCTGATTTTCGACGAGGTGATGACCGGCTTCCGCCTCGCCCGCGGCGGCTACCAGGAGCGCTGCGGCATCGCGCCCGATCTCACCGCGCTGGGCAAAGTCATCGGCGGCGGGCTGCCCGTCGGCGCGTTTGGCGGCAGCGCGGAGATCATGGATCAGCTCTCGCCCGACGGCCCCGTCTATCAGGCCGGCACACTCTCCGGCAACCCGCTGGCCATGTCGGCAGGTCTCGCGCAGCTCCGCGAAATGGAGCGCGTGAATGGCTGGGCGCGGCTGGAGGAACTCGGCGCGGAGTTTGAAAGCGGCGTGCGTTTCGCGCTGAAAAAAGCGGGCCGCGATTACGTCTTCCAGCGCATCGGCTCGATGTTCTGCCTCTACTTCACCAGCGGCGAAGTCTGGAACCTCGCCGACGCCCAGCGCAGCGACCGC
>JAYWEP010000072.1:0-4209 GCA_043779205.1 Chthoniobacter sp. | reverse complement strand
CGCGCTCGGTCGGCGTGCCGCGGCCAAAGGTCAGGACGCCGAATTTTTTCCGCATGAAATTGAGCGTCTGCCGCAATGCGCCGGAGTGGGCGAAGGGGCCGAAGTAGCGGGCGTTGTCGTCCTTCTTGAAACGCGAGAGGCGGAAGCGCGGCCACTCGTCGGCCATGTCCACTTTGACCATGAGGAAGCGTTTGTCGTCGCGGAAGCTGACGTTGTAGCGGGGGCGGAATTCCTTGATCAGACGACCTTCGAGGAGCAGCGCCTCGGGTTCGCTGCCGGCGAGGTGCCACTCGAAATCCCAGATGCTGTCGAGCAGCGCGCGGGTCTTGATGTCGGCGCGCATGGCGCGGCTGGGCATGAAATACTGACCCACGCGTTTGCGCAGATCGCGCGCTTTGCCCACGTAGATGACGCGGTTGAAACGGTCGCGCATGAGATAGACCCCCGGCTTGTGCGGGACATCGCGGAGCTTGATTTTCGGATCGGCTTTCTCAGGCGCGGACATGGAGTGGCGTCATCATCGCCGACTCGCGCGGGGGCTCAACTGTGAAGGCGCACACGCGATCCAAAACCAGGCCGTCAGCCTGCGCGGAGCTTCGGCTCGGCGAAGCGCAGTGAAGAATGACGGCGCGGGGTGGCGAGGGCATCTGCGACGCGTGGGCACACGCCAGACGGCACGAACGAACCTCCCAATCCTCCGTGCTTGGCAACCGCACCGCCGCCGCTAGCTTTCGCGGCCTATGCACGATCCCCGCTTTGACCGACTCGCCCACGGCCTCGTCACGTTTTCCACCCGGTTGAAAAAGGGGGAGAAAGTCTTGATCGACGCCTTCGACATCCCGCCGGAAATGACCATCGCGCTCATCCGTGCGGCACGCAGCGTGGGCGCGGTGCCGCTGGTGCAGACGCATCAGGCCCGCGTCTCGCGGGAGATGGCGCGCGAGGTGCAGGAGGAGCAGCTCGCCGTGAGCGCCGCGGTGCAGCTCGCGCAGATGAAAAAGATGGACGCCTACATCGCCGTGCGCGGCGGGGAAAACATCACCGAGATGAGCGATGTGCCGCCGGAGCGGATGAAGCTTTTGCAGAAAAAAATGAAGGCGGTGCTCGACTGGCGCGTGCAGAAGACGCGCTGGTGCGTGCTGCGCTGGCCGAGCCCCTCGATGGCGCAGAGCGCGGGGATGAGCACGGAGGCGTTTGAGCATTTTTACTTCAAGGTCTGCTCGCTCGATTACGCGAAGATGGAGCCGGGCATGGCGGCGCTGAAGGCGGCGATGGAGGCGACCGATCTGGTGGAGATCAAGGGGCCGGGGACGGACCTGCGCTTTTCGATCAAGGGCATCAGCGCGATCCCGTGCGGTGGGACGCACAACATCCCCGACGGCGAAGTTTTCACCGCGCCGGTGAAGAACTCGGTGCAGGGCGTGGTGACGTACAATGCGCCGACGGTTTATCAGGGCGTGGCTTTCGACAATGTGCGGCTGGAGTTCAAGGACGGGAAGATCGTGAAGGCGACGGCGAACAACACCGAGAAGCTGAATGCGATCCTCGATAGCGATCCGGGCGCGCGCTACATCGGAGAGTTTGCGATCGGTTTTAATCCGCACATTTTGCAGCCGATGCGGGACATTCTTTTCGACGAAAAGATCAACGGCTCATTCCACTTCACGCCCGGCCAGTGCTACGAGCAGACGGAGAATGGCAACCGCTCGCAGGTGCATTGGGACCTCGTGAACATCCAGCGCGAGGACTACGGCGGCGGGACCATTCATTTCGACGGCAAGCTGGTGCGGGAGAATGGGCGGTTCGTGCCGAAGGCGCTCCAGGCTCTGAATCCCGAGCGGCTGAAGTAGCGGGCATAAGTCCCATAGGTCGCATGTGACCCATAGGACTTATGGGACGCATGCCGATTTAAGAAACGCCAGAGCCCCGTGCGCGGCGCGCGTGCCGGTGGCGAAGCAGCCGGTGACGAGGTAGCCGCCAGTCGGCGCTTCCCAGTCGATCATTTCACCGGCGACGAAAACGCCGGGGAGTTTGCGGAGCATGAGATGGTCGTCGAGTTCGTCCCAGCGGACGCCGCCGGCGGTGGAGATGGCTTCGGCCAGCGCGCGCGGGCGGGTGAGGGAAATGGGGCAGGCTTTCGCGAGGGCGGCGAGCGCTTCGATGGTGGTGATGTCCGTCGCGTGGTGCGCGAGAATCGCGCAGGCCGGATCGCTCAAGCGCCAGCGCTCGCGGGCGCAACTGTAGGGGAAGCTGGCAGCTTCCCCTACAGTTGCGCCGCGGACGCCGCACATCCTTTGCACGAGCTGCCCGGCGGTCTGCGAGGGTTTGAAATCGACGGTCAGCACGGGCTCGTGCATCGCGCGCAGGGCCGAGCCGAGCTGGTAGAGTGCGCCGCCTTCGAGGCCGTATTCGGTGATGAGCAGTTCGCCCACTGCCGCGTGATCGCCAGCGCGCGCGGCGATGTTTTTCAACGGCTGCCCGGCATGCGCGCGGATGGCGGGAGGCCACGCGCATTCCCAGCCGCAGTTCGCCGGCTGGAGCGGGGCGAGGGCGATGCCGAGGTCGGCGAGGAGGCGCGTCCACGCGCCATCGGAACCGGTGTCGGGCCACGAGCCGCCGCCGAGCGCGAGGATGACGGCGTCGGCTTCGGCGGTGATGGCGCGATCCCCTTCCCCGACGAAATCGAGCTGCCAGCGCGAGCCTTTGCGCAGGCCGGTCCAGCGGTGGCGCATGGCGAAATGAACGCCGCTCGCGCGCAGGCGCTCCACCCAGCGGCGGAGCAGCGGCGCGGCTTTCATCTCGCGCGGATAGACGCGGCCCGTGGAGGCGGCGAAAGTCTCGATGCCGAGTCCCGCGGCCCACGCGCGGAGAGAGTCGGCGTCGCATTCCGCGAGGAGCGCGGGCCAGCGCGCGGGGTCGGAGTAGCGGGTGGCGAAAAGTTCGCGCGGCTCGGCTTTGGTGAGGTTCAGGCCACCGCGGCCAGCGACGAGAAACTTCCGGCCCACGGACGGTTTCGCGTCGAAGAGCGTGACCCGCGCGCCACCCGCCGCGGCGATTTCCGCCGCGCGCAAACCCGCCGGGCCGCCGCCGATGACTGCGATGTGAGACATGCCGCAGCGAAGCAGACGCGCCGGGTTCCGCGGAAGATTCTTCTTCTTTTTCTTCATCTTTTTCTGCTTCCGAAAATGGGAAGAAGATGAAGAAGGAGAAGGAGAGGAAGGGCGGCGATATACAAATCCGGTGGCGGGGTGTAACGCTCGCCGCACCCATGCCCGCGCCCCGCCGACTCGCCATCCTCATGCTCATCCTGACCACCGCCGCGTGGGGGCTGAGCTTTCCCGGCGGAAAGGCGCTGCTCACCGCCGCGGGCGGTGCGCTGCCGGGGCGCGATCCGTGGTTTTTTTCGTCGCTGATGATCGGCGTCCGCTTCGGGCTCGGCGCGCTGCTGCTCTGGCTCGCGCACCCGCGCGCCTTTGTGCAGATGCGCGCGAGCGAATGGCGGCAGGGCCTCGGCCTCGGCGTCTGCGGAGGACTCGGGATGCTTTTTCAGGCCGACGGACTGGCGTTCACGGAAGCGAGTACGTCCGCCTTTCTCACGCAATTCGCCTCCGTGCTCGTGCCCCTGGTCATCGCCCTGCGCACGCGCCGCGCTCCGTCGCGGTTTGTGATTTTCTGCGTCGCGCTCGTCGTCGCCGGAGTCGCCGTGCTGGCCCGGCTCGACTGGCGCGCGATCCGCCTCGGGCGCGGCGAATTGGAGACGCTCATGGGCACCGCATTTTTCGCCGCGCAAATCCTCTGGCTCGGGCGTCCCGTCTTTCACGGCAACCACACCGGCCGGGTCACGCTCGTCATGTTTCTCACCATCGCCGCGCTCCTCTCCCCCGTCGTGGCCACCCACGCGCACCGCGCCAGCGACATGCTCGTCCTCGTCAGCACGGGCCCGCTGGCGCTGACACTCATCGCCCTCACCCTCATCTGTTCACTCTTCGCTTTCCTGATGATGAACCTCTGGCAGCCTTTCGTCGATGCCACCACCGCGGGCATCGTCTATTGCACCGAGCCGCTCTTCGCCACGGTCTTCGCGCTCTTCCTCCCCGCATGGCTCGGGCGTTTCTTGAAAATCGAATACGCCAATGAAAGCGCGACGCCGCACCTGCTCATCGGCGGCTCGCTCATCACCATCGCAAACCTCCTCATCGCGCTGAAACC
>JAYWEP010000071.1:0-11347 GCA_043779205.1 Chthoniobacter sp. | reverse complement strand
GGCTGGGACATGCACGCTAAAATTCAGGAGGGCATCGCCCGCTCGCTGCCGCCTTTCGACGTCGCCTACGCGGCGCTGATCAACGATCTCGACCAGCGCGGGCTGCTCGACTCGACCATCGTCATGGTCACGTCCGAATTTGGCCGCACGCCGAAGATCAACAAGGACGCGGGCCGCGACCACTGGCCGCGCGTGTTCAACATCGTCTTCGCCGGCGGCGGCTTTAAGCGCGGGCAGGTCTATGGCACTTCCGACCCCACGGGCTCGGAGCCGGATCAGGATCCGCTCACGGTCGAAAACATGGCCGCGACCGTCTATCACCAGCTCGGCATCGCGCCGGAAAAGAAACTCATCGCGCCGGGGAACCGCCCGATCGACATCGTCCGCAATGGCACTGTCGTTTCCGAGCTGCTGGCGTAAGGCCGTGCGCGCATCACGCTTCTCCGAGTCGCAGGCTCGGGTGGGGACGGCACTCCGTGCCGTCCGGGGCGAGCGCAGCGAGGCGGCGGGAGCGGGTTCACGTCCGCGGACGGGAGCGGAGTCCCGTCCCTACCGCTCTGGCGCGCTTTTCGCAGCGGCGATGCTCGCCGGTTTCAATGCGGCCCAGGCCGCGTCGCCCACGCTCTCGCACATCGTACCCGGCGGCGGGCAGCGCGGGACGGAGGTCGAGGTCATCTGCGAGGGCGGACGGCTCGACGACGCCAAAGGGCTGCTCTTTTACGAGCGCGGTTTTGAAGTGACGAGCGTGACCGAGGCGGCGGCGGGCAAGTTCAAGGCGAAGATCAAAATCGCGCCCGACGCCGTGCTCGGCGAGCACAGCGTCCGCGTGTGGACGGCAACGGGCGTGGGCGAGATGCGCACCTTTTACGTCTCGCCGTATCCGCTGGTGAAGGAAGCCGATGAATCCAAGGATCCGGCGAAAAAAGACGCGCCGCAGCCCATCGCGCTCGGCTCGACGGTGTGGGGGCGGATTCAGGGCGAGGACGTGGACCGGTTCGTCGTCGAGGCGAAAAAAGGGCAGCGCATCTCGGCGGAAGTCGTCGGCGTGCGGCTGCAGCCGGGCGATATTTTCGACACGATGCTCACGCTCACCAAAGCCGACGGCACCGTGCTCGCGGAGAACGACGACAACTCGCTCTTGCAGCAGGATCCCGTGCTCAGCTTCGTCGCGCCGGAGGACGGCAAATACATCCTCGCGCTCAAAGACAGCACCAATGCCGCGCCCGGCGAGGGCCACTATCTTCTGCACGTCGGTTCGTTCCCGCGCCCGCTCACGGTCTATCCGGCCGGCGGGCAAGTCGGCGAGCAACTCAGCGTCACCTATCTCGGCGATGCCGCCGGCCCGCTGGCCGCGACGATCAAACTGCCCGCGCAGCCCGACGGCCACTTCCCCGTTTTCCCCGAGCAAAACGGCCAGGTCGCGCCGTCGCCGAACTGGCTGCGCGTCTCGCCTTTCCCGAACGTCCTCGAAGCCGAGCCGAACAACAGCACCGCGACTGCGACCGCGACCGACAAGCCGCTGCCGCTCGCCTTCAACGGCGTCATCGGCGAAAAGGGCGACGTCGATTTTTTCAAATTCACCGCGAAGAAAGACCAGGAGTTCGACGTGAATGTCTTCGCCCGCCGGCTGCGCTCCCCGCTCGATTCCGTGCTCGAAATCTACGACGATAAAGGCAACCGCATCGCGCAGAACGACGACAGCGGCGGGCCCGACAGCTATCTCGGCTGGAAGGTTCCGGCGGACGGTGCCTACTGCGTCGCGGTCAAGGATCAGCTCGGGCGCGGCGGGCCGACTTTCACCTACCGCATCGAGGTCACGCCGAAAATCCCCGAGGTCGCTGTCTGGCTGCCGGAGATGCAGCAGAACACCCAGGACCGGCAGACGATTTCCGTGCCCAAGGGCAACCGCTACGCCTCGCTCGTCAAAATCAAACGCGATAATTTCGGCGGCGATGTCGCGCTCACGCCGAGCGCCCTCCCGGCCGGGGTCGCGATGACCGCCGGCCCCATCCTCGGCAACGTCGATACCATCCCCGTCGTCTTTGAAGCCACCGCCGACGCCGCCGTGGCCACGCGCACCTTTGAGTTGATCGCGAAACCCACCGACGGCAAGCCGCTCGAAAGCCGCGTCGCGCATCCCATCGACATCGTCGGGAACGGCAACAACGCGCCTTACTACCGCATCGTCGCGGACAAACTCGCCGTCGCCGTCGCCGAGGAAGCGCCTTTCAAAATCAAGCTCGTCGAGCCGAAAGTCCCCGTCGCGCAAAGCGGCTCGATGAACCTCAAGGTCATCGCCGAACGCAAGCCGGAGTTCAAAGGCAAGATCAACCTCGCGCTGCTCTACGCTCCGCCCGGCATCGGCACCGCGGGCTCGGCGGAGATCAAGGAAAACGAAAACGAAGGCGTGGTGGCGATCAGCGCCAACGGCGACGCGCAGACGAAGAAATGGAAGATCACCATCGTCGGCACGACCGACACCGGCAAAGGCCCGGTCTGGGTTTCCACGCAGCTCGCCGAACTCGAAATCATCCCGCCTTTCCTCGGCGGCCAGATCGTCCGCACGTTCGTGGACCAGGGCGACAAAACCGTCGTCACCGTGAAGCTCCAGCAGAAAGCGCCCTTTGAGGGAAAAGCGAAAATCCAACTCCTCGGGCTGCCGAACAAAGTCACCGCCGCCGACCGCGAAATCACCAAGGACGACACCGAGGTGAAGTTCGAGGTGCAGGCCGATGCGACGAGCCCGGTCGCGCGCCATGGTTCGCTCTTTTGCCAGGTGGCGGTGCCGCAAAACGGCGAGGTGATTTTGCAGACGTTTGGGCAGGGCGGCATCCTGCGTGTGGACGCCGCAACGGTCGCCAAAGCCGAGGAGAAAAAATGAAATCAAAATCCCGCCATCCGCAATCGAAACGCCGCGGCGCGCAGCATGTGAAATGGGTGCTCGGCGCGTGCGTCGCCACCGCGCTCAGCGGCGCGGGCATCGTCAGCCTGCTGACCTCCGCGCCTTCGCACGCCAGAGCCGAAGGCGAAGCGCCCGACGGCGGTACAGTGCCCGCCGTTTCCGCACCGCCCACCGGCCCGTTCACGCTCGAGGTTTTTCCCGGCGACGTGAATCTCAAGACCGCGCGCGCCGTGCAATCCGTGGTCGTCCGCATCACCGAGCAGAGCGGCGTCCAGCGCGACGTCACCGGGCAGGCCGCGTTCACTTTCGCCGATCCCGCAAAGGCGAAAATCGAGAAAGGCATCGTCTCGCCGCTGGCCGATGGCGACACCGCTTTGAAGGTCGCCTACGCCGGCCAGTCCATCGACGTGCCGGTGAAAATCGCCGACGTGCAGACCGATCCGCCGATTTCCTTCCGCCGCGATGTCATGCCCGTCTTCCTCCGCTCCGGCTGCAACTCCGGCGGCTGCCACGGTTCGGCGCGCGGGCAGGATGGCTTCCGCCTTTCGCTCTTCGGCTACGACCCCGAGGGCGACCACTTCCGCCTGACCCGCGAACTCGCCGGACGCCGCATCAATCTCGCGCTGCCGGCCGATTCCATGCTCCTCACGAAATGCGTGGGCGACGCGCCGCACACCGGCGGCAAACTTTTTGAAAAAGACAGCCAGTACGCGCAGACGCTCATCCGCTGGCTCGAAGCCGGCGCGCCCAACGACCTGCCGACCGAGCCGACCTGCACCAGCGTCGAGATTTTGCCGAAACGCCTCGTCCTCGAAAGCCCCGGCCAGCTCCACCGCGTCACCGTCCGCGCGCAATACTCCGACGGCACGCAGCGCGACGTCACCAACCTCGCGCTCTTTCTCACGAGCAACGAAAGCTCCGCGAAAATCTCCAAGGAGGGCATGATCACCACCGGCCAGCGCGGCGAGGCTTTCGTCATGGCGCGCTTCGCCACGCAC
The DNA here is from genome assembly GCA_043779205.1 of Chthoniobacter sp. Classification (GTDB taxonomy): domain Bacteria; phylum Verrucomicrobiota; class Verrucomicrobiia; order Chthoniobacterales; family Chthoniobacteraceae; genus Chthoniobacter. The sequence goes on along the minus strand of JAYWEP010000071.1, from coordinate 7,447 downwards.
ACCGTCGGCTCGCAGGTCATCGTCATTCCGAAGGACTTGAAATTCGAGTGGCCGCAGGTCGCCGAACGCAACTACATCGACACGCTCGTCGATCAAAAGCTGCGCGATCTCCGCATCACGCCGTCCGAGGTTTGCAACGACGAAACCTTTCTCCGCCGCGCGCACATCGACATCACGGGCGTCCTCGCCACCAGCGAGCAGGTCGCGAAATTCACCGCCGATCCCGATCCCCAGAAGCGCGAGAAAAAGGTGGACGAGCTGCTCGCGAAGAATGAGTTCACCGACCTCTGGGCGCTGAAATGGAGCGAGCTGCTGCAGGTCCGCACCGAGCAGAACAACGGCGGCTACAAGGCCACGCTCGGCTACTACAACTGGATCCACGACCAGCTCGAAAAGAACGTCCCGATCAACCAGGTCGCCGCGTCGCTCATCAGCGCGAGCGGCAGCAATCTCGAAAATCCGGCGGCCAATTACTACCAGACCGAAACCGATCCGCTGAAACTCGCCGAGGACACCGCACAAGCCTTCATGGGCATCCGCATCCAGTGCGCGCAGTGCCACAATCATCCGTTCGACCGCTGGACCATGGACGACTACCGCGGCTTCGTCGCCTTTTTCACCCAGGTCGGCCGCAAGCCCGGCGAAGACCCGCGCGAGAAAATCATTTTTGACCGGCACGACGGCGAATCGAAGCACCCCGTCGGCGACCGCGTGGTGCCGCCGAAATTCCTCGGCGGCGACGCCCCCGACACCAAAACCACCGATCGTCGCGAGGCGCTCGCCAAGTGGCTGTCGGCACCGGAGAATCCTTACTTCGCGCGCCACATGGCGAACCTGATGTGGGCGCAATACATGGGCCGCGGGATCATCGAGCCGGTCGATGACGGGCGCATTTCCAACCCCGCCTCGAACCCCGAACTCCTCGCCGCGCTCACCAAGAAACTCGTCGAGTACAACTACGACATGCGGAAATTCGTCCGCGACATCTGCAACTCGCGCACCTACCAGACGAGCACGCGGCAGAACGACACCAACCTCACCGACCAGCGCAACTTCGCCCACGCCACCATCCGCCGGATGCGCGCCGAAGTGCTCCTCGACTGCATCTCGCAGGTCACCGAGACGAAGGAAAAATACAAGGGCCTGCCCACCGGCGCGCACGCCGTCGAGATCGCCGACGGGCGCACCACAAACTACTTCCTGACGACCTTTGGCCGCGCCACCCGCGAGACGCTCTGCGCCCGCGAGGAAGTCGGCCCCACGCTCTCGCAGGCGCTGCATTTCATCAACGGCGACACCGTCGAAAACAAGATCGTGTCGGGCGAGGTGATCAAAAAATTGCAGGGCCAAAACAAAACGCCGCGCGAGATCACGCAGGAGCTTTATGTCCGCTGCTTTGGCCGCCAGCCGACCGAGGACGAACTCCGCAAACTCGAACCGATGTGGGGCGTCACCGAGCAGCAGCCCGCCGTTTTCAACGACGTCTTCTGGGCGCTCCTGAACGCGAAAGAGTTCATGTTCAACCACTGAGCCGCGGTGAAAAAGCTCGTCTCGCTTTCCGCCTTCCTCGCCGCCTCCATCGCGGCCCGCGCGCAGGTGCCGGACAAGGTCAACTACACCGACCATGTCCTCCCGATTTTCCGGAACTCCTGCCTGAACTGTCACAACCCCGACAAGAAAAAGGCCGGGCTAGATCTCTCCACTTTCCAAGGCGCAATCCTCGGCAGCGAGAACGGCAAGGTGCTCAAGTCCGGCGACGGCGCGGGCAGCCTGCTCATCAAGTGCGTCATGCCCGACGGCGACCCGAAGATGCCGCCCAAAGGCGACCGGCTGCCCGACACCGAGATCGCCATCATCAAAAAATGGATCGACGGCCAGCTCCTCGAAACCGCCGGCGGCAAGGCCATCGCCGCTGCGGCCAATAACGTCCAGGTCGCCGTCGTTTCCCTCACCCGTCCCGACGGCCCGCCGCCGATGCCGCATGACCTGCCGCTCGATCCCGTCGTCCACACCTCGAAAACGAACGCGCTCACCGCGCTCGGCGCGAGTCCGTGGGCGCCGCTCGTCGCCCTCGGCGGGCAAAAGCAAATCCTTCTCTACAACACCGAAACGCTCGAACCACTCGGCGTGCTCCCTTTCCCCGAGGGCTTCCCCACGATCATCCGCTTCAGCCGCAACGGGCAGCTCATCCTCACCGGTGGCGGACGCGGCGGAAAGTCGGGCAAGGTTGTCCTCTGGAACGTCCAGACCGGCGAGCGCATCGCCACCGTCGGCAATGAATTCGACCAGGTGCTCGCCGCGGACATCAGCGCGGATCAGCAGTTCGTCGCGCTCGGCGGGCCGGCCAAGCTGGTGAAAATTTACGCGACCAAAGACGGCCGCCTCGTTCACTCGATCAAAAAGCACACCGACTGGGTGACCGCGATTTCCTACTCGCCCGATGGCCGGCTCGTCGCGAGCGCGGATCGCAACGGCGGCGTCATCGTGTGGGAGGCCGACAAGGGCAAGGAATACAACGTCCTCGCCGGGCACAAGGGCGCGGTCACGGGGCTCTCCTTTATGACCGGCGTCGTGGCCTCCGCGAGCGAGGACGCCACGATCAAGCTGTGGGACGTGAAGGAGGGCAAGGAGATCAAGAGCTGGTCGGCGCATGCGGGCGGGGTGCAAAGCGTGGACTTCACGCCGGATGGCCGCCTCGTCTCCAGCGGACGCGACAAGATCGCCCGCGTCTGGGATCAGACCGGCAAGCAGCTCATGGCCAGCGAACCTTTCGCCGACATCGCCCTCCGCGCCGAGATGGCCGGCGAGCGCGTGGTCGCGGGCGACTGGAGCGGCGAGGTCCGCGTGTGGTCGCTCGATGGCAAGCGCGTCGGTGAGCTGAACCCGAATCCGCCGACCATCGCCGAGCGTCTCGCCGCCGCCACGAAACAGATCGCGGACGCGCAGACGGCGGTGCCGGAATTGCAAAAGCAGATCGCCGCCGTCGAGGAAAAAATCAAAGTCGAGATGGCGGGCAACGAGGAGAAGCGCAAAGCCGAGATGGCTGCTGCCGAGGCGAAGAAGGTGGCGGACATCGCCGCCGCCGAAGCGAAACGCAAGGAGGCACTCGCTGCCGTCGAGGCCGCGAAAGTCGCACCGCAGCAAATGGAAAAGCGCATCGCCGACGGCAACGCCGCGCTGCCCGCGCTGCGCGCCGCGCGTGATTCCGCGGCGAGCGTGGCGGATGCGGCGGCGAAGATTCTCGCCTTCAAGCAGACCTCCAACGCGCCGGCCACCGAGATCGAGGAGGCGAAAAAGGAAGTCGCCACCCGCAACGCCCCGCGCGATGCGGCGCAGAAGCTTGTCGATGCGAAGAAGGCCGAGATCGCGCAGGCCGAAGCCGCCATCGCGCAGGCCAGGGCCGAGCAGCCGGCGAAGATCGCCGCAGCCGAAAAGGCCATGCAGGACATCGCCGCGCAGATCGCCGCGCTCCAGCAGGCTCCCGCCGCGCCGCCCGCCGCACCCGCCGACTCCCCGGCGGCCCAGGAGATCGCCAAGGCCAAAACCGCCATCGCGCAAAGCTCCGCGCAAATCGCCGCCGCCCAGGCGGAGCTGGACAAATGGCGTGGCGCGCAGGTGCTGCAAAATGTCCACAACGCCCGCCAGTTGGTCGCCGACAAAACGGCCCAGTACGAAAGCCTCGTGCAAGCGGTGAAGGACGCGCCCCTCGCCATCGAACGCGCCCGCACCGACCTCGCCGCCGCGGAAAAAGCCACCGCCGAGGCTCCAGCCAGGCTCAAGGAAAAGGAGACGCTTTTCGCCGCCGCCCAGCAGGTCGCCGCCGTGCAGAAAGCCGCACTCGATGCCGCGCAGGCCGCGGTCACGGAAAAGGAAAAGGCGCTCAAGGCGCTGACCGACGCCCCCAAACCTGCGGCCCCGCCCAATACCGACGCTCTCGCCAAGAAAGTCGCCGACCTCACCGCCGAGATCGCCAATCGCCGCGCAGTCCGCGGGACCAAAGCCGCCGGCACGCCCGAGTATGTCGAGGCCGATACCAAAGTGCAGGCCATCAAGCCCGAAATCGCCGCCGCCCAGGCCGCGCTCGACGCCGCGAAAGGCGGCGCCGCTGCCCCCGGTGCGCCCGATCTCAAGCCCGCCCAAGCCGAACTCGCGAAAGCCAAGGAAACCCTCAATGCCGCGAAGGACGCGGCCAAACCCGCGGAGGTGAAACTCGCCGCCGCCGAAAAAGCTCTCGCCGCGCAGCGCAAGGAAGTGGACGACGCCGCCCAGCTCGCCGCGAAGCTCCGCAAAGATCTCCCCGCCATCGAAAAGACCGCGCTCGCCGCCAAAGCCCAGGCCGAGCAAGCCGCGCAGACCGTCGCGCACGAAGTCGAGGCCGCGAAAGCCGAGGCCGAAAAGCGCCGCGCCGCCTACGAAACCCTCAAGGCCGGCGCACCCAAATCCGCCGCCCTCACGCCCGCCGCGCAGCTCTGATCCGTCCGCCTATCCGGCGGTCGAAAATGAAAAACAGGCCGGCCCGCTACTGCCACGGCTGGCCGTAGAGCGCTTTGATTTCGGCGGGCGTGAGCGCGCGGTCATAGACCCGCACCTCGTCGATCGCGCCGTCAAAGTTCTGCCACTCCCCCTCGTCCACGCCGCCGATGCTCATCCACATTTTCTCCGTCGGATAATTCACCGTCTCCCCGGTGCGCGCGCGGCCCACGATCTCGCCGTTCACGTAGAGTTTCAGCGCGCCCACCTTGGGCGAGAGTTTTTCGAGCGTGCCCGCGACGAAGTACCATGTCTCGGGCGCGAGCGTCTTTGGCGACTGCACGGCGACATGCTGGTTGGGCATCGGCTCACCGGTGGGGGACAGTTTGATCTCGTCGTTGAAGACCGTGAAAACCGGCTTGCCGGTGACGGAGCGGTCGGTGCGAAATTCGAGCGTGCCATCCGGGTAGAGGTGCAGATCCCACGGGTCGCGGCCGTACTGGCGGTCGCCAAACCACGCGATCTGCGAACCCCACCGCGGTGCGATGCTCGAGTATTTCACCCACGCCGAGACGGTCAGCGTTTCCTTCAAATCGAGGTCCGCAGTGACTGGCAGCGTCACGGAATCCCACGACACCACGCGCGCGCTGGACGGATTTTTGCGCAGCCGCACGGCCTGGCCGTGGACGCCGGTGACGAAGCTCGCGCCACCCCGCAGCCGGCCATCGTGCCCGCGCCCGCTGGCATCGGCGGCATCCGCATGGTCGAAATTCCAGTAGCCCATCAGCCCGTCCTCCGGCACCGGCGGGATCGCCGCGCCCGCCGTCGGAGCCACCGCGCCGGGATATTTTTCCACCGGCGCGGGCGTCGCCGCGGGCGCGGCCACGCCGGTCGTCAGCGAAGCTCGGATCACGGGCGCGAGCGTCACATTCCCGCTGCGGGCGACCTGCTGGAGTCCTTTGCTCAGCGGGTTCTCCGGGCTCAGCGGATCGCCCAGCACGCGCGCCAGTTTCGCCAGCGCCTCGGGGTTCGGCTCGCCCTCGGTCACGGCGGGGTAAAGCACCACGCCATAGACTTTCACATCGCCCGAGACCCGGCGGAGGACGATTTTTTCGGCGGTCGGATACTTGCGCAGCGGGATGATGAAAGTGTCCGTCACCGCCTCCTTGCCCACCTCCACGAGATTGCCAAAAAGATCGACCTCGACCACGCGCCCCTGCGCGTCGAAAAGCTGCACCGCGATGTCCGCCGTCTCGCCCGCGTCGAAAAGAATCGTCGCCACGAGATCCTCATTCATCCGCTGGCGGTCGATCGCGATCGACACGCGGCCCACGCCCGCCGCCGCCGTGCCCACCGCCTGCCAGCACCGCGGATCATCGGTAAAGCGTCCGCCCTGCTGCTCGATCTTCGTGATCCACGCCGGCACCTCCGCCGCCGCGAGCGCGCCCGCCTTTTCCACCTCCCGCCCGAAGCTCAGCTCGGCCACCTCCGGCTGAATCGGCGCCGCCCCCGCAGCCAGCCGCAGCGCCGCGGCTGCGGTGAGCCAGGTCAATGACGGGAAGGGACGCATGGGGAGTGCGTGGAGTGTCCCCGGATTCGCGCCCGTGGCAACCCTCCATTTTGCCATTGCAGCCTGCGCCCACGGCGGTAAAGCAGGCATCGCGACAAGCCGCCCGCGCCGGTGTGGTGAAATGGCAGACACAACGGACTTAAAATCCGTTGGCGCGAAAGCGCCGTGCGGGTTCGAGTCCCGCCACCGGTAGCGGCGCGCGGTCAGTCGCGCCGCGAGAGGATCGAGGCGAGGCGGATGAAGAGATTGATGATGTCGAGGTAGAGCGCGATGCAGACATCCACGGCGTTGTCCAGGGTCTTCGGGATCGTCTGCGCGCGGGCGTAGTCGTAGGCGATGTAGAGCGAGAAAATGCCCGCCGCGCAATAGTCCACGATGCCGAAGCCGCGCGGGAAAAAGAACATCTGCACGAGGCTGACCACGACGAGCGCGAGGAGGCTGAAGAAAAGTGCGCGCCCGATTTTCGCAAAGAACGCGGGAAAGACCGTGCCGCAGGCCATCATGCCGGCGGTCACGCCGCCGGTGCGAAAGAGTGTGTTTTGCAGCACCTGCGGGCTGAGCCGGTTGACGAATGGCCCGAGCATCACGCCCGTCGGCACGACCACGAGATGATAGCCGAGCAGGCTGAGCAGGGGATTGCTCGACCGCGACAGCGCGAAGCCGGCGAGGGACGAAACGAAATACCCGATCATCAGCGGCCAGCCGAACTGGATATTGGCGCACTGGTGCTGGATGACCCCCGTGAGGAAGAAACCCCACAGCAGCACGGCCCCGATGATGAAGTTGTAAAGCGAGGCGCTGATCTCATCGCCGGCGCTGTTCGCGCGATCGAAGACGTCGGATTTGAACATAGGATGCGCAGGAAATGCCACGCTTCGCCGGGCGTCGCAACCGGCATCGCGGGCGCGGACTTGACCCGTGCAGGCGTGCATGTCGCGACCTCTACCCGATCCCCGGCACCGCCTCGCCCGTGAGTTCCTCGATTTCCTTCGCCAGCTCCGCCGCTTCGCTTTCCAGCAGCCTCAACTCCTTCTCCAAGCTCTCGACCTGCCTCCGCACCGTCTCGTCTGCGTCGTCAGCCGGTGCAGCTCGTCATCGGGGCTCTCCTTGAGCGCATGGCCCGCCTCCAGCACGCGGAGGATTTCCAGCTCGAGGCTCTCCCACAGCCGGCGCAGTTGCGCGAGCTCGCGCTCCTCGCCCAAGTCGAGCGCCGCCCAGCCTTGCCGCAGGATGAAGCCGTGCGGGTCTTCCGCGATGCGGCGCAGCGCGGCCAGCTCGCCGTGATCCTTCGCGTGGTCGATCGCGGCGGTCAGCTTGTGATACGTCTCCTGCTTCTCCGGCTCGTGCGCGCAGCGGTCGGGGTGAAACAGCTTCACCAGCTTCCGCCAGAGCTGGCTCACCTCGGCG
>JAYWEP010000070.1:0-17418 GCA_043779205.1 Chthoniobacter sp. | reverse complement strand
AAGGGCTCACCAGTCGCCATCGCGGATCTGGCGGGAGATGGCGGAGACGCGTTTGGCGGACAGGCCCCGCATCGCGCGCAGGAGTTCCGCGACCACGGTGGGACGTTCGCGGATGATTTCGAGCAGATCGCTCGAAACCTTCCCGGCCAGCGCCAGCAGCGCATCGGGGTTTTCACCCAGCTCCCCGACCAGACGGCGGATGGTCTGTTCGCCCGGAGGCGGCTCCTCCCCGCGCTCGATCTTGCTCAGGTAGGAAGGCTCGATGCCCACGCGCCCGGCGACTTGGCGCAGGGAGAAGGTGGGATCGTTCTCCACCTGGGCCATCCGTCTGGCCCGCAAGGTTTCACCGAAATCGAGGGCGTCGCTCATGGTGTGGAGCGAATACGACACGATCAGGTTTGCGCCGTCAAGCCGGCCGCATTCTCTCCTCGAAAACGGGAAGCGCGAAAAAGAATTCTTCACGGTGAAGGAAGTCGCCGAAGTCATCGGCACCAGCGACAAATCCGTGCGCCGGCTGCACCAGCGTGGCTTTGTCAAAAGCAAAGCTCATCAAGTGGAGCACCGGCGCGCGCGCTCCACCACCTGAGCGCGGATATTTCCGAAACCAAAGACGAACTCGCGCAGCAATCTGAGATGGCCCGGCGCCTCGCCGTGCAGCTCGCCGGGGGCCGCAGGGTGGCGCGGCGCGGTGAGTCAGGTTTTGCGCGGAAGCCGGATGACGATCTTCAGGCCCGACGGTGCGGCGGGCATTGCGGTCGCCGTTCCGTGGCACGCTTCGATGCACCGCTTCACGATCGCGAGGCCGAGGCCGGTGCCGCCGGTCGTTCGCTGGCGGGCGGCTTCGGGGCGGTAGAAGGGCTCGAAGATTTTCTCCAGGGCTTCGGCGGGGACGCCGGGGCCGTGGTCGCGGACGGTGATCTCCACGGCGGCGGCGGCGGCGTGCGCGTGGATTTCTATGGGGCCGGCGTGGGCGGCGTAGCGGACGGCGTTGCGGAGGATGTTGGAAAGCGCGCGGTCGAGGGCTTCGTGGATGGTGTGGATGCGGAGTCCGGGAGGGATGTGGTTTTCCACGCGGGCGTCGGCGGCTTCGCGGGCGACGACTTCCGCGATGAGATCGGCCAGCGAAAAATCCTCGGGCGCGGCGAGCGCGGCGAGCGTGGCGGTTTTGGAAAAGGAGAGCACTTCCTCGACGAGGCGGGCCATGTGCTGGAGTTCGCCGTCGAGTTTTTGAAGGTAGCCGGTTTGTTCCGGTGTGGCGCGCTGCTCGATGATGCCCAGGGCGCGCTGCATCCGGGCGATGGGCGAGCAGAGTTCGTGGGCGACATCGGCGGTGAGGCGGCGCTGGCGCTCGACGAGGTGGCCGAGTTGCGCGGCCATCGCGTTCACGGAGCCGCCGAGTTCTCCGAGTTCATCGCGGCGCTTTTCGGGCACGCGCACCTCGAAGCGGCCTTCGGCGATGCTGCGCGCGGCGGTGTTCACGCGGCGGATCGCGCGGGTGATGCCGCCGACAATGGGCAGCCAGACCAGCGCCGACAGCACGAGCGCCGCGCCGCCGAGCGCGAGCCACGGCAAGGGGTCGAAGAACAAGCCGCCGCCGGTGATGCGGTCGGACATGATGAGGAGCGTGACGGGGCGCGGATCCGGCGGGTTGGTATCGGTGAGACCGATGTGAATACCCACCCAGTAACGCGCCGGAGTTCCCGCCCGGAGCATGAATTCCGCGCGCGCCGGAGGCGGCCCGCCATCGCGCCTCTCGTCTCGCGGAGGACGGTCGTCGCGTGGCCGACGGTCGTCGCGCCGCGGTGGCTGCGCTTGCGGAGGCGGGCCTCGCCGGTCGCGCAATTTTCCCATCACGGCCGGCGGCGGCTGCAGTGGCCCGCCCGCGGCTTGCAGGCCGTCGTTGCGAAAGATCGTGAAGCTGACGCCGTGCGCCGTTTGGAAGCGCGCGAGCACTTCATCCCAGACCGACTTCGGCTGGTCGCGCAGCTCGCCGGCAATGACTTCGCCCATGGCTTCCAGTCGCTGCCGCGCCTGCCCGGCGAGCAGCCAGTCCAGCCCGAGGCGGAATTGCATTCCCACAAACACGCCGCCGAGCACGGCGACGAGCGCGAGGTTCACGAAGAACCAGAACAGCACCTTGCCATAGAGCGGGATGCGGAGGGGCATGGCGTCAGCTTTCCGGGATCACGAGCATGTAGCCCACGCCGCGCACGGTCTTGATGAAGCGCGGCTCCTTCGGGTCGTCGCCGAGCTTTTTGCGGAGCATGGAAATGTGCATGTCGATCGCGCGGTCGAACACCTCCCACTCGCTCCCGCGCAACTCATCGAGAAGCTGGTCGCGCGACTTCACGCGTCCCTTTGCGCGCGCCAGCGCGAGCAGCAGCTCGAACTCCGTGCGCGTGAGCGCGAGCGCCTTGTCGCCCAGCGCCGCCGTGTGCGTCTCGGGGTAAATGCGGAGCGGCCCCGCGACGACCTCGCGCATCGGCGACGGCGCCGCGCTCTCCGCCACCCAGCCCGCGCGCCGCACGGCGGCGCGCAGCCGCGCGAGCAGTTCGCGGGAGGAAAAAGTCTTCGGCAGATAATCGTCCGCGCCGAGTTCGAGGCCGACGACGCGGTCCAATTCCTCGCCGCGCCCGGTGAGCATGAGCACCGGCACTTTCGACTTTGCGCGGATGCGCCGCAGCACGTCGAAGCCGTTCACATCCGGCAGCATCACATCGAGGATCACCGCGTGCCACGGCTCGGCCGTCGCGCGCTCTGCGCCTTGCTCGCCGGTGTGCGCCGCCTCGACGTGAAAGCCGAGCGGCGCGAGGTAATCGGCCGTGAGCTGGCAGAGATCTTCGTCGTCATCGATGACCAGCACGCGCAGCCCCTCGCGGGGTTTTGGTGCGGAGGATGGAGCGCTCGGTGACATGGTGAAGTGAGGCGCAGCTTAGTCTGCCCGGAGACCCGCAGTGCGCACATTTACGATTCCATTACAATTCTCCGGCCCCATTCGGACGGATTGCTGACATTGTGGACTTACGGTTCGGGACACTCCTCCGTCCCATCCGCTTCCTTTCATGAAAATCAACTCCCCCTCATTAGTGCTGGCCCTGACCCTAGCGGGCTCGATCGCCGGTTCCGCTCACGACATCGGCGCGCCCCACGGGGGGGCCACCGCCCCGCTCTACGGCTTCCCGGCGCAGCCTCCCAGGGAATTCGTGGAACTCGTCCTCGGCGCAGACCGGGCTCCCGCGCCCACCCGTCGCTCGATTGAGGAGATGGCCGCTCGTTATCTTGCCCACCAGATTAAACGTCCTTCCCTGACGTCAAATGTAAGTGAGCCGGTGTGGTTCAAGGAACAGCCGTCGCGTCCCGGAGTGGACAGCCGAAAGGCCAGATCCGCATGGGCGTGGCCGCAGGCCCAGGCACCGCAGCGAAGGCCCTTGCTGGCGAGCGCAGCGCTGAGCCCGATGTCCTTGGGCATGAGCAGCCTGACCTTTGGCGCGCTGGCCTTGTTTCAAGCACCCACGGGCAATGGCGCGCTGATGGCGGCTTCGTTCGCGCCGTTCAAGCCGCGGGTGCGCTACTACTGGGACGGCACGACTTTCTACGAGGAGTCGGACAACATGCCGGACAATGCGATGATGCCGAATCTCATGGTGGGCATCACGTCGTGGCAGCAGCAGATCCCCGTGCCTGCGTCGTATTTTGCGAACACGACGAACCCGGAAAACAGCACCAGCTCGCTCGGCTACGGGCAGCCGAATTATTGGCGGCTGCCGCTCGTGCCGGTGCCGTCGGCTTCGCCCATTCCGATCTCGGCGGGAAATTTTCAGCGCGGCGCAGTGGCCATCGCCGCGAATGGGATCGCGATTTTCAATCCCAAGAACAACACCGGCGCGGTCTCCTATGCGATCGGCGAACTCGATGCGTATGGCGGTCACTGCGGACTCGCGGACGACTATCACTATCACATCATCCCGACGCATCTGCAGAGCGCGTTTGGCGGCGTGCTGAGCAATGACAAGCCTGTCGCGTGGGCGCTCGATGGCTATCCGATTTACGGCTTCGTCGAGCCGGACGGCACGGCGCGGCAGACGCTCGATGCGGACGGTGGGCACGACATCGGCAGCGGCTGGGGCTATCATTATCACGCGATTGGCACGACGACGGTGGACGGCACGCACCCGTACGGCACGCCGCAGTCGCCGTATCTGATGAGCAACTTCCACGGCACCGTGGTGAACTTCGGCGGACAGGTGGATGGCCAGCCGGAAGTCGGCCCGATCCGCGCATCGGGCACGGGCGGCTATACGGCGGTGCCGGTGAGCGGCGCGTCCATCATTGCGTTCAAAAATCCCGTCGCGCTCACGACGGACGGCTCGGGGAATCTGATCGAAAATGTCAGCGGCACGGCGTCGGCGGATTCGTATCTCATGCGCGTGAGCATCAGCGGCACGAGCTATGACGAATGCTGGAAGATTAACCGCAACGTGAATCCCAAGACAATGACGGTGACGTGGCGATTGGCTGCCGCGACGACGACCCTGACTTACACGCCGATCGCCGGCAGCGCCGCGGGCAACCGGCTCGCCGCTTACGGCATGGCCGCAGCGAGCCAGGTGAAATTGCCCGACACGAGCCAGACACTCGACACCACCGCGACCTTCGGCGAGGACGCGGACTATACGATCAATCCGCAGACCTTCACGGATAACGGCAACGGCACGATCACGGACAGCGTGACGGGACTCATGTGGCAGAAGACGGACAACGGCGAATCCACTTGGGACACCGCGGTAACTAATGCCGCGGGCATCGCGACCGGCGGCTTCACCGACTGGCGGCTGCCCACGCCGAGCGAGCTGTTCAGCATCTTCAATCACAACAACGGAAACCCCGCGCTCAACCCCACTTACTTTCCGAATAACTCCGTCGGCGCGGCGGACTATTGGTGGACGAGCGACATCTATGGCAGCAGCACGACGAATGTGTGGTGCTCGAACGCGGGCGGCGGACTCGGCGGCAAGCCGAAGTCGGAGACGATCAGCGCGGGCGGTGTGCTGCGTTACAGCGCGCGCTACGTGCGCGGCGCGAAGCCGACGAACGGCCACAACTATCTCAACAACGGCGATGGCACGATCACCGATCTCGACATGGGCCTCATGTGGACGCAGCTCCCCGGCGCGAGCACGACGTGGGACGCGGCGCTGAGCTATGCGGAAAATCTTTCGCTCGGCGGATTCAGCGACTGGCGGCTGCCAAACGTGAAGGAACTCCAGACGCTCACCGATTACACGCTCACCACCGCGACGAGCGCGACGGGCATCAAGCCGAGCATCAATCGCACGATGTTTGCGAAGACGCTCACGGGTTGCATCACGACCGCCGGCGGCACGACGATCACCTGCGCCGACACGACCGGCCTGCTCGCCGGAATGCCGCTCGTGGACACCGCGGACATCGCGGGCACTTACCTCCCCACGGCCACACCACCCACGGTCGCCACTGTCACGAACGCGACCACATTCACCGTGAGCAGCGGCACGGGGATCGTCGCTGGCTCGGGCCTCACGCTAAAGGCGCTGGTCCCCCCGACAGCTTACTGGTCCTCGACCTCGCTGAATAACACCACGACCCGCGCGTGGCTCGTCGAGTTTGGCATCAATACTTCGGTGCTCGCGGCGAATGGCCCGACGCGCAATTCGCAAGGCATCATCAGCTATGAAGCGAAGACTTCGAGCTATCCCGTCTTTGCCGTGCGCACGGCTTCGGCCACGACGACCGCGCCTCCGACCATCACCAGCATCACGAACGCGACGACGATGAAGAACAATGCGACGACTGCGCTGACGTTCACCGTCGGTGATGCGGTGACTCCGGCGGCGAGCCTTACGGTCAGCGCGAGTTCGAGCAATGTGACGCTCGTACCAGTCGCGAACATTGTCTTCGGCGGCAGCGGAGCGAGCCGCACCGTCATGGTGACTCCGGCCAGCGGGCAGGTCGGCACAGCCACGATCACCGTCACGGTGAGCAATGGCACGACCACGACGAGCGCGACCTTCACCATCACGGTGACTCCGCCGAACATCCTGCTCATCATCGCGGACGACTTAGGCATTGATGCCCTTTCGCTCTACTCCAGTCTATTGAACAACAGCGGCACCGGGCAGTTCCCGCCGACTCCGAACATCGCGTCGCTCGCGGCGAATGGTGTGCAGTTCAACCACGCCTACACTTACACGGTCTGTTCGCCCTCGCGCTCGTGCATTCTCACCGGGCGGTTCGGCTATCGCACGGATACAGGCAACGTCGTTGCCGGCTCGTCCAATAACTTTTTGCAGGCGACAGAGTTCACCTTGCCCCGTGCGTTCGCAGCCAACAGCGCGCTCGGATACCAGCTCAAGCATATCGGCAAATGGCACCTCGGCGGAGGCAACACCGCACCGGGAGCAATCGGCGGCTGGCCTGCGTTCGCGGGCTATCTAGCGGGCCAGGTCGCGGACTATTATAGCTGGCCGAAGGTGATCACCGACGGCACCCCGGGCGGCACGACGACGCTGACCTCGACCGTTTACTCCACCACCGATCAGGTGAACGACGCCGTGTCGTTCATCAACACGCAGACGACCGCGGGCAAGCCGTGGTTCGCCACCGTCGCCTTCAACGCGCCGCACGTCGTTTCAACGGCGCCACTTTATCAACTGCCGCCGACCAGTCTCATCACGGCTCCTTATACTTCGCTCAGCGGCACCAGCGCCGACATCGCGGCGAATCCCCGCAACTATTTCGACGCCATCATTCAGGCCATGGACACGGAGATGGGCCGCCTGCTCGCATCGGTGGATCTTGCGAAGACCGATGTCATCTTCATCGGCGACAACGGCACGGACACGCCGGTGATCCAGTCGCCGTATTCCGCCAGCCACAGCAAGGCATCGCTTTACGAAGGCGGCATCCGTGTGCCGTTGATCATTCGCGGACCCGATGTCGTTTCACCGGGACGCACCACCGACGTGCTCACGCATTTCGTGGACCTTTACTCGACCATCCTCGAACTCGCGGGCATCAACGTCGCGGCCACCGTGCCGGCGGGTGTGACGATTGATTCGCAGAGCCTCCTGCCGGTTTTGAATAACACGGCCACCACGCATTCCACGCTCATCTATGGCGAGGAGTTTGACATCGCCTTCCCCACGCTGGGCGGCCGATGCCTGCGCAACAGCCAATACAAGCTCATCCGCAAGGCGGCGGGCGTGAATCTGACGACGGATGAGTTCTACGATCTGCTGGCCGATCCCTATGAAGCCACGAACCTCCTCGCCGGCGGCGTGGCCGCGATGACGACCGCGCGGCAGACCGCCTACAACACGCTCGTCACGCAGCTCGCCACTTTCAACACCGCGCCGACGATCAGCACCATCGCGAACCGAAGCACCGTGCAGAACACCGCGACGAGTGCCATCGCCTTCACCGTCGGCGATGCGGAAATGTCACCCACGATCCTCACCGTCACCGGCGGCTCTTCCAACACCACGCTCGTGCCCGCTGCGAATGTCGTCCTCGGCGGCGCCGGGGCCAGCCGCACGGTCACCGTCACCCCGGCCACAGGCCAGACCGGCACCTCCACGATCACCGTCAATGTGACCGACGGCGCATTCACGACGAGCACGAGCTTCCTGCTCACGGTCACTGCCGCCGCCACACTGCCGACGATCACCGCCATCGCGACGACTCCTGCTTCGCCGACGAATCTCGATAGCCCATGGGTCAATGCGACGATCCAAGCGGGCTCGGGTGCGACGATCTCGACAGCGCAGTTGACCTATAGCGGCGGCGGCACACCCACCACGAGCACCGTCTTCACCGAGACGATGGCAGCGACGGCAACCGCCGCCCTGGCGGGATGGGACGGCACTGGCGCGATCAATCCGTGGACGATCACCAACACGGGAGGTGGCGCGGGTAATGTGAAACAGACGACGGCGGCCAACCACGGGACCGGCAATCCATGCGGCCTTGATATGAACAAAGGCTCTGCCACGGCCACGCAAACGATGGTCACAACGACCAACGCGATCAATGCGGTGGGCACGACGGGGTATGTCGAGTTTTGGGTCGCCACGACGAATCTCACCGCTGGGCTGGGCTGGACATTTCAGCTCTCCACCGATGGCACCACTTGGACCACGCGCCTGAGCGAACTCACCGGCAGCGTTCACGGCTATCTCAGCGTCTTTCACTACGACCTGCTCGCCGCGGAGCGGGTCAGCACGTTGAAGATGCGCTTCCAATTCATCGGCAACGGCGTGGGTGGCCCCACCGCGCCGAGCGTCCAAATTGATGACATCAAAGTAGTCACGACCACCGGCAGCGCGGCGGTGACACTCAGCATGATCGACGATGGGTTGCACAACGATGGCGCTGCTGGCGACGGCGTCTATGGCGCGCAGATTCCGGCACAAACTACGGGCACCACCGTGACCTACACCGTCGCCGCGACGGACAGTAACAGCGCAACCACGACCAGCAGTTCCGCGTCCTATACGGTGGGCACTGCCACGCCTGTGCTCGCCGTCACACCGGCCACAGGCCTCACTTCCAGCGGCAATGCCGGCGGAGCGTTCTCGCCATCGAGCGCGACCTACACGCTCACGAATAGCGGCACCGGCACGATGAGTTGGACCGCGGGCAAGACTGCCGCTTGGCTCACGCTCTCCGCCTCCAGCGGCACCCTCGCAGCCGGAGCCAGCACCACTGTTTCCGCCACGATCAACACCGCCGCGAACAGCCTCACCGCCGCCAGCTACAGCGACACGATCACCTTCACCAACAGCACGAATGCCAACGGCAACACCACCCGTGCCGTCAGCCTGACGGTCAATGCCACGAGCGCACCCGCCGCGCCGGTCTTGCCCACGCTGGCGACCGTCACGGCGGGCACCACCATCACGCTGACGTGGCCCGCTGTGTCGGGTGCTACGAGTTACACGTTGGAGATAGCTTCCAGCGCCAACTTTTCCACCAGCCTTCTGGCCTCCCAGACCGTCACCAGCCCCACCGCCGGTTTCAACAGCCTGACCGGCGGCGTGACCTATTACTACCGTGTCATTGCCACCAACAGCATCGGCTCCTCGACCTATAGCAACACGGTCTTCTCCACGCAGGACACATCAGCCCCGACGGTCGTCATCACCAGCCCGGCGACCGGCACATCGACGGCGACCGCGACCATCGCGGTATCCGGCACAAGCTCCGGCGCGACTTCGGTGAAGGTGAACAACGTCGCAGCGACCAGCGCCAATGGGTTTGCCACATGGACGGCGACGGTGCCACTCGGTTTCGGCACCAATTCGATCACGGCCACCGCGACGAATAGCTCGGGCACCTCGGTCACATCTGCCGCAGTGACGGTCACGCTCACCGCCGCTCAGACTTACAACCCGTTGATTATTCCCGACACGATCTCGGGCACCACCTTCAACCTATCGCTCAACCAAAAGACCAAGCAGTTCCGCACGGGTGCAGCGACCACGACCTATGCTTACAATGGCGCGCTCATGTGGGGCCCGACCTTGATCATGAATAAGGGCGATGCCGTGCAGATGAATGTAACCAACAACCTCATCGACACCACCACCATGCATTGGCACGGCTTCCACATCCCCGCGATCATGGACGGCGGCCCGCACCAGACCGTCCCCGCAGGCACTACTTGGTCGCCGAGTTGGACCGTGAAAAATGACGCGGCCACCTATTGGTATCATCCGCATCTGCACGGCACCACGATGGAGCAGCTCGTGAAAGGCGCAGGGGGCTTTATCATCGTGCGTGATCCGCAAGAAGCGGCGCTCGGACTGCCGAGAACCTACGGCGTCGATGACATCCCGCTGGCGCTGACCAGCCGCCGATTCCTCACCAGCAATCAGTTCTCGTATGACCACCTCGTGGACAACTACGGCGACTACATGCTCGTCAATGGAACGCTCACGCCGCAAGTCAGCCTGCCGAAGCAATACGTGCGCATGCGCATCCTCAATGCCGAAGTCGCCCGAGGTTACAATCTGGGCTTCAGTGACAACCGGACCTTCTACGTCATCGCCAATGACCAGGGCCTGCTGGATGCGCCGGTGGCTGTCACAAGAGTGAAACTCATGGTCGGTGAGCGCGTGGAGATCATGGTGTATCTCGGCAACGACACGCTCGGTTCATCCTTTGAACTGAAAGCCTACAACTCCGGCCAGGTCTTCGGATTCCCCGGTCAGGAAGGCAACCCCACGACGCCCACGGGCAATGCCGGCCCCGTCAACGGCAGCCTGCTCAACAACACGGATTTCAACATCCTGCACATCAATGTCGCCGCCGCCACCGCGAGTCCGATCACCGCGCTTCCCGCGACACTCGTTCCTCAGACTTACTGGACGAATGCCAACGTCACCAATACTCGCGCCATCACGCTCACCGGCGGCAACGGCGGCTCGGAGTTCACGTTCAACAACATCAGCTACACGCCGACGTTGTTCAATCACACCATCGCTTTGAACGCGATTGAGAAGTGGAGCATCTCGAATAATGCGGGCGCGATTTTCGGCCACTCCATCCACATTCACGACATCAAGTTCAACATCATCGCCCGCAGTCCTACATCTGGTCAGGTTTCGACGACGGGACTCGCGGCGACTTACGAGTCCGGCTGGAAAGACACGCTCTATGTCCCCAAGGGTGAAACCGTGGACGTCATCGCCAAATTCGACGACTTCGCGAGTAACACGAACCCCTTCATGTTCCACTGCCACTTCCTCCAGCACGAGGATGGCGGGATGATGGGGCAGTTCCTGGTGGTGAACAGCGCGGTGGAAGACCTCGCCATCGCGAGCTTTACCCGCACGGGAGCCAACAGCGACATCAGCCTTCAGTTCAAATCCACTGTCGGCACGACTTACACGCTGCAATACTCCGCCGACATGACCACCAGCAGTTGGACAGACATCGGCTCGGTTACCAGCAACGGCGCCTCTGCAATCTTCACTGAGACGGCTGCGACGCGCCTCGCGCAGCCCAAAGGCTTTTACCGGGTGAAGATTCCCGCGATTCCGTGAGCCATCCGAATGGCGTTGCACGCCTTCGCTTTTGCGACGGATGGCGCGGCATTCCTAAAGCCTGTCATGCATGCCGAATCCACTTCTCCTCGGAGGGCCAAAGGCCCGGCGACAAGCCAGCCCAGGGCAACGCCCTGGGTGGCACGCAGAAAAAGCACCCAGCCCTGAAAGGGCGACACAACGTGTATCGCCCTTTCAGGGCTTGTTCGTTTTTCTCCGGGGTTCCCAGGGCGTTGCCCTGGGCTGGCTTGCTTTCGCACCTTCGGTGCTCTCTCCCGCCGAGCGCCCCAACTGCATGATTGGCTCTAACCTATGAAACCCGGCTACCTTGTCATTGCCATCATCGCTGCGGCGTGTGGCTGGTATGGTGCGATCCTGTTGCGACACCCGGCGGGGGTTACCGCGACGCATGACGCTGCGGAAGGGCGCAGGGTGCTGCTCTACCAGAGCCCGATGCATCCGTGGGTGAAGTCGGACAAGCCGGGCCAATGCACGGTTTGCGGCATGGACCTTGTGCCCATTTACGAGGGGGGGAAGAACTTCGATCACGCGGCGAGCGACATCGTCATGCTGCCCGCGGGAAGTCCGAATGTCATCGGCGTGCAGACTGCCGAAGTGAAAAAGCAGCGGCTCGCGCGGACGTTGCGCGTGGCGGGCATGATCGGCGAAGACGAATCGCGCCACGGCATCATCAGTGCGCCGGTGGAGGGGCGGATCGATGGGTTGGCGATGAGTTGCGAGGGGGATAAGGTGACGCGGCGGCAGCCACTCGCGACGATCTTCAGTCGCACACTGCTGGCTGCGGCGAACGAATACAAAACCGCGCTGGCACAAAGTGCCGAGGCTGCGGAGCCGGCAAAGATGAGGCTGCTTCAATACGGACTCGTGTGGGAGCAGATCGCGACCATTCCGACCCGCCAGCCGGATGACCTATACTTCGGCATCCTCGCGCCGCTCACCGGCACCATCGTGAAGAGTTATGTGAGCGAAGGGCAGTATGTGAAGGAAGGCGAGAAGCTCTTCGAGATCGCTGACTTCACTAGGATGTGGTTCGTGTTCCCCGCGTTTGAACCAGACCTGCCGTTCATCCAGGTCGGGCAGATCGTCAGTGTCCAAACACCTTCGCTTGCGGGGCAAATCCTCAAGGCGCGAGTTAGCTCGATCAGCCCGAATCTCGATGAAGCCACGCGCTCCGCGAGAGTGCGCGTGGTGCTCGAAAACCCGGAGCGGCGCATTAAGAACAACACCTTTGCCGAGGGGGTGATCGAGTTGGAAGCGCCCGAGGTGCTCACGGTCGCGCGCACGGCGGTCCTGTGGCCGGGCAAGACGCCGTGCGTTTATGTCGAAAAGCAGCCCGGCGTCTATGAGCAGCGCAGCGTGAAGCTCGGGCGCAAGGGGGATGAAGACTGGGAGGTGCTCGATGGCTTGAAGGAAGGTGAGCGCGTCGTCACGAGCGGGAACATGCTCATTGATGGACAGGCGCAGCTAAACAACAACGCGAACCCATGATCGCGCGGCTCATCGAGTGGTCGATGCGCAACCGTTTCGCGGTCGCTTGCCTGACGATTTGCGTGGTCGCCTTTGGCATCCGCGCGGTGCTCACGACGCCCGTGGATGCGATCCCGGACCTGAGCGAAAACCAAGTCATCGTCTTTGCCGACTGGACGGGGCGCAGTCCGCAGGAAGTCGAGACGCAGGTCACGCAGCCCTTGTCGCTCAATCTCCAAGGCCTTGCCGGAGTGAAGACGGTGCGCGCGACTTCGATGTTCGGCTTCTCGCTCATCACCCTCATTTTCGCGGATGAAATCGACAGCGCCCTCGCACGTCAGCGGGTGCTGGAGCGGCTGAACTATCTCGGCCGCAAGCTTCCTCCCGGCGTTGAGCCGACGCTCGGGCCGGATGCCACGGGCCTCGGCTGGGTCTTCCAATACTATCTCGATGCGAAGAGCGGCGCCGATCTCGGCGAGCTGCGTTCGTTGCAGGACTGGTTCATCCGCTACCAGCTCAACAGCGTGCCCGGCGTCGCGGAAGTCGGCAGCGTCGGCGGCTTCGTGAAGCAATACCAGATCGAGGTGGACTCCGCCAAAATGCGGGCCGTCGGCGTGACGATGAACATGGTCATGACGGCCGTGACCGAGAGCAACCTCAACGTCGGCGGAAAGACCACCGAGGAAAACGGCATGGAGTTTGTCGTGCGCGGGGTCGGACTGCTGCGCGGCGTGAGCGACATCGAGAAGATCGTGCTCATCGAGAAAGGCGGCGTGCCCATCCAGCTCAAGGAGGTCGCCCGCGTGGAAATCGGCGGGGACTTCCGGCGCGGCGTGCTCGATATCGGCGGCCACGAAATCGTGGGCGGCACCGTGGTCATGCGCACGGGTGAAAACGCGCGCGAGGTCATCCGCCGGGTGAAGGAAAAGATCGCGCAGCTTCAGCCGAGCCTTCCCGACGGCGTGACGATCAAACCCTTTTACGACCGCAGCGAACTCATCGACCGCAGCGTCGCCACGCTGAAGCTCGCGCTCATCGAGGAGGTCATTCTCGTCATCCTCGCGCACATCATTTTCCTGTGGCACTTCCGCAGCATCCTCATCGTCACGCTGCCGCTGCCGGTTTCGATTCTGGTCTCGTTCATCGGCATGAAACACTTCGGGCTCACGTCGAATATCATGAGCCTCGCGGGCATCGCCATTGCCATCGGCGTGCTCGTGGATGGCGCGATCGTGCTCACGGAAAACGTCCTCCGGCGCTGCGCTCAGGCCGAGCAGGAACGCGGTCGCCCGCTCACCGCCGATGAGCGCTCCGATGTCGTGCTCTCCGCCGCCACGCAGGTGGGACGGCCCATCTTTTTCGCGATGGCGATCATCATCTGCGCGTTCGTCCCCGTCTTCTGGCTCACCGGGCAGGAGGGCCGGCTTTTTCACCCGCTCGCCTTCGCCAAGACCTTCGCCATGTTCGGCGCAGCCGTGCTCTCCGTCACCCTCGTGCCGGCGCTCTGCACGCTGCTCATGCGCGGCCCATTTCACCGCGAGGAGCGCAATGTCGTGATGCGTCCGCTGCTCCGCATCTACGAGCCCGCGCTGGACTTCGCGTTGCGGAGGCCAAAAACCGTCCTCGCCCTGGCCGGCGTCATTCTCGTCTCTTCGCTCGTCCTCGCCTTCGGCCTCCCGCGCTCATGGCAGGCGCGGCTCGCGGCTTCTCCGCGGGCGCAAAGCATCGCCCGCGGCATGGGCCGGGAGTTCATGCCGCCGCTTAATGAAGGCAGCCTGCTCTTCATGCCCACGCTCGTTCCCGCCACCTCGCTCAGCGAAGTGAAGCGCGTCATGGCGTGGCAGGATCGCGTCTTCGCCAGCTTCCCGGAAGTGCAGTGCGCGGTGGGCAAACTCGGACGCGCCGATACCGCGACCGACCCCGCGCCGACCGAGATGATCGAGACGACCATCACCCTCAAACCCGAGAGCCAATGGCGTGCGGGCGTCACCCGCCAAAGCCTCGTGTGCGAACTGACCGAGGCGCTGAAGCAAGTGCCCGGCAGCGTTCCCGGCTTTCTCCAGCCCATCGAAGGCCGTGTGCTGATGACGAGCACCGGCATCCGCGCGCAGCTCGGCGTGAAGCTCTTCGGCGCGCATCTCGACGAACTGCAGACGTGGGCTTTTGAAGTCGAGAAACTCGTCCGCGAAGTGCGCGGAGCCACGGGCGTCGCCAGCAGCCGCGTGCAAGGCAAGCCGCACCTTGAAATCGAGCCCGACCGCGACGCCATCGCGCGCCACGGCCTCCGCGCGCGCGACGTGCTGGACATCGTCGAGACCGGACTCGGCGGCGCGGAAGCCGGCACCATTCTCGAGGGCGGCAATCGCGCTGCCGTCCAGCTCCGGCTGCAACGCAGCGAGCGCGAGGACATCGAACGCATCAAAGACCTGCTCATCACCAGCGCCACCGGCAAAGTCATTCCGCTCGGCCAGGTCGCCACCATCCGGCGCGTGGAAGGACCCAGCGAAATCGCCAGCGAGAACGGCCGGCTCCGCGCCTTCGTGCAGGCCAACGTGGACCCGCAACTGCGCGACCTCGGCTCCTTCGTCGAGGAAGTGAAAGCCCGCGTCGCGCGCGAAATCGTCCCCCGCCTGCCCCGCGGAATCACCGTCGAATACTCCGGCGAATACGAGAACCAGCTCCGCGCCGCCGCCACCCTGCGCGTCATCATTCCCGCGGTGCTCGTCATCATCTTCCTCCTCCTCACGCTCGTCTATCGCCGCGCCGGCGACGCCGCCCACGTCCTCCTCGCCGTGCCCTTCGCCATGAGCGGCGGCGTCATCCTGCAATGGCTCATGGGCATCCCGTTCAGCGTTGCCGTGTGGGTCGGCTACATCGCGCTCTTTGGCACCGCCATCCAGACCGGCGTCGTCATGGTCGTCTATCTCGAAGAAGCGCTCCAGCGGGCCAAACGCGAACGCGGCGCCGCCTTCACTTTCGCCGACCTCATCCAGTCGGCCAAAGACGGCGCGTATCTCCGCTTGCGTCCCAAGGTGATGACCGTCGCCACCATCATCGCCAGCCTCCTGCCGATCCTCTGGAGCACCCGCACCGGCGCCGAAGTAATGAAGCCCATCGCCGTCCCCGTCATCGGCGGAATGCTCAGCAGCCTCGTTCACATCCTCATCATCACGCCCGTCCTTTTCGTCTGGCTGCGACGCGGTGAGATCGCCCCGCCGAATCCAGCTTCTGCCGCATGAAAAACGCGCTCCATCGCCGCGTCGCGCGCCCTGAGCGGTGGAGGGCCAAAGGCCCGCAGACAAGCCAGCCCAGGGCAACGCCCTGGGTAACAGATCGGGACAGACCCAGCCCTGAAAGGGCGCAACAACGTGTGTCGCCCTTCCATGGCTTGTTCGTTTTTTCTCCCGGGTTCCCAGGGCGTGTGCTCGCCCATCCACCATCCCCCGCTTTTCCCCTCCTCCGCCCCGTCGGCTCCAGCACCAGGCAATCCAGCACCACATTCGCATCGAGCAGCACCCTCACCTTCAGCGCAGGTGTTTCTCGTTGATGCGGGCCAGCCACGCATCGCCCTCATCCGCGATCTTCTTCGCCGAGCCGCCCCACTTCCGCACAAAGCCCGTCGGCTTCCTCGGCTCCGCAGCCGCCTCATCCACCACCACCCGCCCATTCCCCGCCGCCACCCGATAGCGCCGATGCGGCCCCGGATGCGGCAGCAACGCCGCCGGCAAGCGCAGCGTCCCCGTCTCATCTGCTTCGACGATAGTGCTCATGCCCGCAGCGTGCCGCTGGAAATCACCCCTGTCAACGCGCCTCGTTCACCGCGAGCGAAGTCACCAACTCATCCCGCAACCGCGCGATGTCCCACCATTCGCGCGTCCACTCCCGCATCGTCTGAAACGGCCCCGCCGCCTGCGTCTCGTGGTAGAAACTCGGGATGCTCGTTTCGATGGTGATGAGCTGGCTCACGGCGCGGAAAGTATCACTTCCCGCCCGCGCGGCTCAAGCATCGTCGCGGGAATCGCGCTACGGCAGCCGCGAATCCCGATGCGTCGGGAGCGGGCTGCTTTTTGGTTCCACTTTTAATCACACCCGCTTTCCCGCGAGCGCGCCACTTGCGGCTTGGCAGAAAGCGCGCGCCTCGCCATTTTCCGCGCGTCCACTCCCGCAGCAAAAACTCACCAACACGACGCTCAACATGAACGACCGCGAAACTCGCCGCTACGATATGTTTGGCCGCGTCCAGACATTCGGAAAAGACAACGCCACCGACTTCGCCGCTGGAAGCAAGGCCACAACCCCATAGCCTCCGCCCATGCTCCGCGCCGTCATGGATACGAACGTCCTCGACTCCGCGTTCCGTTCCCGTCTCGGCTGGTCGTTCGACGTTTTCACCGCCCTCCGCCAAGGCCGCTGGACAGCCGTCCTCAGCAACCACCTCGTCCACGAATACGAGGAAATCCTCAAGTGCCACGCGGCGGAACTCGGCCTCACCTTCGCCGACGTGGATGCGCTCCTCGACGCCATCTGCGCCCGCGGCGAGGAATGGCAACTCGCCCCCGGCTGGCTCCCGATTCTACCTGACCCGGACGACGAACCGCTCGTCCAGCTCGCCTACGATTCCGCCGCCCGCCGCATCGTCACCCACAACCTCCGCCATCTCACACCGGCCCGCGCACTCGGCATCGAGGTCTTGTCGCCGCGCGAGTTCGCACCGATGATTCCCGCGCCATGACGCTCCACATCGAACTGCCCGAAACCATCGCCCGCCAGGCCCGCGACCTCGCCGCCCGCGAGCACATCACCGTGGACAGCCTCATCGCCGCCGCCCTCACCGCGCAACTCGACC
>JAYWEP010000069.1:0-18643 GCA_043779205.1 Chthoniobacter sp. | reverse complement strand
CTCGAGTTCGTCCACGACAGCCCCGGACGGCCCGAGACCGAAGCGGTCGACGGCCTGAACACCCATCTTTCTACCCAACCAACACCAACGAGCATCAAGGAGAAATCAGCATGAACCTCGCCATCCTCGCCGCCGAAGGGGGGTATCAGAGCTTCGCGTTGCACGGGGGGGAGTGGGTCGTGTTGATCCTCGCCGCCGCATCAGCACTATTGGCCCTCGCCGTCGGTTTGTTCCTCATGAAGCTTGTTCTCGCCGAAGATAAGGGCACGCCGAAAATGATCGAGATCGCCAAGGCGATCCAAGACGGCGCTCAGGCCTACCTGAAGCGACAGTTCCGCACTGTGGGCGTCATTCTGATTCCTCTGGCTGTCGTGGTGTTCGTCACCTCGACCAAGATCGTGCGTCCCGAAGGCGGCGGCGTAGCCCTCAGCTTCGCCGCCTCCGGCCTCTTCCGAACGCTGGCGTTTATCGCCGGCGGCCTGCTCTCGGGCCTTACCGGCTACATCGGCATGAACCTGGCCACCCGAGGCAACGTGCGCACCGCCGCCGCGGCCAAGACCGGTTCGATGCCCAAGGCTCTCAGCGTGGCCTTCCGCACGGGCGGCGTGGCCGGCATGTTCACTGTCGGCCTCGGCCTGCTCGGCGCCACGATCATCATCATGATCTTCCAGAACACCAGCTCGGCCATCCTCATCGGCTTCGGTTTCGGTGGCTCTCTCCTCGCCTTGTTTCTGCGAGTCGGTGGCGGCATCTTCACCAAAGCCGCCGACGTCGGCGCCGACCTCGTCGGCAAAGTCGAAGCGGGCATCCCCGAAGACGACCCGCGCAACGCCGCGACCATTGCCGACAACGTGGGCGACAACGTGGGCGACTGCGCGGGCATGGCGGCGGATGTGTTTGAAACCTACGCGGTTTCGCTCATCGGCACGGTGCTCGTGGGCGCGCTGACCTCGGGCCTGGGTGCGCCGGTGGTGTATCCGTTCGTGCTCGGCGGGCTGGCGATTCTCGCGTCGATTGCGGGCATCGTTTTCGTGAACGTGACCACGGTGAAGCCGGGCAATGCGCTGATGGGTGGCGTGCTCGTGAGCGCGGCGATTTGCGCGGCGATTTTCTGGCCGGTGACGCGGGCGATGTTTCCCGACGGGCTCGTCGTGCATGACGTGCTCGGGCTCGGCGACGCGACCTACAGCGCGGGCAGCATTTATTTTGCGTCGGTCATTGGCCTGCTGATGACGGGCGCGGCGGTGCTCATCACGAACTACTACACCTCCACCGACTACTCGCCCGTGCGCAAGATCGCCGCGGCGAGCGTGACCGGCCACGCCACGAACATCATCGCCGGCCTCGGCATGGGCATGCACGCGACGGCGCTGCCGGTGGCCTGCATCGCCGCGAGCATCTGGCTGAGCTACGGCGCGGCGGGGCTCTACGGCATCTCGGTCGCGGTCATGGCGATGCTCTCGATGGCCGGCATCATCATCTCGCTCGATGCCTTCGGGCCGATCACCGACAACGCCGGCGGCATCGCCGTGATGAGCGGTCTGCCGAAGGAAGTGCGCGCGATCACCGACGACCTCGACGCCGTGGGCAACACCATGAAAGCGGTGACGAAAGGCTACGCCATCGCGTCCGCCGGGCTCGCGGCCATCGTGCTCTTTGGCTCGTATTTCGTGGACTTGAAACACCACCTCGAAAGTTCCGCGAGCCACCTGCATCTCAACGCCGCGCAGATCGAAAACGTGCTCTCGTTTTCGCTCAAAGATCCAAAGGTCATCATCGGCCTCTTCCTCGGCGGCCTGCTGCCCTACTTATTCTCCGCGTTTTCCATGAACGCCGTCGGACGCGCGGCGGGCGCGGTCGTCACCGAAGTGCGCCGCCAGCTCGCGCTGCATCCGGGCATTTTGAAAGGCGAGGACACGCCGGATTACGGGACGTGCGTGGACATCGTGACGAAGGCGGCTTTGAAAGAAATGATCGTCCCCGCGCTCATCCCCGTGGTCGCGGTCGTGCTCGTGGGTTCCTTCGGTGCGGAGGGTGCGAAGATGCTCGGCGGCGTGCTCGTGGGGAGCATCGTCACGGGCCTGTTCATGGGCATTTCAATGACCAGCTCCGGGGGCGCATGGGACAACGCGAAGAAATACATCGAGGAAGGCCACCACGGCGGCAAAGGCAGCGAGGCGCACAAAGCCGCCGTCACCGGCGACACCGTGGGCGATCCCTACAAGGACACCAGCGGCCCCGCGATCAACCCGATGATCAAGGTCGTGAACATCGTGGCGATTCTGATCATCCCGATCTTTTTCTAGGCCGCTCCATTCGGAATGAAGACGCCTTTTCAGCTTCTCGCGGAAAGTGGTGTTCCCGTCCTCCTCGTCGGCGGTCATGCGCTGCATGTGTACCGCTACACGCGGCAGACCATCGACTTCGACTTCATGCTCGCGGAATCAAACTACGGGCGCTTGCGCGACTACCTCGTGACGCAGGGCTTTGAGGAGCAAGGACAAATGGGGCAGTTCGGGCGCTTCCGAACGGGGCCGGGTGCGGAGCCGGTCTTGGATATAGGCCGGGTCAATGAGCAGACCTTTGAGCGATTGTGGGCCGCTGGGGAGGAGCATGCTTTTGGGACTGCGACGCTGCGCGTGCCGGCCTTCACGCATCTCATCGCCTTGAAATTGCATGCGTCCAAAAACCAGCATCGGACAGCGCGTGACCTTGCGGATGTTGTCGAGCTTCTTCGCCTCAATCCAGGCCGCTGTACGGAGGCTGATTTGGAAGCGACTTGCCTTCGCTACGGTCCGCCTGGAATCTACGGGAAACTCAAGAACCTTCCGCCGTATGGACACCCGCAACATTGACCTTGATCTCGACCTGCCCACCGATATTCCCGATCTGCCTCCGCCGTGGCCTCCGACGGATGTGGCGATCGAATGGTGGATGAACCGCGCGGCTTGGTATCCAACTCAGATTCCATTCGAGGAACGCTTGAGCCGCGAGTCGCGCGAACATCATAGCGAGCCGTTCGTGCTCGGATAAGACGGGGATTTGAAAGAGCAAACGCGGTGCTGGACTCGCGGCGGCATGCCGGGCACAAGAACGCCCCGCGCATGAAAACACTTTTTCTCACCAACGAATATCCGCCCACGATCTACGGCGGGGCTGGGGTGCATGTGGATTATCTGTCGCGGGAGTTGGCGAAGCTGATGGAGGTGGAGGTGCGGTGTTATGGGAAGGACGCGCGCGAGTTTCGGGTGGATACGGCGGCGTTGAAGGCGACGGGGTTTGGGCTCGACGCGAGCACTTATACTGCGCCGAAAAATCTGCACTCGGTCTTCGGCGCGGTGCAGCGGTGTTTGGATTGGAATACGACGGCGATTGATGCGGACATCGTGCATTTGCATACGTGGTACACGCATCTCGGTGGGATCATGGCGAAGCTGAACTATGGCATCCCAATGGTGCTCACCGTGCATTCGCTGGAGCCGCTGCGTCCGTGGAAGCGCGAGCAGCTCGGCGGCGGCTATGATTTTTCCTGCTGGGTGGAAAAGACCGCGATGGAAATGGCGGACGCGGTCATCGCGGTGAGCGCGGAGACAAAGGCGGATGTGCTGCGGCTTTTCAATGTGCCGGAGGAGCGCGTGGAGGTGATCTATAACGGGATTGATCTCGCGGAGTACCGGAAGATCACGACGACGGCGGCGCTGGAAAAATACGGGGTCGATCCGCGGACGCCGTTCGTGCTCTTCGTGGGGCGGATCACGCGGCAGAAGGGCATCGTGCATCTGGTGAACGCGATCAAGTATCTCGACCCCGGCTTTCAAATCGTGCTCTGCGCCGGTGCGCCGGACACGCCCGAGATCGCGGCGGAAATGAAGGCCGCGGTCGCGGAGGCGACGGCGCAGCGCGCGGGGGTGATCTGGATCGAGGAGATGGTGAACAAGGCGACGGTGTACGAGCTGTACTCGCACGCGGCGGTGTTCTGCTGCCCGTCGATTTATGAGCCGTTTGGGATCATCAATCTGGAGGCGATGGCGTGCGAGACGGCGGTGGTGGCGAGTGCGGTGGGCGGGATCAAGGAGGTCGTGGTGCATGGCGAGACGGGCTACCTCGTCCCGCTGGAGCAGATGAAGGAGAGCCCGTTTGCGCCGGTGAATCCGGATCAGTTTTCGCGCGATTTGGCGGCGCGGATCAATGAACTCATGGCCGACCCGGAAATGCGCGCGCGCTTTGGCAAGGCGGGGCGCAAGCGCGCGGAAGAGAAGTTCAGTTGGGCGGCGATCGCGCGGCAGGTGCAGGGCTTGTATGAGCGGCTCGTGCGGTCGCGTGCGCGCCTGTAGGGGAAGCTGTCAGCTTCCCCTACAGACGCGGCACGCGCACCTTCTTCGCGTGCAGCGCCGCCGTGGCGGATGCGCGCCGCACCGTGGCGCGTGTCCGCCGAGCCGAGGGCGCTGCGCGCCGCGCGCTGGCGCGTGCGAGCCGCACTTTCGCCAATGCGAGACGGGCCTTGGCGCGTGCGCGATGCACATTGGCGCGTGCGAGCGGGGCGCTGGCCTGTGTCGAGCCAGCCTTGGAACGTGTCAGCTTCACCTTGGAGCGTGCGAGCGGAGCCTTGGCGCGTGCAAATCGAGCCTTGGCAGGTGCAAATCCCGCCTTGGAACGTGTCAACCGAGCCTTCGTGCGTGTGAGCTTCGCCAAAACGTATGCGCTTGTCCCTGTGCATGAGCCACTTTCGACGCGCGTTTTCCTCCTTGGCAAAAACCGCCCATCCCCGCATGCTCCGCGCCGCTTGGTCAGTCTTCCACTGAAACGTCAACCCTAGAAACCCGCTCCTCCCTATGAACGACCGCGAAACCCGCCGCTACGACATGTTTGGCCGCGTCCAAACCTTTGGCACCGACAACACCGCCGACTTCGCCGCTGGCGGCGAAGCCAGGAAACGCTTCGCCAATATCGGCAAAATCATCAGCGACCTCGACGACGCCAAGGCCGGGCAAGTGGGCGGCGGCAGCACCGCCCTCGAAGTCCTCTTCGACGCCCTCCGCCTCGACCTCCAAAACATCACCCGCACCGCCGCCGCCATCGCGCAGGACGAGCCGGGTTTCGCCGACACCTTCCGCCCGCCCGACAGACCCTCGCAGGCCGGCTTGAAAACGACTGCCGACGCCTTCCTCGCCCAGTTCCAAGCCACCCCCACCGACACCGCCCCGCAGAAAGCCGCCAAAGCCGCGCTCATCGCCAAGTTCGTCGCCCACGAACTCCCCGCCGATTTCGTTACCAATCTCGCCGACGACCGCCAGGCCATCGACGACGCCCGCGACTCCACCCAGAGCGACGACAGCACCGGCGTCGCCAGCACCGCCGCCATCGGCCGCCTCATCACCGCCGGCATGAAAGAGGTCAACTACCTCGACGCCATCATCCACAACAAATACGCCCGCAACCCCGACCAACTCCGCGCCTGGGACAGCGCCAGCCACATCGAACGCGCCCCGAAGCGGGAGAAGAAGCCCGCGACGCCAGCAGGCGGCACTACGCCACCGAAGCCATAGCGTTTAGTGTTTTCCTGCACTTCTATTTACCCTACGAAACAAACGACAAACGAATCACAATATGGCTACAAATTCTGAACTCCGCACGGCGCTTAAAAAAGCTGCCGGCTCCTTAATCAATCGAGATCTAAATGAAGTCGAAACCGAGCGACTTATCAGCACCTTCGATAAGGCGACAGGCACAAACTATGAGCGCGCTTTGGAAGCTCTCACGGAAAGTACGAAGCTCACTCGCCCTGAACTCATGCAGAAAGCTGCGGCTTCAGATAACACGGACCGGGCGATGAAAGATTTGAAGGATACCGTCGTCAACTGGAAGCCCGATTCATGATATTGCTGGCTCAGGAGGCCGCTGCAGCAACTCAAAACGCTGCTGAACATTTT
Organism: Chthoniobacter sp.; assembly: GCA_043779205.1. Lineage (GTDB taxonomy): Bacteria > Verrucomicrobiota > Verrucomicrobiia > Chthoniobacterales > Chthoniobacteraceae > Chthoniobacter. The sequence goes on along the minus strand of JAYWEP010000069.1, from coordinate 12,713 downwards.
CCTGCGTGGATACCCGGCTGGGGCATTTCGATTTTTTTAGCTATCGGTTGGTTAGTCGAGCACCTCAAGAAGGTTGAAGAGCATCGCAAGCTACACAACGAGATACATAAACTGAAAGAAGAAGCCCTGAAGTTTAAGGAAGAAACTATCAAGCTCGCCGGTGAGACATTACGAAACCTACAAGATGCCCGAGCGCAATATGAAGAGTCCTGCGCACTGGCTTCTCAGCGAGCAGAAGACTTGCGCAGTCTTTTGGTTCCTGATGCAGAAAAACCCAAGGTTGATCAGGCACGGTTAGTCTTGTGCTCATCATTGTTGGATTCGGCAATTCCTCGTTATTTGCGTTTTTGTGAGTGGGAACACTTACGGCGCAAGGCTGATTCGGCGCGCCTAAAAGAATTTCTTACCGAACCGATGGTTCAACAAATGCGGCGCTTTGCAGAGTGGCTTGAGATCGTCAATTTAGAGCAGCTTTTGGTTTGGCTAGGTCGCAATCCAGCCCTCGTGGATAAGGAAACGCTTAGACCTTTTCTTGATTTGGCGGAAGAACTGAGCAAGGAGGATAAGGAGTTCGTTTTACCTATTTTACGCCAAGAGATGGATCGAATGATCGCCTCGGGACGCACGGTTTCTCCCCAATAAAGCGCTTAACTTCCGAACGAAGGGAAAGATCAACCGGACTTTTTAGAAGTTCGCTTGGAGACGTAGCGCACGAGCTTGCGCGGAGCAATCTCGTTCAACGCTGCTTTGCCGGATTCTTCGCGGACGAGGGACGGGGCATCGACCCACGCGAGATTACGTCCGATGAGTAGTTCCCGCATTTCAGCGTGGTGGGTGTTCTTCATTGCTACTGGACGACTGTCGAAGCCATGTCGGCGAGCAAGCGCGCGGACTTCCTCGGCGTTGTCATAGGTGAGGAGGAAGTCGCCTTCCAGCCGCTCGCAAAGAGCGAAGAGGCGTTCGTGGTCGATCTCGCTGTGGGTGTAGAGACGTGAGCCGGCGCGCTTGCCGCCGGCAGTGTAAGGCGGGTCTATGAAGAACACTGCACATGAGGAGCGTTGGTGTCGCATCATCACCTCGAAGGCATCGCCTTCGATGAAGGCAATGCGCTCCGCGACATGGGCGATGCTCGTAATGCGGCGGGCGATTGTCTGCGGATACCATCTCGATTGGATACCACGGCCCTTCTCCCCGGTCTTAATCACTCCCGCTCCTTCGGCAAGAATCCCGCCGTGCGCGGTGCGGTTCTGCACTAGAGTTTGGAAGGCGAGGTCAAAAGTTGTTGTCGGTTCTTTCAGGAACTCCGCGCGGGCAGATTCGATGCTGAGATCAAAATGCAGGATGCGTTGCGCGAGAAGTTCCGCACCGCCGTTCAGGATGGTTTGCCATACGGCGCTGACTCTCCGATCCAATTCCACCATCACGACTTTCTTCGCCAACCCCTCGAATGCCGCAGTTAGGCTGATAATCCCGCCGCCGGCGAACGGCTCAATGACGGTTTTCGGGCGTTCCGGCAGGCTCGCAATCCAGCGTCGAAATAACGGAACCAGCCACGTCTTCCCGCCGGGGTAGCGAAACGGGCTAAGTTGGGGCACAGATGACACGTTGACCGGCTTGTCACTTTCATCGGGTTCCAACCCCGGAAGGAGTAGCAACTGAGACATGGCTTAGTCCCCGAAAGGGCTTTGGATGGTCTGCGTCTCGGGAGGGTTTTCCAACTTGGCGTCCATTTTGGTCTGAAGATGCTTGAGGAATGTACCCAACTGGCCGGGGCGAGCCTTAGTGATCTGATTCAAGGCTGGCTCGAAACGCGTATAGACGACCCGTTCGCGCACCAACTGATGATGGATACCCGCGATAGCGGATGGCTTGATGTCGTAAATGACCCAAGCGATCTCGGCTTCCTCTTTGGCGACCTCGGGCATGGTCGGAAGCGTCGCGAAAAAGCCCTTATTGAGCGCAACAGCGCTCTTTTTTTTCCAAGCGTGGAGTATGCCGCCCTTGAAGAGAAGCTGTGGAGCGAGACGCTTGCGCGAAGATGAGACGTAGTCGGGTCCGGGATACTTCGGCTGGCGCGACCAATCCATGTTGCCGCGACCCGCGGGGTCGGTCATGTAATAGGTAAATGGGTCGCGGACGTTGCCGGAAATATAGACGGCCTGCACTTCGAGTGCGCCAAAGTCGGTGACATGCCCGGCATCGTCATACGCGCAGAGGACGACATCAATATTGCCTGCGGACTTCCCGTCGGCGTCTTTGAGGCGAACTTCCGTTAGCGTAGTCCAATTGGTTCCAGCGGGGAAAAAGAACTCTGCGGCGTCATCCGTGATCCGCCATTCCTGCCGGAAGCGAGTGGGACAGGTGATGACGATTTCACCGGCATCAACGACGCTACAAACACCCAACGGGTTTTGGGCTTTGTCTTTGGTGCAGTTGGGAACGCAATTGTTGAACGGACAAAGGCGCTTTTCACGATGGCGCTTCGCCGTTTCGCTCATATCCGTGGGAGGAAAGCCGAATACTTCGGCAAGTGGGTTTTTCGGCGTGGACGGGTTGCTCATCGCGCCGTGAAATATGAGAATTTTGGCGAGGACGCGAACATTTTACCGCCGAATCGTGGGGAGCGCGGCGAGCAGCATCGTGCGGCGCATATCGCTTTCTCTGCCGTTCACGCGGTGGATTTTCTGCTGACGTGGAATTGCAAACACATCAACAACCCGCATCTCATCCGGCGCATTGAGCGCGCCTGTGCGGAGCGTGGGCTGACTTGTCCGGTGATTTGCACACCGGAAGAACTCCTGCCACTATGAATCCCATGCAGCCGAACCCGATTCTCACCGAAATCCGCCACACGCGCGATGAACTCGCCCGTAAGTCCGGTTATGACGTGCGGAAGTTCATGGACTTCATCCGCGAGCGTGAACGTGAGGCGGCGGCGCGTGGGGTGAAGTTTGCGCCGGTGACCAAACCGGCAGCGAAGGCGGAGTAGCGGCGAACGCCGAGGGGTCGCTCGGAAAGAGGGTGGGATTGCGGTTGGCTCGTGGGGTCGCGTGCGCGTCTGTAGGGGAAGCTGTCAGCTTCCCCTACAGACGCGGCACGATGAGCGGTGGGTTGCGTTTCGGGGGAAGTCTGCGAATCTCTGCGCCCTTCAAAAAAACGCCATGTTTGTCGATCATATCAGAATCTTTGCCAAAGCCGGCGACGGCGGGGATGGCAGTGCCTCGTTTCGGCGGGAATCGTTTGTGCCGAAGGGTGGGCCGGATGGTGGCGACGGCGGGCGCGGGGGTTCGGTGGTTCTGCGGGCGGATACGCATCAGGACAATCTGACGCCGTTTTTTTACGAGCCGATCGTGAAGGCGAAGGACGGTGATCGTGGAGGGTCGCGGCAGTGTTTTGGCAAGAGCGCGCCGGATCGGATCGTGCCGGTGCCGGCGGGGACGATTGTCTATCGGCTGCCGGATGAGGATACGACGGAGGACGCCGATCCCGATGTGGAGCACGGCGCGGGGGCGATGTATGTGGATTTTTCCAAGACGCCGGAGGGCGCGGAGAAAACGAAACGCGACAAGAAAGCGCCGATCAATCCCGACGAGCTGGAGATGATCGCGGATCTGACGGTGGTGGGGCAGGAATTCGTGCTTTGCGCGGGGGGGAAGGGCGGGATCGGGAACGTGCATTTCAAGAGCTCGCGCAATCAGGCGCCGACGCAGTACACGGAGGGTGCGCCGGGGGAGCAGGGTTACTTTTACCTGGAGCTGCGGAAGATCGCGGACGCGGGGCTGGTGGGTTATCCGAACGCGGGGAAGTCCACGCTGCTGGGAAAAATCTCGGCGGCGCATCCGAAGGTGGCGTCGTATCCATTCACGACGCTGACGCCGCACATCGGCGTGGTGGAGATGCCGGGGTACCGGCGGATGACGGTGGCGGACATTCCGGGGCTGATCGAGGGGGCGCATGCGGATGTGGGGTTGGGGCATGATTTCCTGCGGCACATCGTGCGGTGCAAGCTGCTGGTCTTTGTCGTGGACATGGCGGGGAGCGAGGGGCGCGAGCCGCTGGACGACCTGCAAAAGCTGCGGAAGGAACTCGATCTTTATGACCCGAAGCTGAGCGAGCGCCCGTGGATCGTGGTGGCCAACAAAATGGATCTGGCCGACGCGAAGGAGCAGTTGAAAACCTTCAAAGGCCGCTACAAGAAGCTGGAGATTTTCCCGATTTCGGCGCAGTCGGGCGAGGGGATCGAGCCGCTCAAGGCGCGGATCGGCGAGCTGGTCTTGGAAGTTGCGGGCGGGTAGCGCCCGTCCGGGGAGACGGGGTTATTGGTGGCCGTTGGTGCTGGCCGGATTGCACCAAAACCGATTGGGGCCGGTCGGGGTTCCGTCGGGACCGTCCTTCTTTTTCTCGTCGGCGATATCCTTCTTTTTCAGCCATTCCGCATGGCCGTCGAATGAGACCGCGATCATGCCATCGGTGTGCCGCAGGCTGGTGGTTTTGGCGAGGTCGGGATCGCCGGAGCCGTCGATGAATTTACTGCCATCCGGCTTTTCGTCCTGCTCCCAGAGGCAGATGGCGGTGGCCGGAAACTGCCCGATTTTCGCGACGGGCGGTTCGTGCGCGGGATCGTAAAAATTCACCGCCCGGTTCATGCAATAGCTGGAGAGCCTTTGCGGGCGGAGCGCGAGCTGCGCCGCGCTCGGTTTGTCCGACGGACAGGTATAGACTTTCACCGTCTTGACATAGGGCCAGATCTGGCCGCCCTCGAGGTCCTTCGGATCGGTCATGGCCGACCCTTTTGCATAGAGCCACCCATCGGCCGCGGTGCCCTGATTCGAGTAGGGCAGGTTGCCGTCATTTTCCGTGCAGTAGGCGATGACGCCGGCGAGGAGCTGCCGCCCGTTGCTGAGGCAGTTGGTGCGCCGGGAATTCTCGAGCGCGGCGGCCAGTCCCGGAAAGAGCAGCGCGGCGAGGACGGCGATGACGGCAATGACGACGAGCAGCTCGATGAGGGTGAATCCGCGGGCGCGGCGGGCTGGGGAAAAAGACATCCGCGGTGTTTAAGGTGCGGCGCCGGATGTGTCAACGAGCCTCGACAAGGCGGCGCGGGATTGAGGACAGTCCGCGGCGCATGCCCGAAATCTCCGAGCCATCCGTGAAACCTGTCGTGGCCAGCTATTGCACGACTTTTCTCAAGCCGGAGATGCTCCACATTTACCGGCAGGTGACGGGGCTGCGGCGCTACGCGACTTTCGTGGTCGCGCGGGAGCGGAAGGGCGAGGGGGAGTTTCCGTTTGGGGACATCGAGGTGCTGCCGCGGGCGCGGAAGAATTTCGCGAAACGCTTTTGGCTGAAGTATGTCGCGGGCAAGCCGCCGGTCTATTACCGCGGGGAGTTGCAGGTTATTTTGAAACTGCTGGAGCGGCGGCCGGCGGATTTGATGCACATTTATTTCGGGCACACGGGCGTGCATCTGCTGCCGCTCGTGCAGGAGTGGAAAAAGCCGTGCGTGGTGTCGTTTCACGGGATGGACATTCAGGAGCGTCCGCAGCAGGAGGGCTACGACGGGCAGATGCGCGCGCTGCTGCAGACGGTGCCGCTGGTGCTGGCGCGCTCGCGGTCGCTGTTTGCGGCTTTGGAAAAATGGGGCTGTCCGCGGGAAAAACTACGGCTCAATCGCACGGGCATCCCGCTGGAGCAGTTTCCTTTTCAGCAGCGGCCGATGCCGGCGGATGGCTCGTGGCGCTTCGTGCAGGCGTGCCGGCTGGTGGCGAAAAAGGGGCTGGGCACGGCGCTCCGCGCGTTCGCGAAATTCCATGCGCTGCATCCGAAGGCGAAGTTTCGCATCGCCGGTGACGGGCCGATGAAAACGGAGCTGGAGGCGATGATCGGCGAACTCGGGCTGCGCGACGCGGTGGAGCTGCGCGGGTTTCTTTCGCAAGGGGATTTGGCGGCGCTGTATGCGCGCTCCCACGTTTTCCTCCACCCGAGCGAAATGCCGCCGGATCAAAACCAGGAGGGCGTGCCGAACTCGATGCTCGAAGCGATGGCGACCGGCCTGCCGGTGCTCGCGACGACGCACGGCGGCATCCCCGAGGCGGTGACGCACGAGCGCACCGGCCTGCTCGTGCCGGAGCGCGATGACGCGGCGCTTTTCGCGGCGATGCAGCACGTCACGGCGGAGGCGGATTTCCTCTACATCCTCGGGCAGGCCGCCGCCCGTGCGGTGCGGGAGGAGTTTGAGCAGGGGCGGGCGATTGAGCGGCTGGAGGGGTTTTATGATGAGGCGCGCAGGATGGGAAAATGACGTGAACTCCTTCGCCTATCTCTTTGAGCGCTTCCCTTCCTTCGTGCAGACCTTCGTCTATCGCGAAGCGGCGGAGATGGTGCGGCGCGGGATGGAGCCGTGGCTGGTCTCGATCCGGCGGCCGGATGATCCGGTGGATCTCACGGCGGAGATGAACGCGGAGGTTTTCTACCTGCCGGAGGAAAAGACGCTGCGCGCCGAGGTGGATGCGCAGCGCGCGGCGGGAAAGCTGTCGTGGCGGGCGCGGCGGGCGATCTCGCGGCACCGCGCGGAGCGGGATTCGCAGCGCATTTTCGAGGCGATCTGGCTCGCGCCGCGGCTGCGGGCGCGCGGGGTGCGGCATGTGCATGCGCACTTCGGCGGGGTCGCGGCGCGGACGGCGTGGTGGCTGCGGCGGCTGTTCGGCGTGAGCTACAGTTTCACCGGGCACGCGAACGACATTTTCTGCGAAACGGACTTTCCGGTTTCCAATGCCGACCTGGTGCGCGAGGCGCGGTTCGTCGTGACTGAGACGGATCATGCGCGGCGCTGGATGGAGGGGAAACATCCGGGCGCGCAGGGCAAAGTATTTCGCGTGTTCAATGGCATTGCGATGGATGGCTTTCCGCCCCGCACCGCGGCGGGTGCGGTGCCGCGGATTCTTTCCGTGGGGCGCTATGTGGAAAAAAAAGGCTTCGGCGACTTGATCGCCGCGTGCGCGCTGCTGCGCGGGCGGGGGGTGGCGTTTGAGTGCGCGATCGTCGGCGGCGGGCCGCTGGAGCGGGAGTTGCAGGCGCAGATCGACGCGGCGCAGCTCGGCGAGGTCGTGAAGCTGACCGGCCCGCGCCCGCAAGCGGAAGTGCGGCGGAGGCTCGCGGAGGCGGAGCTTTTCGTGCTCGCCTGCGTGGTCGAGGCCGGCGGCGGCAGCGACAATCTGCCGACTGTAATCATGGAGGCGATGGCCTGCGGAACGCCCGTGATCTCCACCCGCGTCGCCGGCGTGCCGGAGATGGTGGATGAAGGCCAGACGGGGCTGCTCACGCCGCCGAACGATCCGCCGGCCCTCGCCGCCGCGATGGAAAAACTCCTGCGCGAGCCGGCGCTCGCCGGGGGCTTCGCCACGCGCGCCCGGCAGGTGGCGGTGGAAAGATTCGCGGTCGAAAAGACGACGCGCGAGCTGCAGCATCTGCTCGTCCGGCGCGGTCGCATCCGCCCGCCGGAAGCCGCCCGGAGTCTCGATCCCACGCTCCTCCGGGCGACTCTTCGCACCCGACTGGCGGAATATTTCCGGTGATTTTGTCCGCAATACTGCTGACATCGTTGACAACCACCCGCCCAACCGACATTTTCCGCCCGCGAATTTCGCCCCGCGAGCCCACCCGCGGGATTTCCTTTCTCATCCCACTTCGATGCCCCCATTCCGCCTGAAGAATCCATGCTCCGCCGCCACGCGCACCGCCCTCGCCATCCTCGCGGGACTTTTGCTCAGCGCACGGCCTGCCGCCGCGGGCGATGCCTACAAATGGACGGTGCAGTATCTCATCGATAACAGCCGCACCGTCTTCGGCCACCCGCAGAAAATCTCGCCGCGCCACAATCGCGGGCTGGCGATTTCGCCGGACGGCAAATACCTCTACGCGGGCTATCACCACAGCCTCAACAATGCGGGGGAGGTGCGCCGCATTCAGATCGATGTGGCGGATTTCGAGCGGGCGACGGTGGCGCTGCTGCCGGGGGTGCTGGCGAAAGGCATCGCGACGGATGACAAGGGGCGCGTCTATATCACCGACATCAGCGCGATTCAGGTCTATGACGCCGCGCTCGAGACGCGGCTGCTGCGCATCCCCGCCGGGACCGTCGATAGTGTGGCGACGGCGCGCGAGGGCGGCGAGCTGGTGCTTTACGGTTCGGACCGCGATGACGGGACGCTGTCCCGCTGGGTGCTGAAAGAGAACGGCGACGACCTGAGTTCGGCGACGCTTGGCGGATTCGGTGGCACGGGCGTTTTCAAAGTGCCCGGCGCGACCGATTTGCGCGGGGTGAAAGTGGACGCGAAAGGCAATATCTGGGTGGTCGATTTGAAGGGGAACAAAGTTTTCAAAATGAAAGCCGGCGGGCAGGACTTGAAATCGGTCGAGGTGAAGGGGCCGATGGACGTGGCGATTGATGGGCAGCGCGTCCTCGTCACCCGCTGGGCGGAGCGGGCGATCACGGTGCTCGATGACGAACTGAACATCATGGGCAGTCTGAGCGTGCCGTGGGAAGAGCTGGAACTGTCGCCTTATGGCAACAACCGCCAAGGGTGTCTGTCGGGCATTGTGGCGGTGCCCGGAAAGGGTTTCTTCGTGGCCAATGAGGCCGGTCAGACGGCGAATCAGAAGTCCACGTATGGTCGAATCGACAACCAAAGCGATCTGATCGACGGAAAGCTTTACCGCGATGTCTTCCAGGACGACAACGAGCCCATCCTGCGCGCGACGGAAGTCACCACGGCGCCGTAATAGGCGATCCGGCGGTTCGTAATTGTCTCCGAGCGTTCACGGACTTTCACCCGATGAAAAACTTTGTGAAAAATTTCACAAAGGGCTTGCCACCGCGCTGCGTTCGCTGTTTTATCGGCGTCGCATCGCCCGAAGCGGGTGTGCGCGAGTTCTCCTTCTCGCGGTGATTTTTCACGGTCGAACCCCTCGACGACATCCGCTTCCGACTTCGCCCTATTTTGGAAATGACCAGCCCCGTTTTCTCCACATTTCTGCCGACCTTGCCGGGTCGGCGCTTGCGCCTGCTCGCGCTGTGCATCGCGCTCGTGACGGGCTTGGTGCTGGCGGGCTTTTCCGCGCAGGCGGCGGAGGGCACGCCGGAGATGGTTTCCGCCGCGGAACCCGGCGCCCACGCGGAGGCTGAGCATCATGGGCTGACGCCTTACGCGCCTCCGATTTTCTGGGGAATCGGCGGAGATGCCGACGCCCACAAAATCGGGCCGCTGGCAATGACCAACTCGATGCTCGTCACTTGGCTCGTCGCTTTGGGCATCATCGTCTTTGCGCAATATGCGACGCGGAAAATCAAGGACGTGCCGGACGGCGCGCAGAATTTCTGGGAATGGATGGTGGAGAGCCTGCACGACTTTCTCGAAAGCATCATCGGCCATGCGCTCGTGAAGAAGACGTTCTGGTTTTTCGCGACGGTTTTCATCTTCATCCTGTTCACAAACTGGTGCGGACTCATCCCCGGCGTCGGCACCATCGGCTGGGGCGTGCCGCTCCCGCAGGGTGGCCTCGATCACATCTCCCGCCCGCTTTTCCGCGGGGCGAGTGCGGACCTGAATCTGACGCTGGCGATGTCCTCCATCTTCTTTGTCATGTGGACGGTGTGGGCGCTGCAGGCCAATGGGTTCGGCGGCTTCATCCTTCATCTTTTCGGGCCGAAGGGTGAAACCAAAGGCGCGATGAAAGTCGTGATGGTCTTCGTCTTCATCCTCGTCGGTTTGCTGGAAGTCGTGTCGATCATCTTCCGCCCGGTGTCCCTCAGCTTCCGTCTCTTCGGCAACATCTTTGCCGGTGAAAACATGCTCGAATCCATGTCGCGGATTTACGAGCCGCTGGCCTTCCTAATCCCGATTCCGTTCTACTTCATGGAAGTGCTCGTCGGACTCGTGCAGGCGCTCGTTTTCATGCTTCTCACCGCCGTTTTCACTCTCCTCATCTGCCAGCACGAAGAGGGACATCACTAGACTTTCACACCGAAACCAATTTCGGCGGTCGTAACGCGGACAAGCCGCGGGGGATCGCCGGGAAAAACAACAGCAGCAACCAACAGAAACATTATGAACATCCCCATCATCCTCGCGGAAGGTATCAGCGGTAGCATCCAGGTCGGTCTCGCAGCGCTCGGCGCGGCGCTCGGCGTGGGTCTCATCGGCATGGGAGCCTCCACTGCGGTGGGCCGCAATCCCGGCGCCGCCACTCCGATCCTCGTGCAGGCGATCCTGAGCACCGCCTTCGCCGAAGGCATCGTGTTCTTCGCCCTGTTCCTGGGCGGGAAGTAACTCCGTCGGCGCGGGGCCGTTCGCGGCCCCGCGCCCGGTTCCCTCGTTTTCCCACCTCTCGATCGCATGACCTACATTCCTCTCCTCGCCGCGGAAGGCGGCATCGTGGACAGCCTCGTCGAAAGCGCCCAGCGCACCGGCGAAACCTTCGGCTGGAACCCGTGGCTTTTCTTCTCGCAAATCGTGAGCTTCGGCATCGTCGCCTTCCTGCTCCAGAAATTCGCCTACAAGCCGATCCTCACCGTCCTCGAAGAGCGCCGCAAAAAAATCGCCGACGGCCTGGCCAACGCCGAGAAAATCAAGCAGCAGCTCGCCGAGTCCGAGCAGCGCTATCAGGAGATTCTGACCAAGGCCAACACCGAGGCGCAGAAGATGATCGATGACGCCCGCGCCAGTGCGGCTGCGGTGAAGGAAAAGGAGACGCAGCGCGCGATTGGCGAGGCCGAGCAGATTCTCACGAAAGCCCGCGAAGCCGCGGCCCTCGAGCACACGAAAATGCTCACCGAACTCAAGCGTGAGGTCGGTCGCCTCGTCATCGGCACGACCGCGAAAGTCACCGGCAAAGTCCTCAATGCCGACGATCAAAAGCGCATCTCGGAGGAAGCCGCGCGCGAAGTCGCCGCGTAGTCCAACGATCCGCCGCCATGAAGCTCGACAAGGATTCCCGCAAACTGACCAAGCAGCTTTTTCAAAGCAGCTTCACCGGCGGTCGCCTCGACGAAAAGAAAGTCGCCGCCGCCGCGAGGATTGTCGCCACGACCAAGCCGCGCAACTTTCTCGGCATCCTCAAGGAATACCAGCACCTCATCCGGCTGGAGGTCGCGAAGCATCACGCGGTCATCGAAAGCGCCACGCCGCTCGACAAAAAGACCAGCGACCAACTGCTCGCCAACCTCCGCGCCCGCTACGGCGCCGATCTCACCACCGAATTCAAAACCTCGCCCGAACTCCTCGGCGGGCTCCGCATCAAAATCGGCAGCGACGTTTTCGACAGCTCCGTCCGCGAACGCCTCGCCCGTTTGGAAACCCAAATGACGCACGCCTGACGCGTCACTCAACACTCAACACCTAACACTCAACTTTCCCATGAGCAGCATCCTGCAAGAACTCGAATCCCAAATCAGCGGCCTCAAGACCACGACGACGAAATCCAACGTCGGCATCGTCCGTGAGATCGGCGATGGCGTCGCCCGCATCGAAGGCCTGAGCGACGTCATGCTCAACGAGCTGATCGAATTTCCCGGCGGCCTCTACGGCCTCGCGCTGAACCTCGAAGAAAGCGAAGTCGGCTGCATCCTGCTCGGCGACGAAAAGCACATCGTCGAAGGCACCGAAGTCAAAACGACAGGCCGCCTCCTCTCCGTGCCCGTGGGCAAAGGGTTGCTCGGCCGCGTGGTCGATACGCTCGGCGCTCCGGTCGATGGCAAAGGCCCGATCACCGCGTCCGCGATCTATCCCGTGGAAAAAGTCGCGCCCGGCATCATCAAGCGGAAATCCGTCAGCCAGCCCGTGCAGACCGGCATCATGGCCATCGACGCGATGATCCCCGTGGGCCGCGGCCAGCGCGAACTCATCATCGGCGACCGCGCCACCGGCAAGACCACGATCGCCATCGACACGATCATCAACCAGGCGCGCATCAACAAAGCCAACGAAGGCAAGCCCGGCTTCCGCCCGCTCTATTCCATCTACGTCGGCATCGGGCAGAAAAACTCGAACATCGCCCGCTCGCTCGCCGTCCTCGAAGCCGCCGGCGCGCTGCCTTACACCATCATCGTCTCCGCTCCCGCGTCCGACACTGCTACGAACCAGTATCTCGCCCCGTTCTCCGGCGCGGCGATGGGCGAGTGGTTCATGGACAACGGCATGGACGCGCTCATCGTCTATGACGATCTCTCCAAACACGCCGTCGCCTACCGCCAGGTCTCGCTCCTCCTCAAGCGCCCGTCCGGCCGCGAGGCGTATCCCGGCGACGTCTTCTATCTCCACAGCCGCCTGCTCGAGCGCAGCGCCCGCGTCGATGAAAAGAACGGCAACGGCTCCGTCACCGCGCTCCCGATCATCGAGACGCAGGCCGGCGACGTATCGGCCTACATCCCGACGAACGTCATTTCCATCACCGACGGCCAGATCTATCTCGAAACCGACCTTTTCTACCAGGGCATCCGCCCGGCAGTGTCCGTAGGTCTGTCTGTGAGTCGTGTCGGCTCCGCCGCGCAGATCAAGGCGGTGAAACAAGTCGCCGGTAAGATCAAAGGTGACTTAGCCCAGTTCCGCGAGTTGGCAGCCTTCGCGCAGTTCGGCAGCGACCTCGACGCCAAGACCAAGTCGATCCTCGATCGCGGCGCGCGCATCGTCGAACTCTTCAAGCAGGTGCAATACAAC
>JAYWEP010000068.1:0-22198 GCA_043779205.1 Chthoniobacter sp. | reverse complement strand
CGCTACACCTACCTGCCGCACATCGGCCTGTCCCTGGCGCTGGCGTGGCTGGCCGCGGACTTATGCGCTGGCCTGCGGCTTCGCCGCTGGGTGCTGGGTGGGGCGGCGGCGGCGGCGATCATGGCGATGATCTGGCGCGCGAACGTGCAGGCATCGTATTGGAGGAATAGCTCCACGCTGTGGAGCCACGCGCTCGCCTGCACGGAACCCAATGAAGTTACCCACGGCAATCTCGGGCATTATTTTCTCGAGCACGGACAGTTGGACGAGGCGGAGGGCCATATCCGGAAGGCCTTGGAAATCAAACCCAATGCGGAAAGAGCCCATAACAATCTCGGCATGTGTTATCTCGCTAGGGGGAAACCTGCGGAATCCATCGTGCATTTTCAAAGGGCTGTGGAGATCAACCCGCGGTTCGCGCAAGCCCAGAGCAATCTCGGCTCGGCCCTCCTCGCAACCGGACGAACCGACGAGGCGATTGCCCATTATTTGACGGCCCTGGAAGGCACCCACGAACGGCCCTTTCGGGCGGGGATCGAGAATAACCTCGGTGGCGCCTTTCTCCTCAAGCGGCAGGTCGGGGAAGCCGTGGCCCACTTTGAAAAGGCCATCGAGATGGAGCCTCGCAAAGTCCAGGCGCTGAAAAGCCTGGCATGGGTGCTGGCTACCTGTCCGGAGGCCGCGCTGCGCAATGGAGCCAGGGCGGTTGCGCTCGCGGAACGGGCGAATCAGCTCTCGGGCGGTGGCGACCCGCTGGTGCTCGGCACGCTGTCCGCCGCGTATGCGGAGGCCGGGCGTTTCCCCGAGGCCATGGAAACGGCCGGGAAGGCTTTGCGCTCCACGGATCTGAAATCCGATTCCGCCGCCGACCTGCTCCGCAGCCAGATAAGACTCTATCAAACCAAGACGCCTTTCCATGAGGCGTACGAGATCAAGCCATAAGTGGAGACAGAACCTCGAAGCTAGTGGGACTCGTGAAACGGGGAACCGGCTTGATAGAGTTCCAGTTCCGCTCGCAGCGCAGCGCTCTGGCCCGCGTCGGCTTGAGCCTCGGGTAACTCCAAGGCGTGCTGTGCGGTCTGGACGGCGTCGGTAAAGCGCCCGGCTTCCGCATAGGCGGCGGCGAGGGTGCGGAGGAACAGGGCGTTTTTGCCGCCCGCAGCTTTGCTGGCCCCTTCGGCGAGGACGACGGCACGGGGGCCGTCGCGGAGACTGGCATCCGGGTGGGTGGCCAGCACCCTGGCCAGGTTGTTTTGAATGAGATGGTAATCCGGCTGGAGTTCGAGGGCTTTTTCAAACTCGGCCACCGCTTCCCATGGTCGCCCGGTCTGGAGCAGTGTGCTTCCGAGATTGCCGTGGGCTTTCGCGTACTTGGGGTCGATTTCGATGGCCTTTTGATAGTGAAAGACGGCGTTGGCCAGCCGCCCTGTGCGAACGCAGGTGTTGGCGAGGTTCGCTTCAGCTCCGGCGAAATCGGGTTTGATTTCAATGGCTTTCTTGAAGTGCTCGGCCGCCTCCTCCACCTGCCCGGTCTGGAGCAAGGCCGTGCCCAGATTGTTGTGGGCGATCTCGTAACGGGGATTGATTTCCAGGGCTCTTTTGTAATGGGTGATGGCTTCACTGACGCGCCCCTTTTCGAAGAGGGCGAGGCCGAGGTTGTTATGCGCCGGTTCGTAGTTGGGGTCGATTTCCAAGGCCTTTTCGTGCTGGGCCATGGCTTCGTCAGCGCTGCCTTTCCGGCTGAGCGCGGTCGCGTACTGTTCATGGGCGAGGACATTTCTTGGGTTGCAGGCTATGGCGTTGATCCAGAGAGCCCTGGTGTCGTGCCAGTGGAAGGTTTGCCGGCGGGCGGTGAGGGCCAGTGCGGTGATGATGCCAGCAGAGAGGCTGCCAAGTAACAGCCAGCGGTGAGGCAGGCGGGCGCAAAGATCGGCCGCCGTCCAGGTCAGCAGCAGGTAAAGGCCGATCTGGGGCAGATAGGTGTAGCGGTCGGCCCGGGCCAGCTCGCCGGACTGCACGAGGCCGATGACAGGGACGAGCATGCCCAGATACCACAGCCAGCCAACGAGGAGCCAGGGCCGCGCTTTCCGCAAGGCATAGGCGGTGGCCGAGATGGCGAGGAGCAGGGCGAGCGCGAGGGTGGCTTTCCCCAGCGGCAGGGCGTTTCCGGGATGCGGATAGAAGACGGAAAGGCCGGAGGGGTAGAACATCTGGCCGATGTAGTCGGTGTAGGACACGAAGGCATTGCCGATGCGTGTCAGCAGGGTCATTCTCTCAGAACCAATGATCGCTTCATGGTCGGCCCAGAGCTGAATGACAGCAGCCAGAGCGGACAGCGCCAGCAGCGGGATTTTTTCGCGGACCAAGGCCATGAGGGTCGGACGAAAGCTTTGTTGGGATCCAGTCGGGGCGAAGCGGCCCAGCGGCCAGTAGTCGAGCAGCAGAAGCACGAAAGGCAGTGTCACCAGCATGGATTTGGACATCAGGCCCAGGGCAAACAGGACGACCACGGCCAGGTAACGTGCCGTGGTGTGTGGCTGGCGGACATAGCGGACATAGGCCGCGAGCGTGAGCATGCAGAACACGCCGCTGAGGACATCCTTGCGCTCCGTAACCCATGCGACGGATTCGACGCGCAACGGATGGATGGCAAAGACCGCGGCCACGAATGCACTGCGCCACAGGGCGGAAGTCATCTGCCACAAGACTAGAAATAAGAGGATGGCCGCCGCGCCGTGGAGCAGCACATTTCCCAGATGATGTCCGCCGGCTTCGAGCCCGAAAAGCTGGCAGTCTAACATGTGGGAAATCGTGGTCAGTGGATCCCAGTGCCCGACCTGGCTATGGGTGAACGCGTAGGCCACCCCGGCGAGGGTCAGGCCCTTGGTGACTTCCGGATTCTCAAAGACGTTGACGTGATCATCGTAATAGACGAACTCGAACCAAACGGTGTGGCCGAAGACGAGACCGACAAGGGCGGCAAGGAGGACGCAGATGCCGCCGATCAGCCATTTTGTCCCGTGTGCGGTGTCTGCCTGGAGGCTTGGGCGTTCGGAGTAGTCTGGCATTGGGGTTTTCGCCAGCAAATCTGCCGTCCAAAATGCCAACGTGCAACCCCTCTCTTAATGGATCGTGGCCTAAAGTCGCCGAAAGCCCGGGAGTGTAACGATCTTGCTGTAAAAGTGAGTTCGTGAGTTTTTGCGGAGCGGCGCGGGTGTCACGACCCCTGCTTCCTACTGCCGCTTTCGGCATGCCGGCTCTCGGAGCGCTCGGCTTGATCGGATTCCGCCGCATGGGCTGCATCGGACGGCCTAAGCTCAGGCAGACGACCTATCCTTTGAATCATTTCCGCGGCCCTTGGGAAGAAATTTCCAAGGGCCGCTGCATTTTCACCATCCTCCGGGCAGGGGTCAGCCCGATCTATAGTCGGAAATTAGACCTTCGCTCCCGCGTGATCCTGCTTGGGCGGAGCCGATGGAAGCGCCTCCGCATCTTACTCAATTTGACAACGCAGTAAGGCAAGCCAAGCCTGCCTCCATGCAAATAACTCTGACCGCCAAACGACAAGCCACATTTCCAATGGAGGAAGCGATGCGTCTGAAGCCGGGGGCACGTCTGGAAATAGTGGCGGGTGCCGGGCCGGATGAGTGGGTCATCCGTCCGTTTCGGATCCGTTCGGAGCGCCTGGCACCGCTCAAGGGCAGGCTGCGGCGTGGAACCGGCTCATTCGAAAAGGGGATCTTCCGCGACACCCCGAAGGATTATGCCGCGTTACGGGATTGATACCTCCATCTTCGTGCGGTTGCTCACCGGAGATCGGGCGAAGGATTATGAACAGCCGGGGCGGCTTTGGAGAAAGTCCTCACCGGCGATCCGGCGGCGGAGATCGAGGTGTCCAATCTGGTCATTGCCGAAGCGTATTTCGCCCTGCAGCACCATGATGGGGTGCCCAAAGACGAGGCCCGGGCGGCTCTCGTCTCAGTGCTGACCAGTGCTCTGGTCAAACCCCAGCATGGCCAGAGCGTGCTGGATGCATTGGAAGAAACGCGGGAACCGGGAGTGGTGGATCGTTTGATTGCCAGCGATTACTCGGCCAGGGGTCTCGTGACCATCACGAACGATAGGAGAATGAGCCGCTTGCCGACCTCCCGCCTGCTCTGATTCCGCCTCACTGTTTCATCTCAAATCTCAGTGATTGTGAAATAAGTCGTGAGGCGGGCTGCACCGCAGCGGTAGGGACGGCACTCCGTGCCGTCCGGGGCAAGCGCAGCGAGGCGGTGGGTGGGAGGTGAGCGGCATCCGAAGCGCCTCCCGCCTCGCCCACGCTCGCCCGGCAGATGGCACGGAGTGCCGTCCCTACCCGGCCCCGCCGAACTTTATTTAAGTCTCTCAGGACTCGGCGGATGGTGGGCTCTCGCCGGGGCTGGGCGTGGGCCGAACTGGGCTCTGCGGCTGGCCGAGCGCGCTGAAGACGGCGAGGCCGAGGCCGAGGAGGGCGACTGCACCCATGATCAGATTGGAGATCCTTTGCCGGTGGGTGTCTTTTGCCCATTTGGCCTGGCGCTGGCCCAGCGTCTCCAGGACGACTTGCGCGGCCTGTTCGAGTTTGTCCCGGGCCAGTCCCGATTCCTGGGTCTTGGCCAGAGGCTCCCGCAAAGCGACCTCCACGGCGAAGGAGGCGAACCGCAGGTCGGTCTCCTGGCTCAGATCCACGGTCATGAGCCCGCCCTCATCGTCAAAAAGGATCACCGCGCCGACTTGGTGCGGGGCCCAGGCTTTGAGATAATCCTTGGACAGCTCTTGCAGCCGATCATGCTGTTGCGAGGGTGGCACTCCGAGGGAACGGAAGGTGACGACATAGACATGCACGTCCGCGGCGGCCGAGGCGGTGAGGCGGGCGCTAAGGCGCGCAGCGGCTTCGGGGAGGAGGACGTGCGCCCGGTCGAGGAGGTGTCCGGCGGGTGCCGGGGGAACGGGCTCGCGGGGAGGGGGAGCCGGGGTGGCCGGTGCGGGTGGCGCAGCGGGAGGGTCGTCGGCGGGTGCGGGCGCGGGGAGGAGCAGGCCGAGCGCGGCGAGGAGGGGGAGAAGGAGGCGGGAGGCGGGAGGCGGCGGCATGGGTGGCGGGTGGGAGAGGTGCTTGCTGGCCTTTGAAGACGGTGTTTTTTTTCTCGGCGAAAGGCGGCTTTGGCGCGGTCAAAGACGGACGCGCGCAGCGTATTGCCGCCGCCGGCTGCCGTCAATTCACCTTTCCTCCCAGCCGCCGGCCGGGGGGCTGGCGGAGAGCGGAGGGCGCGGCGCGGATGACGTCTTCGCCTGCATGGGTATGGTTGCGTGATGATCGAGCGCGCCTTTTTCCAACGCGATCCGGTGACCTGTGCGCGGGAGCTGATCGGCTGCGAGCTGGTGTGGAAAGGGTGCGCGGGGATCGTGGTGGAGACGGAGGCGTATGCGGCGGTGAACGACGAAGCGTGCCACACTTTCGCGCGGCCCTCGGCGCGGGCCTTTGTGGAAAAACACCGTGCGGGCGCGGCGTATGTCTATTTCAACTACGGCATGTACTGGCTGCTCAATGTGCTCGTGAAAGGCGGGGGCGAGGATGGCTTTGTGCTCTTCCGCGCGATCGAGCCGGTGCGCGGGGTGGCGGCGATGACGCGGCGGCGGCTGGCGCACCGGCAGACGAAGCTCGCGCATCCGCGCATGCTTTGTTCGGGGCCGGGCAAGCTGGCGCTGGCGCTCGGCGCGGACGGGCGCGACCACGGGCGCGATTTTTGCGCGGGGAAGACGCTTGGTTTTCGCGCGCCAGCGGAGCCGGTGGAGGTGGTGGCGGATGTGCGCATCGGCATTTCCAAAGCGGCGCATCTGCGGTGGCGGTTTCTGCTGCGGGACAGCGCGTTTGTCAGCGTGCCGGCGGGTCGGGCGTAGCCCCCCTCTTTGCTCCTGCTCTTGCTCTTGCTCCTTGCGCGCAACCAGAGATCAAGATCAGGATCAAGATCAGGAGGAGGAGGAGGAGGAGGAGGAGGACCCCCCCTGGTCCAATTTTTCAGATGCCTCTCGGAAAATACAAAAGCCAGACCGGCGTGAACCGGTCTGGCTTTGCAAATGGTTTCCCCTCGAGGACGAGGCGGGATTACTTCGACATTCCGTGCGAAGCGGGCGCCGGCTGCGGCGTCTCCTTGTGCGCGCAGGCGCCGAGGCCGAGAGCGGCGGTGGCGAGTGCGATGATTGCGAGATATTTCATAATTGGTGGTTTCCCCTCCTTTCTTTGCCAGTGGGCATGAGGCGCGGATGATCGTGCATCGCGCGGGCATGACAACGATTATTTTTCGCCGCCGCTCACGCGATGATCTCGACCGCCGCGCCGACGGGGATGCGCCCGTAGAGGTCGATGATGTCCCCGTTGCCCATGCGCACGCAGCCGTAGCTGGCGGGTGTGCCGAGGCGGGACTCGGCATTGGTGCCGTGGATGTAGATGTAGCGGCCGCGGGTGTTGGCGTTTTCAGCGTCGAGGCCGTCGAGCCAGAGGATGCGGGTCTGCACATGGTCGTGCTCGTCGGTTTCCCCGCCGATGCGGCCGGTGGGCTCGCGGCTGATGAAAATCTCGCCGGGCGCCGCGCCGTCGCCGATTTTTTCCGCGATGCGAAAATGGCCCGCCGGCGTCTTGTTGCTGCCGGGCTCGGTGCCGAGGCCGAAGCGGGAGGTGGAGACGGCGTAGCGGCGGAGGAGCGCACCGCCATCGTCCAGGAGGTCGAGGGTTTGCGAGGGGGTGTGGATGCGGATTTGCATTGCGAGGGGAGGCTTATACAGTGCGCCTCCTTTTTTATGAGCAAGAATTTACACGTCGCGATCGTCGGGGCCACCGGGGCCGTGGGAGTGGAGATGATCAAGACTTTGGAGAAGCGCAATTTTCCCGTCGGCCAGCTCACGCTGCTCGCCTCCGCGCGGTCCGCGGGCAAGACGCTGCCCTTCCGCGGCGAAGAGATCGTGATCAAGGAATTGCGCGACGATTCCTTCGCCGGCGTGGACGTGGCGCTCTTCAGCGCGGGCGGGGACATCTCGCGAAAGTATGCGGCGCTGGCGGTGCGGGCGGGCGCGGTGGTGGTGGATAATTCGAGCGCCTTTCGCATGGAGGCGGACGTGCCGCTGGTCGTGCCGGAGATCAATGGCGCGGACGTGAAGAAGCACAAGGGGATCATCGCGAATCCGAATTGCACGACGGCGATCACGCTCATGGCGCTGCATCCGCTGCATCAGGAATTCCGCGTGAAGCGCATCTTTGCCGCGAGCTACCAGGCGGTCAGCGGCACCGGCGCGCAGGCCATCGCGGAGCTGCGCGCGCAGGTCGAGGCCATCGCCGCCGGGCGGCCCGTGGAGACGAAAGTCTATCCGCACCAGATCGCCTTCAACGTCCTGCCGCACGTCGATAGCTTTCTGGAAACGGGCTACACGAAGGAGGAGATGAAGATGCAGAACGAGGGCCGCCGCATCATGCACCACCCGACTTTCAAAGCCTCCGTGACCTGCGTGCGCGTGCCCGTGTACCGCGCGCATAGCGTGGCGGTGCATGCGGAATTCGAGCGCCCCGTCTCCCTCACGGGCGCGCGCGAGGTGCTCGCCAAAGCGCCCGGCCTCGATGTCGTGGATGATCCGGCGAAGTGCGAATACCCGCTCCCGCTCTACGCCGCCGAGCGCGACAACTGCCAGGTCGGACGCCTCCGCCTCGATTGCGCGCTGGACAATGGGCTCGCCTTTTGGGTCGCCGGCGACCAGCTCCTCAAAGGCGCGGCGCTCAACGCGGTGCAGATCGCGGAGCTGCTTTAGCGCATCCGGGCGAACACGAGAAAAAAGACCGCGAGCACGAGCAGGACGAAAAGGACGGCCTGGATGTTATGGCTCTGCGAGCGGGGCGGGCGGCGGGTGGGCGTGTCGTTCATGGGGGATGGAAAAAGAGCGGCGTCAATCCTTCGGCCAGTCGCGCCAGAGCCAGCGCATGGTGTCGGGAAAAAGCATGGAGCCCTGCTTGCCGGAGTGGCCGCCGTCGCCAAACTCAAACTGGTAGTCGTAGCCCGCGAATTTCAGCGCCGCGGCCATGTCCTGATTCGAGAGCGGCCAGTTGCCGTGGAGATTGTCGAGGTCGTTCGCGCCGTCTTGGAGAAAGACGCGCAGCGGCTTCGGCTGGTCCTTGGTCTTGCGGATCGCCGCCGGATACCCGTAGCCGCCGCGGATGTTCGTGAAGCTCCCGATCCAGCTCACCACCTTGCGGAAATCCTCCGGCCGCTCCCACGCCACGGTGAACGCCGCGATGCCCCCGCTGCTCAGCCCCGCGACCGCATGGCCCGCGGGATCCTTCGTGATGTTCAGCCCCTTCACGGCCTCGGGCAGCAGCTCTTCGATGACAAAGCGCGCATTCGCATCGCCCAGCGAATCGTACTCGAAGCTGCGGTTGCTCACATCCTTCGCGCCCGGTTCCGTCGCCTTGATCGTGCCGGGATTGATGAAGACCGCGACCGTCACCGGCATCTCCTTTTTCGCGATGAGATTGTCGAAAACCACCGGCACCCGCGTGCCGCCGTCGGCCTTGGCATAGCCGCCGCCGTCGAAGAAAACCATGAGGCACGCAGGCTTCGCGGCGTCGTACTGCTTCGGCACATAGACTTGGTATTCGCGCGTGGTGCCGGGAAAGATTTTGCTTTGGTCAAAGACTGCCTTTTTCATCTCGCCGGCCGGCACAAACTGCTGCTGCGAGTCCGGCCCGAGCGGATAGTCGTCGGCGGCCAATGCTGTGGCAGAAAGGATCGCCAGCGCGATGGCGGCGTGGGGGAAACGAGGCATCGCGCACACTGTTCATTTCCGGCCGCGCGCGCAACCCCGAATCTAAGGTTTTTCCCCACCCGCAATGAGGCCCGACCCTAGGCGGCGAATCGCGTGGGGAAAACTTTCCGGCGGCTGCCGGAAAAAGCGCGCGACGGGGGGAACGCGCGCGTGCTTGCCGGGCGGGCGGGGCCGCGCGAGGATGCCCGCCTTTTCCCATGCACCATCCGCCCGCTCTGCTCCGCTCCCTCGCCGACAAGGTCGGCACGCCCTACTGGCTCTACGATGCCCGCGTCATCCGCCAGCGCATCGCGGACATCCGGTTTCTGACGGACTCGGACGGGGTGCAGGCGCGGTTTGCGATGAAGGCGTGCCCGGCGACGAAGGTGCTGCGGGAGATGCACGCGGCGGGCATCTGGATCGATGCGGTCTCGGGCAATGAAGTGCTGCGCGCGCTCCGCGCCGGGCATCCGGGCGGGCACACGCCGCCGGTGATTTGTCTGACGGCGGATGTCTTTCGCGACAATGCGCTCGAGGTGATCCGCGAGCACGGGGTGCTGCCGAATATCGGTTCGCCGGGGCAGATCGCGGACCTGGTGCGCGCGGGGTATCGCGGGCCGATTTCGCTGCGGGTGAATCCCGGCTTTGGCCACGGCCATGTGAACTCGTGCGACACCGGCGGCCCGAGCTCGAAGCACGGCATCTGGCACGACGAACTGCTCGCCGTGAAAGACGCCGCCGCGGGCGCGGGACTGCCCGTGACGATGCTTCACGCGCATATCGGCAGCGGGCCGCAGTATCAGGAGCTGCACGACAATCTCACGCGGCTGGCGGCGGATTTCGTGGCGCTGCTCCCGCATTTCCCCGACCTCGCGGCGGTGAGCCTGGGCGGCGGCATCCCACATAACTACAAGGATCACGGCGCGCAGGTGCCGATGGAACCGCTGCACGAACTTTTCGAGACGTGCCACCGGCGGCTGTGCGCGGCGGCGCGGCGGGAGCTGCGGGTGGAGATCGAGCCGGGGCGGTACTTCGTGGCGCCGGGCTGCACGCTGGTCACCCGCGTGACGGATGTGAAGCAGACGCGGACAAATGAAAAGGGGAGCGGCGCGACCTTCGCGATGGTGGATGCGGGGTTCGTGGATCTGGTGCGGCCGGCGATGTACGGGAGTTACCACGCCATCGACATCGTGGGCCGCGATGACGAGGATCCGAACATGGCGCGCGAGCCCATCGTCATCGCCGGGCCGCTGTGCGAAAGCGGGGACATTTTCACTCGCGACGACCGCGAGCTGCTCGCGCCGCGCCTGCTGCCGCGGCCCGTCGCGGGCGACCTGCTGACGCTGCGGGATGCGGGTGCGTACGGCTATGCGATGGCGTCGAATTACAACTCCATTGGCCGCGCCCCGCAGCTCTGGCTGGAGGATGACGGGCGCGTGGAGATGATCTCGCGGCGCGAGACGGTGGAGGATTTGCTGAAGGCGGAAGTCAGCGTGGCACTTTGATAAGCGCAGCCCGCCCTTGCGGCCCGAATAGATTGTCGAACACGAAACGTCCTGCTCCGGCTCGTGATCTTGATCCTTCCGATTGATGGAAAGCCGACGATCAGGAGCAAGAGCAAGATTCTGAAACCATTCTGAACTCTCCACTGCCATGAATTCCAAAATTCTCATTCCCGTCCTCGCCGCCTCCGCCTTTTTGGGCGGGTGTGTGTATGAAGAAACGACCACCAGCTACCGCGAGCCGCGCCGTGCTTACCACAGCGGCTATGTGGAGCGGGATGTGGTGGTCGAGCGGCGGCGGCCGATCGTTTACGAGGAGGATCGTCCGCGGGGCTACTATCGGGAGCGCCCGGTGACCGTCTATGAAGAGCAGCCGCGGAGGTATTACGATGACCGGCCGCGGGTCTATGGCGGCGGGGTTACGGTCATTCACGATCATCACGGCGAGAGCGCGGAGGAACGGCGGAAGCGGGAGATCCGCGAGGCGCAGCGGGCGGAGGAGGAGCACCACGACAGGAAAAAGGACGACAAGAAGAAGAAGAAAAAGGACCACGACGACGACGACCATCGGTGAGGCGGAGAACAAAGGTCTTGGCAAGCCACGTCGTCCTCCATACCCACGGGGTATGAATAACTCCCTGCTCCCGGTCAGCGTTCTCGGAACTTTGCTTGCGGCTTTGACCACGGGTTGCGCGACGTCTTCCTCCGGCCTGAAGGCGAAGACGGTGCCGGCCTCCGCCTTTCTCGAAAACGCGGGGCAGATGCGGCCGCATCGGGAGCGCGCCCCATTCAACGCATTTTGGGTTAGTCCGAAATTTGAAACGGTGCGCGGGAACTATCGCGGCATATATATCGCGCCGGTGACGACGCAGTATCTGCGGGCGGTGAACCGTCCGCTGGTCACGGTGATGGAGGGGCCGAAGGCGAAGGACCGTCCGGTGGCAAAGACGGCGGAGATTGTGCGGAATGCGTTCCTCGCGGCTTTCCGCGATGCGCCCGGCGGCCGCTATGCGGTCGCGCCCGGCAAGGGGGCCGGGGTGCTGGCGCTGGAGCTGGCGCTGGTGGAGTTGAATCCGACCAATGTGGTGGGCAACGCCGTCAAGTACGGCGCCCCCGGCGGCGCGGCGCTGGCCCCGGCCACGAAGGGCAACTGCGCGATCGAAGGCAAGCTGCGGGACAGCGCGACCGGGGAGCTGCTCGTCGAGTTTGGCGACAATGAGCACGACAAATTCGCCATCATCAGCCTGCGCGATTTTTCGTCCTACGGTCACGCGCGAACCTCGATCTGGGACTGGGCGAAACAATTCGCCGAACTGATGCGCACCCCGGCCTCGCACAAGGTCGAGGACTCCTCGACGATCACGCTCAACCCGCTCTGAAAAAGCAGCGTGGGCTTCAGCCCAAACGCTCACGCGGCAGACGAGGCACTTTGGGCTGAAGCCCAGGCTGCTTTGCGGGCTCGACCTCGCGGCGCCGGTTTGTTCTAGTGCGCGCGCTTTTTTTCCCAATCCACACCACATGCCCTACACCACCTGCACCGTCCCGCCCGGCGAGAAAATCTCCATCTCCAACGGCCAGCTCACCGTCCCGGATCACCCGATCATTCCCTTCATCCGCGGCGACGGGACGGGGCCGGACATCTGGGCGTCGAGCGTGCGGGTGCTGGATGCGGCGGTGGAGAAGGCCTCGGGCGGCGCGCAGAAAATCGCGTGGATGGAAGTCTTCGCGGGGGAGACGGCGAAGACCAAGTTCGACAACTGGCTGCCGGACGACACGGTGGCGGCGTTTCAGGAATTTCTCGTCGGCATCAAGGGGCCGCTGACCACGCCGGTCGGCGGCGGCATCCGCTCGCTGAACGTGGCGCTGCGGCAGATGCTCGACCTGTATGTGTGCCTGCGCCCGGTGCAGTATTTCCAAGGCGTGCCGAGTCCGGTGAAGCGGCCCGAGGCGGTGGACATGGTGATCTTTCGTGAGAACACGGAGGACATTTATGCGGGCATCGATTTCGAAGCGGGCGGCGCGGCGGCGATGGCGACGCTGGAGTTTCTGAGCACCACGTTTCCGAAGGAGTTTAAGAAGATCCGCTTTGGCAAAGAGTCGCCGGAGCTGGTGGGTGTGGGCATCAAGCCGGTGTCGAAGACGGGCACGCAGCGGCTGGTGCGGGCGGCGCTCCAGTACACGATCGACCAGGGGAAGAAGAGCCTCACGATCGTGCATAAGGGGAACATCATGAAGTTCACCGAGGGCGCGTTTCGCGACTGGGCTTATGAGCTGGCGAAGACGGAATTTGGCGCGGTGGAGATCGACGGCGGGCCGTGGTGCCGGCTGCCGGGCGGCATCGTCATCAAGGACGCCATCGCCGACATCACCCTCCAGCAGGTGCTCACGCGGCCCACGGATTTCGATGTCATCGCCACGCTCAATCTCAACGGCGACTATCTCAGCGATGCGCTGGCCGCGCAGGTCGGCGGCATCGGCATCGCGCCCGGCGGCAATATCAACTACGTCACCGGCCACGCCATTTTCGAGGCGACCCACGGCACCGCGCCGAAGTACGCGGGCAAGGATGTGGTCAACCCCGGCAGCGTGGTGCTGAGCGGCGAGATGATGTTCCGCTACCTCGGCTGGAACGCGGCCGCCGACCTGATCCTCAAAGGTCTGAACGGTGCGATTGGCAGCAAGCGCGTGACCTATGATTTCGCGCGGCAGATGGAAGGCGCGACCGAGATCAAGTGTTCGGAGTTTGGCGATAACATCATCGCCCACATGTAGGATGCGGGAGTTTTTCCCATGAACGAATTCCCCACGCCCTGGCAGCGCAAGACCATGTGGAGCGCGCTCGCGGCGCTCGCGGTGGTTTCGATCGGGGCCATTTCCGTGGGGCTCGTGTGGCTGGTTTCGACGGTCATCGGCTTTCTCCAGCCGATCCTGATTCCTTTCGCGATCGCCGGCGTGATGGCCTACCTGCTGGAGCCGGTGGTGGCGAGAATCGTCTCCTGGGGCACCTCCCGGCAGCGTGCGGTGATGTCCGTTTTCGCGCTGGTGACCATCCTGCTCGCGGGCGTGATGGTGTGGATCATCCCGGCGATCTGGGTGCAGACCGTGCGGCTCGTCCACAAGGTGCCGACTTATCGCGATGGGATCATTCAAAAGGTCGGGCAGTTCAACGAATGGGCGCAATCGCTGGAGCAGAGATTCGGGGTGCATGGCGTGGTGCCGCAGATTCCGGAGAAGCTCGAGAGTCCGCTGACCGCGCCGGAGATTGGGCCTGCGCCGAAGACGGAAACCACACCGGTTCCGACCCCGCCGGCCGACCCTGCCGCGGTGTCCGCCGCTCCGCTTTTGCCGGTGGAGAAAACGGCCAAATCTCCGGCGGTGCTGGATCTGCAAAACTTTCTCAAGGGTGACTGGCTGCGCACCACGCTGCCGATTGTGCTGGCGAAAACGTGGAGCGTGGTCACGGACAGCGTCGGCGGCTTTCTCGGAGTCTTCGGCTTCCTGCTCTCGATGATCATCGTGCCGATCTACCTGTATTACTTTCTCATCGAGTCGCGAAACATCGCGCAGTCGTGGGGCGACTACCTGCCGCTGCGCGCGTCGGAGTTCAAAGACGAAGTGATCGCCGCCTTCAATGAGATCAACGGCTACCTCATCGCGTTCTTCCGCGGGCAGCTCCTCGTGAGTCTGATCAATGGGACGGCGACCGGCATTCTGCTGGTCTCCGTAGGGCTCGATTTCGGGCTGCTCATCGGGCTGATGCTGTGCGTGCTCGGCATCATTCCGTATCTCGGGATCATCCTTTGCTGGATTCCGGCGGTGGTTATCGCCTCGGTGCAAAACGGCGCGGGCACTTGGGTTCCGGGCGATCCGTGGTGGATTTTTCCGCTGGTGGTGACGTCGATTTTCTTTCTCGTGCAGCAGGTCGATGGGCTGCTCATCACGCCGAAAATCGTGGGCGAATCCGTGGGTCTGCACCCGATGACGGTCATGGCGTCGGTCTTTGTCTGGAGCTTGCTCATCGGCGGGCTGCTCGGCGCGATCGTGGCCGTGCCGCTGACGGCGACGATCAAGGTGCTGCTGCGCCGCTACATCTGGCAGGCGAAGCTTTTTCCCAATACCGTCCTTGCCACGGAGGAGAGCTTCGCTTTGCAAAAAGCGCAGGAGCCTGGCGCTCCATCCGGCCAGTGAATCCGCCCGCGCCCCGCGTCGTCATCGCGAGCACCACGAAGCGCGATGCGTTCATCGCGATCATCGCCGGGCTGCTGGTGCTGGCGTTCGTCGGCTACGGGATTCTGCAAATGTCGCGGCCCGTGGCGGGGAACAAACTGACCGGCGTGGTCGTGGAAAAAACCTTCACGCCGCAGAAAGAGCAGATGATTGACTTCAGCGGGCGCAAGATCGAGCGGACGCGCGAGATCGACGGCGAGTACGTGCTGAAGGTGCGCGTCGAAGCGGAGAACCGCGTCTATGAGGTGCCGGTGGAGAAACCGGTGTACGAGTCGAAGAAAGAAGGGGATGCGATGAGTTTTCTGCGCCCCGAGTCTGAGCAAAGATGATGTTTGATGCAAAACGGCTGTTGTGAATGCATCATAGTGCGGCATTTTACACCCATGAGAATCACAGTCGATATTGCTGAAAACGAATTGAACGAATTGTTGAAGCTGACCGGCGAGAAAAAGAAAAGTTCCGCCGTGAACAAAGTCGTCACGGACTATTTGAACCGAAAGAAGGCCAAGGAGTTTGGCCGACTTTTGCGCGAAGGCGCTTTCGACATCGACTTTACCAATGACGACGTGGAGCGCGGAAATTAGTGGTCATCGTCGATACCTCGGTTTGGATTGAGGCGGGACGGCTCCACGGAAAACTCGAAGTCAAAGTCGCGCTGGAGGCTCTGCTCGAAGCCTTTGAGGCGGCGTGGTGCGGAGTTGTGAAACTGGAATTCATCGGCCGCGCCAAGAAAAGTGAGCGCCGCAAGCTCGAATTTTTCTTTTCCACCATTCCCTACAAACCCACCTCCGAAGCGCATTGGGAGGCGGCCAAAAAACTTGGCTGGAAGCTCCGCGATAACGGGCTCACCGTGCCCACCAACGACATCCTCCTCGCCGTGCTGGCGATGGAGGCCGGCTGCCGCCTTTATGCTGTGGACGCGCATTTCGAGGAAATCGCGCGGCTGGAGCCTCTTCAGCTTTATCGCCCGAGCTACGGAGGCAGCTATAATCCCGGCGTAGAATAGCCGGGACGCTACGCGGAAAAACTCTCGCCGCACGAGCAGTGCGCCACGGCGTTCGGGTTGGTGACTTTGAAGCCGCCCTTTTGCAGGTCGTCGCTGTAGTCGAGTTCCGAGCCGCTGACGAAGAGCGCGCTTTTCGGGTCGATGACCACGCGCACGCCCGCGCTCTCGACCATGATGTCGCGGTTCGCGGGGCCGTTCACGAGGTCCATCTTGTACTGCAGGCCGGAGCAGCCGCCGCCGATCACGGCCACGCGGAGCGCGCCTTCGGGGCGGCCCTGGCGGGTGAGGAGCGAGGTGAGTTTCGTGCCGGCGCGCTCGGTGATTTTGCAGAGCTTCTCGTTGCCGATTTTGTATTTGATTTCGGGTGTCATGGGTCAGGCGGCGAGCGCGGGTTCGGGATGGTGGGCGAGGTTTTCGGCGGCGATGCCGTCGAGTTCGGCGAGGCTGCCGACGTGCGAAAACTTCGCGCGCAGGGCTTTCGCGTCCGGCATCCCGCGGGAGTACGCCATGAGCCGTGAGCGCATGGAGTGCATGGCTGCAACCTCGTCGCCACGGCGCGCGACGTGGCGCGCGCAGTGGCGGGCGCAGTGGCGGGCGATGTGCGCCCACTGCGCGTCGAGCGGCGGTGGCGGGAGGATTTCGCCGGTGGCGAGAAAGTGTTTGATCTCCGCGAAAATCCACGGCGCGCTCATCGCCGCGCGGCCGAGCATCACGCCGCGGACGCCTGTATCCATGCGGCTCGCCACGTCGCGCGCACTGGCGAGGTCGCCATTGCCGATGACCGGGATGCGCACCGCGGCGGCGGTCTGCGCGATCACTTCCCAATCCGCCGCGCCGCTGTACCCCTGTTCCTTCGTGCGCCCATGCACCGCGACCGCCGCGATGCCCGCGTCCTCCAAAATCCGCGCCGTCGTCGTGGCATTGATCGTCTCCGCGCTCCACCCGATGCGGATCTTTGCCGTCACCGGCACCGGCGCACACGCGCGCACCACGGCGCGGGCGACTTTTTCCAAAAGCGGACAGTCGCGGAGCAGCGAGGAGCCGCCGTTTTTCGAGACGATCTTGTTCACCGGGCAGCCGAAATTCAGGTCGATGAAATCCGGCTGCTTCCACTCGATGACCATGCGCGCGGCCTCGCCGAGATGCTCCGGGTCCGCCCCGAAAAGCTGCACGCCGAGCGGGCGCTCCGCCGCCTCGAATTCGAGATACTCCAGCGTCCGCTCATTGCGCCGGAAGACGCCCTCGGCGCTGACGAATTCCGTGACCATCACATCCGCGCCGTGCTCCTTCGCGAGCTGGCGGAAAATGGTGTCCGTGACCCCGGCCATCGGGGCGAGGTAAAG
The DNA here is from genome assembly GCA_043779205.1 of Chthoniobacter sp. Lineage (GTDB taxonomy): Bacteria > Verrucomicrobiota > Verrucomicrobiia > Chthoniobacterales > Chthoniobacteraceae > Chthoniobacter. Next base: position 5,312 of record JAYWEP010000068.1, on the reverse strand, counting down.
CGGGAAACGGTCTTGGAACCAGGGAAGCATGGCAGCGCACCCGATACCACACGCCGCGCGCCAAGTCATGCGGCACCGCCGCGCCGCTACGGCTTCCGGCCGGTCGCGGTGCCGAGTGGGGGCAGGCGGGTTTTTTCCTGGAGCTTGGTCAGCTCATCCTTCGCCACCACGGTCTGCGCTTTGGCGGTGGCCAGTTCCGTCTGCATGGTGGCGAGCTGGGCCTCGGCGTCGGTCAGCTTTTTTTTGACGTCCTCGAGTTCGGCGGTCTGTTTGGCGCTCGCCTCGGTGTGCTCCTGCATCTGCTTCTGCGCTTGCGTCTGGTCTTCGGTGAGCTTTCGGGCGGCTTCCTTGGTTTCGGCGAGCTGCCGGGCGGTGTCGTCGAGTTGCTTCTGGGCGGCATCCGCATCGCTGCGGACATCGACGGTCACTTTGGAAACGTTCTCCGCCTGCTGCCTGGCCGCGGCCATCTCTTCCTGCGCCGTCGTGGCTTGTCCGTGATAGAAAAAACTGGTGACGGCGAGGCCGATGATGATGACGAGCATGATGAGCTTCATGGCGTTTTCTATTCCAGACGGGGCTTCCGTTGGCAACGGTTATTTCCCCGATCCACTCACGACGGGCCCGGGTTGTCTTTCGGTGGAGTTGGGGCAAAGTGCGCGCTCTTTCCATGATCTCGGCTTTCCTTTTCGACATTGGCAATGTGCTGCTGCGTTTCGATTTCGCGCTCGCTTTGAAAAAGCTCGCGGCGGAGAGCGCGGTGCATGATCCGGCGGCGGTGCTGGGGCGGATCGAGCGGGTGAAGGAGGCTTATGAGGATGGGCGGATGGGGCGGGCGGAATTCCTGCGGCAGACGCGCGAGGTGCTGGGCTACCGGGGTTCGGAGGCGGGGTTCATCGCGGCGTGGGAGGAAATCTTCGAGCCGAATGCGCCGATGCTGGCGCTGGTGGAGCGGCTGCATGGGCGCTTCCCGCTTTATCTGCTGAGCAATACGAGCGACATCCACCGGGACTATGTCTTCCGCCGCTATCCGGTCTTCGCGCGGTTCGCGGCGGGGACTTACAGCTACGCGGTGCGGGCGTCGAAGCCGGGCGCGGAGATTTACCACCACGCCATCCGCGCGCACGGGCTGGAGCCAGCGCGGACGTTTTTCATCGACGATCTGCTGCCGAATATTGAAACGGCGCGGGCGCTGGGTTTCCGGGCGCACCATTACCATCACGAGCGGCATGGGGAGTTGGAAAAGGAGCTGGCGGCGCTGGGGATTTGAAAACGCAGAGACGCAGAGGCGCAGAGGTCGCAAAGTGCCGCGCTTCCCATCCTTCCTCTGCGTTCTCTGCGTCTCTGCGTCTCCGCGTTTAGAAAAAACGAGAACGCAGCGCTGGAAGCGGGTGCGACTTTAACGGTCGGGCGAAGCTATTTTGCGGGCGGAGGATTCTGCTCGCGGATGAGGCGCTGGAAGTCGGCTTCGGGGATGTGGCGGAACCCAAGTCCTCGGTACTTGACCAACCGCTGCCGCCTCCATAGGAAGTCGAAACTGGTGCGCGGAGCCGCCAGGATGATGGTATCGCGGGGCAGATCATTCAGCTTTCCCCGCGGGTAGTAGAGCCACTCGAAGGACCCCTCCCCTCGCTCATCGTGGTAGCCCCAGGCGAAGAGGTCTTCCTTTTGCAGATATTTGGGGAACAACTCCTGGAATGCCGGCGGGAGCTGGCCATCATGGTCGTCGGCATAGGAGTTGAGGGCTCTGCCCATCATCCATGCCGAGTGAGGCTGGAAGAAGGATGCGTTGACTCCAGGAGGGTAGAGCGGGCCGGTGAAGATATATGTCAGCACCACGACGATGATGCCGCACGCGATCAAACAGCCGCGTGAAGGAGGCTTCCGCCCGGCCGGGTTCATGGCGTCGGGTGGGATGGGTTCGCTTTCACTCATAAGGGGAACGGGCTGCGCCCACGGGTGGGGCGGCCTTTACCGGAGGGGACGGGCGACAAGGATGCCGGCTTCGCTTTTGAAATGCGCGAGGTAGCCGCTGAGGCGCTGGTCGAGGATGACTTTGCCGGCATTGCGCGGGGCGCTGGCGTGCATGAAGTGGAGGACGCCGTCGGGGGTGCGGTAGGCGAGGCCGACGTGGGAGGTGCCGATGAAGGTGCCGTCGTGCGAGCAGATGCCGATGATGTCGCCGGTCTGGAGCATGGGCTCGATGGCGGCGACGCGGCTTTTGGGGATGTAGTAGAGCGGGGTGGCGGCGATGCGGTCTTCCATGCGGGCGATGCCGCCGCGGAAGGCGGGGTTGGCGCGCATGTAGCGGTAGCTTTTCCAAGCGCGCTGCATCTCGACGGCGCTGTGGGCCGCGGGGATGCCGCCGAGCTGGCGGGTGAGGTCGCGGACGAGGCCGCGGCGGTCATTGTCCTGGAGCCAGTCTTCGAGGTAGTGGAGGCGGGTGAGGTAGCCGTCGCAATGGCCGCCGCGGTAGCGGTCGAGTTCGATGTATTTGAGGAGCGTCTGAGGGGTCCAGTTTTCGCGGGGCTCGTCGAGCATGCGGGCCAAGGCGAGGGCGGTCTCGAAGAAGGTCCAGCAGTCGAGGCCGGTGAGGTTGACGGAGGGGGCTTCGATGTGGTCGTCGATCTCGAGGGTGAAGCCTTTGTACTTGGTGCCGACAAGGGCGCGGCCGCAGAGGGCGATGCGCTGGCCGAGGGGCTGGCCGACGGCGGGCGCGAGGCGGGGGAGGAGGGCGTCGAAGCGGTCGCGCCCGACGAAGACGGTGGTGAAGGGGAGGCCGGGGGTGGCGGCGGGCGCGGCGGGCGGGGGGATGGTGGGGGCGGGGTCGGCGGCGGAAAGGGGGAGGGTGAGGAGAAGGAAAAATGACGAATGACGAATGACGAATGACGGAAAGAATGACGAATGACGGGGCATGCTTTTTCTCGTCATTCGACGTTCGTCATTCGTCATTTTCTCCGCGCTCACGGGACGATTCCTTTGAAGTACAAAACCGTCGCCGTGGCATCCTTCGCATTGGCCCACGCGGCGCGGGGCCGGGCGTCGGTGCCCATCGGTTTGTCGTGGGTCCAGACTTTGGGTTCGCGGAAGCCGGTGATGAGTCTGTTGGTTTTCCAGTTGAGCGATTCGGTGAGGAGGTAGCGCATGTCGCCGGCGTCGAGGATGGTTTTGCCGTCGCGGACGACGCGCAGGGAGAGCCAGGCTTCGCCGCCGCCGCCGCCTTTGTCTTTGACGATGGCGGTGAGGACGTCGCCTTTGACGATGGGAAACTCGCCGGACTCGACCTGGCGGAGGTTGGTGCCGGAGAGGATTTCGCGGCCGTTGAGGAAGAGGGTGAACTCGTCGTCGGCGCAGGCGAAGACCTGGAGGCCGCCGGACGATGCCGGGGCGGCTGGAGGCGGGGGGCTGGTGAAAGTCCCGGGCCGGGTGGCGGCCAGCGAGGTGCCGTTCTTTTTGACGAAGAGACCGAGCTCGTTGAGATCTTTGCCGCTCTTTCCGTAGAGGCCGACGAGGGGCTGCCCGCCGCCATCGAGGCGCTTCATGGTCCCGGTGGTGCCGCCGCACCACTCGCTCTGGTAGTGGTCGGCAGGGTCGAGGGCGGGGCCTTTGATTTTCATGTAGATGAGTTGGAAGCCATCAATGAGCGCGCCGCCGCGGGCTTGGATGGCGCCGACGGCGTAGCCGGGGCGGGCTTCGACCCGGACGACTGGGCCGGCGGCGTTGCCGTGGAGGTCGCCGGGTTTTTTCGCACTGTTGGCCAGTTGGTAAAGCGGGAGCGCGGAGCCGATGATGGGGCCGCCATTGAAGGTGCCGAGGGAGTACTCGAACCCGACGAGGAGCGCGCCTGTCGGGGCGAGGTCGCGGAAGGCGTTGCCCCATCCATGCGTGCCGCCGGCGGGGGCGGTCTTGAGGATGCCGGAGTCAAAGGCGGTGGGTTCGAGCGCGGGTGCTGGATCTTCGTCGGGCATGTCGGCGGTGGACGGCACGGGGAGGCTGCCGGGATCGGGCGGGGTCGGTGTGCCAAAGGGATTGGCGAGGGCGATGGGCGGGGTCTTCGGCGCGGTGGAGATTTCCCGGCGGACGATGAGGCCGAATTCGCTGATGCCCGCGTCGGCTTTGCCATAGACGCCGACGATCGGGCGGGTGTCGGTGCGGAGCTGTTTCGCGGGTTCGGCGCTCTCGCTGCCAAACCATTTCGTGAGGTAGCGCTCGGCGGGATCGAGCGCGCCGCTTTCATACCGCATGAAGGTCACGCGGAAGGCCGCCAGCCCGCCGCTCCCGCGCGCCTCGATGGCCCCGACGGCGAATCCGGGGCGGGCTTCGAGGACGGTGGCGGGGTTGCCGGGCCGGGCGGTGCCGCGGAGGGTGCCGTGGGCTTTGCCGGCGGGGCGGACGTAGAGCGGGGTGAGGGAGGCGATGATCTTCCCTCCCTGCTCGGTGGTGCCGATGGTGTACTCGAGGCCGATGAGGACGCCACGATCCGGGCCGAGGTCGTGGAAGGCGCGGCCCGCGTCGCTCGCGCCGCCGATGCTCGGGGTTTTGAGAAAAGCGCCGTCGGGCAGGAGCGTGGGCGGCGCTTCATCGGCGGGTGCGCCGGTGATGGGCACCGGGGTGGCCGGGCCGCGCGCCGGCGCGGGTGTGGCCGGGGCCGGGGTGGCCGGGGCCGGCGTGGCGGGCGCGGGCGTGGCGGGCGCGGGCGTGGTGGCAGCGGGCTTGGGCACGATGGTCTTGTCAGGGACGCCAAAAAAATCCGCCGCGCCGGAGGTGCTCCGCGCCGCGAGCACGAGGGCCAGGAAAATGGGAATGATCGCCTTCATAGTGGGAGTGGTATGCCACATCGCGCGCGGAGCGCCAAGCGGCAGGGTGTAAATGATTTGTCACGCGGCATGCTCATGGGTGCCGCCGGGAAGACGCGCGAGCGCCCGGTTTTCTTACAAGTATTTTCGGCCCCCGCTCAAATCCAGGCGCCTGCCGGGATCACGCCGCCCTTGGGCACGACCACGATGCCGTCGCGGATGTAGTAGTTGTCGCCGTCGAAGTTCTCCGGCTTGCCGTCCGGGGTGATGACCACGCCGTCGCCGACGCGCGCATTTTTGTCGATGATGGCGTGGTCGATGACGCAGTTTTTGCCGATGCCCAGCTCGGGCGTGTTGCCGCGCGCGGCCTGGTCGGCGTCGTAGAAATCCGCGCCCATGACGATGCTGTCGCGGATGGTGGTGCCGCTTTTGATGAAGCTGCGGATGCCGACGACGCAGCGCTCGATGTGGGCGTCGTCGATGATGCAGCCGTCGGAGATGATGGCGTGGCGGATGGTC
>JAYWEP010000067.1:0-7317 GCA_043779205.1 Chthoniobacter sp. | reverse complement strand
GGGCTCGACATCGCGCCAGTCGGCGTGCGCGGCTTCGATGAGCAGCGCGAATTGATCGTCGGTGAGCGGGAGCGCGGTGGCGTCCTCGAACAAGCCGCCGTTGAAGCGCAGGATTTTTTCGCGGAGCACGGTGGAGAAGCCGCCGGTCTTCATGCGGCCCCACAGTTCCTCGACCATCGGGACGAATTGCGCGGTGTGGCCCTGGAGGCTTTTGAGGAGATGGAGGAAGCTGTCTTTCGGCAGCAGTTCCATGTCCTCGGCGAACATGGTGAAGAGCGCGCGCATCAAAAACGTGGCGACGGTCTCGGCGCTGTGGCCGGATTTTTCGAGCGAAGCGGCGAGGCGTCCGAGGCTCTGCGCGATCTCGCGGGTGACGCGGGCGCTGCGGCGCGCGGGGTCGAGCGCCTGCGGATCGGTCCACGCGAGGCGGAGCGTCTCGCGCACTTCGGCGTCGCCCAGCCGGGCAAGCAGGATGCGGTGGCTCTGCGGATCGGGGAACGGGACGTAGGTGCCGCCGGTGCGGGTGAACTCGGAGTAAAGCTCGATGCTATGGCCGACATCCACGACGATGAGCAGCGGCGGACGGCCCTCGCTCGCCGGGAGCGCACGGGCGTATTGCTCGGCCTGGCCGCGGGCCTTGAGCATGGCTTCATCCCACGCCGCGCTGCCGCGCATGGCGGTGCCCTTCTTCGCGGCCTTCGCTTTCGTGGCGTCGGCGAGCGCCTCGGCGGCTTCGCGTTTCTCGACGCCCTGCTTGGCTTCGAGGACGTAGCAGGCGCGCTTGTAGAGATCGATCCGGCCCGTGCTCGTAGTGCCGTCCTGATGGTGAAAGGTGACGCTGCGCTCAAAGACGTAGGCGTTGTCGGCGTCGTCCGGTTTTGTCGGCTCGGGTCGCGCGACGCCGAGCAAGTCGCACAGCTCGGAAAGGAAGAGCTGATAGTTCGCACGCTCCGCCGCGCCGGAGCCGGACCAGCGGGCGATGAAGGAGGCGGTGTCGGGTGAGGAATCCACGCGCAGGGATGTAACCGGGCGCGTGCGCGGTGGGAAGGCGGGGCGGCGCTTTTTTTCCCGCTGGAAACGCGGCGGTGCGTGCGGCAGTCTCCGCGCCCTCCACTCCCATGAAACTCCGCCACTTCCTCCCGCTCCTCCTCGCCCTCACCTTCACGGCGCTCGTCCGCGCGGATGATTATGAGGCACGCACTTTCACCGCCGCCGATGGGGCCACGCTCGGCTACCGGCTGCTCGCGCCGCAGACCGTCGAGCCGGGGAAAAAATATCCGCTCGTCCTTTTCCTGCACGGCGCGGGCGAGCGCGGGACGGACAATGAGGCGCAACTCAAACATGGCGCGCCGCTTTTCGCGAAGCCGGAGGTGCGGGAAAAATTTCCATGCTTCGTCCTCGCGCCGCAGTGCCCGCCGGAGAAAACGTGGAGCGCGGTGAAAGGCTGGACGGGGCCGAACACCTACGAGGAGCAGCCGACCGAGCCGATGAAGCTCGCGCTCGGCGCGCTGGACGCGGTGCTCAAGGAATTCCCCGTGGACACGGACCGGCTCTACGTGACGGGGCTTTCGATGGGCGGCTATGGGACGTGGGATTTGGTCACGCGCGCGCCGGGGCGCTGGGCGGCGGCGGTGCCGGTCTGCGGCGGCGGCGATGCGGCGCGGATCGCGGTGGCGAAAGCGGTGCCGGTGTGGGCGTTTCATGGCGTGCTCGATTCGGCGGTGCCGGTGGTGCGGACGCGGGAGATGATCGCGGCTTTGGAAAAGGCCGGCGGCAAGCCGATGTTCAGCGAATACCCGTACGTGCAGCATGACTCGTGGTCGAACGCGTATGGCGAGCCGGAGCTGCTGCCGTGGATGTTCGCGCAAAAGCGCGGACAGGCGGCGGTGGCGTTTGCGACGGTGGCCGGGCCGCTGGCGCAGCCGCCGTCGAATCTGTGTCCGGGCGAGGGGCCGATGCAGAGCGGGCTGTGGTTTCGCGGGGCGTGGAAAGGGCATCGCGAAAAATGGGCGAAGGACGCGGCGGCGGATCAAGGCGCGGTGGTTTTCTTCGGCGATTCGATCACGGACGGATGGGGCTCGCTGGCGCAGGATTTTCCGAAGCTGAAGGTCGCCAACCGCGGCATCGGCGGCGACACCACGCGCGGGCTGCGCGAGCGGATTCAGGGCGATGTGCTGGACGTGCATCCGAGGGCGGTGTCGATCCTCATCGGCACGAACGATCTCGATCAGGGCGGTGAGCCGGAGGTGGTGGTGACGAATTTGAAAGCGATCGTGGCGGAACTGCACAAGGCCAACGCGGCGATGCCGATCATCATCAACAAAATCATGCCGCGCGGGGCGAAGGCGGGATTTTTCCCCGACAAGATCAAGGTACTGAACGGGCTGTATGAAGCGGCGTTTAAGAACGATCCGAAGGTGGTGTTCTGCGATACGTGGGCGCTTTTCGATGACGGCACCGGGCAGCCGAAAAAGGAGGAGTTCAAGGACATGCTGCACCCGAATCCCGAGACCTACGCGAAGTGGACCGCGGAGCTGACGCCGATTCTCGACAAGCTCGGGCTGGCGAAATAGCGCGCGCTGTAGGGGAAGCTGTCAGCTTCCCCTACAGCCGCGCGGCGGGCGCAAATCGCATTCGACGGCGCGGAGTCCGCGAGTAGTTTTTCGCGCATGAAACGCGTCTTCGGAATCGAAACGGAATACGGGATCACGGTCGATGGGCTGGAGGGGCTGGACGTGGTGCGGGAGTCGATCGAGATCGTGCGGAGCTACACGGAGCATGGGGCTTCGATGAAGTGGGATTACAACCTCGAAGACCCGCACCAGGATGCCCGCGGGTTTCGCGCGAAGGAGCTGCTGCAGGACACGGATGAGGCGGCGTATTTCGAGCTGGATAAGGCGCGGCCGCTGTCGTTCGAGGAGATCAAGAGCGACCTCGTCCTGAGCAATGGCGCGCGGTTTTACAATGACCACGCGCACCCGGAATACTCGACGCCGGAATGTACGACGCTGGCGGAGCTGGTGGCGCAGGACAAGGCGGGGGAGCGCATCCTGGCGGAGTGCGCGAAGCGGCGGAACACGCATCTGCCGGCGGGCTGCGAGGCGCGTCTGTACAAGAACAACACGGATTTCGTGGGCCACAGCTATGGCTGCCACGACAACTATCTGATGCGGCGCGACGTGCCGTGGGAGCGGCTGGTGCGGGACGTGGTGCCGTTCCTCGTGACGCGGCAGATTTTTGCGGGTGCGGGAAAGATGGGCGTGGAAGGCGAGGACGCGGCGGGGCAGCCGGGTGTTTTCCAAATCGCGCAGCGGTCGGATTTTTTTTCGGTGCTCTGCTCGATCGACACGATGAACCGCCGCCCGCTGGTCAACACGCGCGACGAGCCGCATGCGGACGCGGAGAGGTACCGGCGCTTTCATGTCATTATCGGCGACGCGAACATGAGCCAGTTTGCGACCGCGCTGAAGGTCGGGACGACGGCGCTGGTGCTGGATTTGATCGAGCAGGGGAAGGCTCCGCAGCTCGAATTTGCGAACCCGATTGAGGCGACGAAATCCATCAGCCGGGATCAGAGTTGCGCGTGGATCATCGAGCTGCGGGACGGGCGGAAAATATCGGCGATTGATGTGCAGCGCCTGTATTTGAGCGCCGCGCGGGAGCATTGCGCGGCGGACGAGGAGACGGTGTGGCTGCTGCGCGAGTGGGAGCTGGTGCTGGATGATCTGGCGCTGGATTTCTGGCGCTGCCGCGACCGGCTGGATTGGGTGGCGAAGAAATTTTTGCTGACGACTTTCCAGGAAAGCGAGGGGCTGGACTGGGCGGACCCGTGGCTGCAATCCATCGACCTCGAATACCACAATGTGTCGCTGGAAAACGGGCTCTACTACGAGCTGATGCGCGAGGGGCAGATGCGGCGGATGGTGAGCGAGGACGACATCCGGCGGGCGATTTTCAGTCCGCCGGAAACGACGCGGGCGTATTTCCGCGGGCGGGCGGTGGCGAAGTTCAACCGGGAGATCGAGTCGATCCAGTGGGATGAAATCGCCTTCGCGTCGAACGGCATGCGGCGGACGGTGGCGCTGCCGCACCCGGCGCATGATGAATGGCTGGAGCGCGTGAACGCGGCGATCCGCGGGGCGCGGACGTTTGGGGAGATGGCGGCGGGGCTGGCGGAAAGGCGGAAGGCGGAAGGCGGAGGGCGGAAGTGAAGATGGCGGCTGCGCTGGGGATTTTTTTTCTTCCGCCTTCCGCCTTCCGTTTTCCGCCTTTCCCCTACGGTTCCAGGGCGGCGCGGACGAGGGTGGTGAGCTTGGCGGAGAGGTAGGGCTTGGGGAGATAGTTGCGGCCTTCGTCGAGGGGGAGGCCGCCGCTGAAAAGCTCGGAGCTGTAGCCGCTGGTGTAGATGACTTTCAGCTCGGGCCGCTCGACGAGGAGTTGCTGGGCGAGTTCGAGGCCGTTGACTCCAGGCATAATGATGTCGGTGAGGAGCAGGTCGATCGTGGGGCCGTGGTCTTTCCAGACGGTGAGCGCGGCTTCGGCGTGCTCGGCTTCGAGGACGCGATACTGATGATGCACGAGCACTTCTTTGACGAGGCTGCGCACGGCGTCATCGTCTTCCACGACGAGGACGGTGTACTCGCGCAGGGTCGGCTCGGGGATGAAGAACTCGGGCTCGACCGGCTCGGCGAGGCGGTGGGTGACGGGGAGGAAAATGCGGAAGGTGGAGCCGCGGCCGACTTCGGTGGCGACGTCGATCCAGCCGTCGTGCTGCTTGGTGATGCCATAGACGGTGGCGAGGCCCATGCCGGTGCCTTTATCGACGCTCTTGGTGGTGAAAAACGGCTCGAAGATGCGGCTGCGGGTGGCGGCGTCCATGCCGGTGCCGGTGTCGGCGACGCTGAGGCAGACATACTCGCCGGGGGCGATCTCGGGATTCCGCTCGGCGTCGGCGGGGGTGAAAATGGTGGTGCCGGTTTCGATGGCGATGCGTCCGCCCTTGGGCATGGCGTCGCGGGCGTTGAGCGTGAGGTTGAGGACGATCTGCTCGACGCCGGTCTGGTCGGCCCAGACGGCGGGCAGCGGCTTGGCGAAGGTGCAGCGCAACTCGACGTGCTCGCCGATAAGGCGGCGGAGCATGCCGGTCGTTTCGCGGATGAGGGCGTTCACGTCGAGCACGCGCGGGCGCATGATCTGGCGGCGGCTGAAGGCGAGGAGCTGGCGCGTGAGATTGGCGGCGCGTTCGGAGGCTTGGGAGATTTCACGGAGGGAGCCGGTGAGATCTTCGCAGTGGCCGGGGAGGCCGAGCTGGAGGCTGGCGTGGCCCTGGATGATGGTGAGGAGGTTGTTAAAATCGTGCGCCACTCCGGCGGCGAGCTGGCCGATGGCTTCCATCTTCTGCGCCTGCCGGAGTTCGCCTTCGAGCTGCAGCCGCTGGGTGACATCGACGACCATGACGAGAAGGTGCGCGACGCCGGCGATGGTCAGGTGCTCGATGGTCACGAGCGCGGTGCGGAGTTCGCCGGTTTTCGTGCTGATTTGCGCCTCGATGTCGCGGACGGGTTTGTGGTCGCGGATCTGGCTGAGGATGCGGATTTCGTAGTCGAGGCAGATGCGGAGTTCGAGCGGGGTGCGGTCGATGAGTTCGCCGCGCGAGAAGCCGGTCATGGCGACGAAGGCGTCGTTCACGTCGATGAAGCGCTGCTGGTGGAGCGACTGGATGGCGAAGGGGATGGGGCTGGCGCGAAAGGCTTTGGCGAAGCGCTCCTCGGAGCGGCGCAGCTCGGTGTTGCTGGCTTCGAGTTCGCGGGTGCGCTCGGCGACTTTGCGGTCGAGCGTCTCGACCTGGAGCTGGGCCTCGGCGGTGACGTGCCACTTTTTCGTGAGGGCGTGGGCGAGCTGGAGGGCCTCGATGTTGTCGAAGGGTTTTTTGAGGATGACGAGGTTGTCGTTGATGCCGAGTTTGGCGGTCATCTTTTCCCACGAGTAGTCGGAGTAGGCGGTGCAAACGACGACCTGGAGCGCGGGATCGACTTCCCACAGCCGCGCGATCGTGTCCACGCCGTCCCAGCCGGGCGGCATGCGGACATCGACGAAGGCCATGGCGTAGGGCCGGCCCGCGCGGAGAGCGGCGGTGACTTTGTCGAGCGCTTCGCGGCCCTGGTGCGCGGAGTCGAGGGAAAATTCGGTGGTCGCGGCGGACACCGGCGCGTCGAAGAGAATGGACTCGACGGCTTCCAGGGCGACGGCGCGGGCGCTCGGGCCGATGAGGATTTTGCGGAAGTCTTCGTGGATCGCGGGGTTGTCATCCACGAGGAGGATGCGGTTGTTGAAGTCGGTGGTCATGGTGTGGTGGTGGCGAGGGGCAGTTCGAAAATGAAGGTGGCGCCGAGGCCGGGGCCGTCGCTCTGCGCGGTGAGGCTGCCGCCCATTTGCTGGGCGGCGAGGGCGGCGCTGTGGAGGCCGAAGCCGTGGCCGTCTTTGCGGGTGGTGAAGCCGTGGGAGAAGATGCGCGTGAGGTTTTCGGCGGGGATGCCGACGCCGGTGTCGGTGAGGCGGATGGCGACGTGGTGCGCGTCCTTTTGCGCGACGGAAATGGCGAGGCGCTTTTCGCCGGAGCAGCCTTCGTCCATGGCGAGGGTGGCGTTGCGAATGATGTTGATGAGGATTTGCAGAACCTTGTGCTTATCGACGGCGGCGGGCGGCACGGGCGTGTAGTCGCGGACGATGCTGACGCCGTGGCGTTCGAGGCTGTCCATGTTCAGGCTGAGGGCGTCTTCGATGAGTGCGTCCACGGGCAGGGTCTCGACGAGGCCGGAGACGCGCGCGTAGGTCTGCTGCATGGCGACGATGTCTTTGATGTGCTCGATGTTTTTGGTGAGGAGATCGAGTTCGCCGCGGGCGGTGACGCGCTCCGTTTCGAGATGCTGGCTGAGGTCGGAGAGGTAGCCGGGGAGGAGTTTGCCTTTCGGATCATTGGTGAGGAATTCAGCGAGGCCGCCGTTTTGCGCGCGGAGCAGCGCGGTGGCTTTGACGAGGTTTTCGATCTTCGACTGGCTGAGCCGCTCGGAGATGAGGATGGCGGAGACGTTCACGCTGTTGAGGACGTTGCCGACATTGTGCAGCACGCCCGTGGCGATCTCGGCCATGCCGGCCTGGCGCGAGGTGTCGATGAGCTGCTGCTGGATGCTGTGGAGTTTCTCCTCGGTGCGTTTGCGTTCGGCGATCTCGTGGAGCAGCGCGGTGTCGCGCGTCTGGATCTGGTCGAGCATGCTGTTGAAGGAATCCGTGAAGGAGCCGACCTCATCGTCCACGACT
>JAYWEP010000066.1:0-6354 GCA_043779205.1 Chthoniobacter sp. | reverse complement strand
CGTCCGCCCCACGGGAAGGTCAGATTCTCGGAACCGCGCGCGGCATATTCCCACTCGGACTCGGTCGGCAGGCGGTATTTTTTCCCCTCTCTGGTCGAGAGCCAGTGGCAGAATTTCTCGGCCTCGCGGCTGTTCACATAGACCACGGGATGCTCGTCGTTGGCCCACGGCGCGCGCTTGTTGCGATGACTGGGATCGAACTGCTCAAACTGCGCGTTCGTGACGGGATGCCGGGCCATGTAAAAGCAGCTCAGCGAAATCGGCGTCAGCGGCTTTTCGTGTTCCGCCGCGTCGGGCTCCGCGCTGCCCATGAGGAATTGCCCGGAGGGTACGAGCAGCATTTCCATCGTCAGGGTGTTGGAAAACTTCGGGAAATTCTGCCGCTCCTGGGCGCGGGCGAGCGGCGACACGTTGATCGCCGCCACCTTGCGCGGCACCGCGGAGGGGGCTGGTGGCGCGGGTTTCTTCGCGACCATCGGCGGGGCCGGCCGGACGGTGACCGCGACGGGCTTCGTGGAAGCGGGCGGCGGCGGCGGCAGTCCGCTCGTCTCCTCGTGATACTCGTCGATCAAATCCTCGGCCTGCCCGCCGGTGAGGCCGAGGCTTTCGCCCATGTTGCACAGCGCATCGCGCTGGTCGTCGGTCATCTCATCGCCATCGAGGCTCAGTTTGGAGAGCCGCAGCATCCGCCGGAATTCGTCAAACGGAGTCCGCGATTCCGGCGATCCCGCAGCCGCCGGCGCCATCGGTGCGGGAGCTGCGACGATTTGCACCGGAGTCGCCGCCGACACCCGCACCGCGCCGAGGCGGACCAGCTCGGCGTCGATCGCCTCTTTCATTTCATCGCGCGACAAACCCAGCCCGCGCCCGCGCTCGTAAAGGCGCTGCTCCTCCTCCTCGCGCAGCGTGTTGTCGCCGAGGGCAAAGGCGAGCACCTTTTTGAATTCGCCCAGCGCCTGCTCGACGATGCGCACATGCAGTTGCCGGTCGAAAACCGCGCGCCCCTCGGCATCGAGCAACTGCGTCCGGGCCTCGGCCAGAAAGACCGGAGCTTCGTCGAGCCCGCCGCGCAGCATCTGCGAGATCGGGTTGCTCGGCTGGTTTTTCAGCGGCAGTTTTTTCTGCCACCAGACGAGGAGCTGGCGGCAGTTGGCCTCGATCTGTTCCGCATTCGGATTCGACTCGAACGACAGGCAGAGCCGCGCGTAGAGGTCGTCGGAATTGTAATTCTTCCACCCATCCCAGCGCAGCGGGTTGTCGGGCAGCGGATCGGGGAGAGCCACGAGCTAGATGACTTCGCGCTCCATGGCGCTAGACCACGTTGATCTGCAAAAGGTCCGCCGTCGCCGTCTCGATCTCGCTCTCGGAAAGCCCCGTATTGCGCGCGATCTGCACGCGGTTTTGGCGGCCGTAGGCATCGACGATGACTTCGAGCACCTGGTTTTCGTTGTAGGTGTAAGTCAGTTCGATCGGTGAACCCTTCGGCAAAAACGGCGGCAGCTCGATGTCGCAAATCCCCAGCGGCGTGCATTCCGCCGGCACCGTGCTCTCCCCCTCGACCACGCGCACGATGGCGTTCTTCATGTTCGCCTTGGCCGTGCCAAACGAGTTCTTCGTCTCGACAGGCACTGGCGTCATTTTGCGGATCATCGGAAAGACATATTCCTCGACCTTCCCATCGTCCCACAGCACCACGCCGAGCGTGTGCGTGGTGATGTTCGTCACCTTGATCAGCGAGCCGTCGTCCCCGGAAAACTGATCGCGCACCTCCTGCGGCAGCACGCGCTCGCCCTTGGTGTCCTCCTCGCCGAGCATCGAGAGCACGCCCTGCACCGCGGCGCCGATGGCCACCGCCTCGTCCGGACTCACATCGTCGGCGATCGGCACATTCGAGATGCCGCTCACCATTTCCCGCACCGAAGGCATGCGGGTCATGCCGCCGGTCAGCAGGATGCGGTCGATCCGATCCCAGCCGAGGCCGGCTTCCTGCATCACGATTTCGCAAATCGTTTTGCACTTCTCCAGCAGGTGCCGGCAGCGGTGCTCGAAATCGTCGCGCGTCAGATCGAGCTTCACGCTTTTGCCCGCGTAGCTGTGGACGATGGTCGTCCGCATGCGGCTCGAAAGCTGGATTTTCGCCGTGAGCGCGCGGCTGTAGAGATCCTGGTAGCTCTGCAAATCGAGCAGCGGATTTTCGCCATGCACCTTGTCGAATTCCTCGGCCACCCAGTTCACGATGATGTCGTCCCAATCCTTGCCCCCGAGGCGGTGGTCGCCATTGCTCGCGACCATGCGGATGCCGTTGTGCTCGATCTTCATGATCGTCACGTCGAACGTCCCGCCGCCGAGATCGAAGACGAAGACGGTCTGATTCGAGTCGAGCTTGTCCAGCCCGTAGGCGAGCGCCGCCGCGGTCGGCTCGTTGATGACCTGGAGCACGTTCAGCCCCGCGAGCTGGCCCGCATGCAGCGTGGCCGTGCGCTCGGCGTCATTGAAATACGCGGGCACCGTGATCACCGCATCCGTCACTCTTTCGCCGAGATATTTCTCCGCGTCGTTTTTCAGCTTCTTGATGATCAAAGCCGACAGCTCCTCCGCCGAATAGGGCTTCGCGTTGAACTCGCGGTGAAACTGCGCCTTGCTCTTGCCCATCTCGCGTTTCACGAAATCCACGATCTTCTCCGGCTCCGCCACGGCGTTCTGTTTCGCCAGCGTGCCCACGAGCGCATTGGTGCCGTCAAAGAGGATCACCGACGGCGTGATCCTCTCACTCTCAGCATTGGGAATGATCTGCGGCTTGCCATAGGCATCGATGTGCGCGACCGCGCAGAAAGTCGTGCCGAGGTCGATGCCGACAGCTTTGCGCGCGGAGTTGGCGAGTTCGGGTGCGCTCATGGGTGGTAGGGAAAAAGCTCTGTTTCTATCTTTCGCAGGTTACGTGCCGCAGCACGGTGCGCTTTCACTTTTGAGAGGAAGGCGACGGGAGCGCAACGAGGAATCCTTCTTTCCACTTTTTCATCACCACTTCCTCCGGCCGGAAGACCCGCGCTTTCCACATGAAACCCCGCTTCAACGTCCGCACAATGTTGCCATCCTCCTCGGGATCGTCCGCGATCTCCACCGCCAGCGCCCGCTGCGTGACCATGTCGAGCTTACCCGTGCCCACCGGCAGCAGGCTGACCTCCAGCCGCGCCAGCACCTCGATCAGAAATTCGCAGTTGTGCTCGATGTTCATGTCCATCGTCTTCAGCCGCCCGATCAGCGCCACGCCCGTGACCTCGCACGTCCGCACTGCGTCCACGACCGTCTCCTGCATCTGCCCGTGGATCGCCGTCAAGTCGTCGTAGAGCGAGATCAGATCGCGGATGATCGGCTTGTGGACCGACTCGAGGAGAAAACCGTCCTTGTAGCCTTTCAGCTCCTCGTGCAGCGCGGCAAACATCCGCTGGCTCACGCCGTTTTTCTGATCGAGCAATCCCCGCAAATCTTCCGCCAAAGCGGGGAGCGCTTTCTGCGCTTCGCTGACGACCACGGCTTTTTCGTCCAGCCTTTCGCCGATCTTTTGCAGCAGCACTTTGTTCTCGCCCGCCGCGCGGCTCGCCGCCTCCAGCCCCAGCATCAGCGGACGCAGCATCTGCGGCAGGCTGGCGAAGGAGCGCAGCGCCCGCTCCTCATTCTGCCGGACTTGCTCCTTGTCCTTCACCTCGTCCGCGCGCCGCGCCGCCGCCGTGCGGTCCTCGATGCTCTGCTCCGCCTCTTGAAAAAGTCCGCGCAATTGCGAATCGAAATCCAAGTCCTGAATCTGGTCGTGGTTGGGCATTGCTCCCGGTGATTTAGCGGAAATCACGCCAGCCGGGAGATTTTCCGTCCGGCCTCACCCGACAGCCCGCTGCCGAAAGTCGGAGTTTCGGTAAATCCTCTCAGGGGATGTACCGAAATTCGGAGGGCGGGAACTTTTGACCACGGATTGCACAGATTACACGGATTTCTGATTCCTAAAAATCCGTGTAATCCGCGTAATCCGTGGTCAAAAGCCTTTCCATTACCAGTTCCGGTACACCCTCTACGCCCCGTAGAATTCCCGGATCGCCGCCGTCAGCCCCAGAATGTCGAACCGCCGCGCCTCCACATCCACCGCCAGCCCGTGCTCGCGCATCGTCTGCGAGGTGATCGGCCCGATGGACGCCGTCTTCAAATCCGCGGGCAGCGGCAGCTTCAGCGCGAGAAAATTTTCGACCGTCGAGGAGCTGGTGAACGTGATCAGATCCGCGCCTTCCTCCCGGAAGCGCGCGATGCCGCCGCTCACATCCTCCGTCTCCGGCACCGTGCGGTAGGCCGTCGCCACATCCACAATCGCGCCCAGCTTCGTCAGCTCGACCGGCAAAACGTCGCGCGCCTGCTCCGCCCGCGCGATGAGGATGCGCAGGTTTTCCACCGTGCATTCTTTCGTGAACGCCTTCACCACCGCCTCGGCGACAAATTCCTCCGGCTGCAAATCCACATGGAGATGAAACTCCCGCACCCGCGCCGCCGTCGCCGGCCCGATGGCCGCGATGCGCACGCCGCCGATCTCCCGCGCGTCGTTGAAAATTTTGTAAAACATCTCGAAGAAAGCGTTCACCCCGTTCGGGCTCGTGAAGACCAGCCAGTCGTAGCTGTGCGCGTCCTGCACGAGCTGGCCGAACTCGAACAAATCCTTCGGCGGCTCGATGCGGATCGTCGGCAGCTCAAAGACATCCGCACCCAATGCGCGCAGCCCGCCGCTCAGCACGCCCGCCTGCTGCCGCGTGCGCGTGACCACGATGCGCCGGCCAAAAAGCGGGCGCGTCTCAAACCAGTTCAGCGAATCGCGCAGCTTCACCACATCGCCAAAAACCGCCACCGCCGGCGCCTTGAAACCCGTCGCCTCGACCTTCGCCGCGATGTCCCCCAGCGTCCCGCGCAGCGTCTGCTGCCGCCCCGTCGTGCCCCAGCGCACCAGCGCCACCGGCATCGCCGCCGCCGCGCCGTGCTCGCGCAGTTTCGCGGTGATCGCGCCGATCCGCTCCACGCCCATGAGCATCACCTTCGTCCCCGGCGTCGCCGCGAGCTGCGCGAAATCGAGCGAGCTTTCCGTCTTCGCAGGGTCTTCGTGCCCCGTGAAAATCGTGAGCTGCGCCGCGTGCTCGCGATGCGTCACCGGGATGCCCGCGTACGCCGGAGCCGCCAGCGCCGAAGTCACCCCCGGAATGATCTCAAACCTCAGCCCCGCTTTCGCCAGCGCCCCCGCCTCCTCCCCACCGCGGCCAAACAAAAACGGATCGCCGCCCTTCAACCGCACCACGCGCTTTCCCGCCCGCGTTTTTTCCACCAGCCGCTCCTCGATTTCCTCCTGCCGCAAAGTATGCGCCCCCGCTTTTTTCCCCGCATAAATGATCTCCGCATCCGCCGGCGCCCAGCGCAGGATTTCCGGGTTGCACAGGTAGTCATAAACGATCACCTCCGCACGCTCCACGACCTCCTTCACCCGCAGCGTCACCAGCCCGAGATCGCCCGGTCCGGCTCCGGCGAGATGGCAGATTCCTTCGGTTTTTTTCGCGGCTTTTTTCATAAACGGGGCGGCGAGCCTAGAGCCGCCCCGCGCACCCGCCAAGCGCGGAGGCGCAGGAATGTAGGCGGCCCTTCCCAGAGCCGCATCCCCGTCAGCGGGACTGGGAAGTCCCGCCTACGTTACTTCGGCGGAAAGCCCGCGAGCATCGCCTTGACGGAGCCTTTGACGCGCTGCGGATCGTCGGCCTTCGGGGGCTCGATGACCTGCGGCTCGACACTCCGCCAGACGAGCTGCTGCCGCCGCGCGTCCACGAAATCCAGCACCAGCGCGCCCGGCTTGGCATGGTCGATGGCCGCATCCGTCTGCGTCGTCACCGCCCAACCGCGATAGAATCCCGAGCCCGGCTGGCCCCAATCGGTGTAGTGCTTTGTGTCCGTCTTCGACGCCGCCGTGAAATGATAGATCGCGTAAAGCTCCGCCTTTTTGCCCTCGGCTTTTTTCAAACCTTTCGTCGCGAGTTCCTGATCCACCGCGGCGCGCAACTCCGCATCGAGCGCCGCATTGGCCGTCGTCTGCGTCTTCGGCTGCGCCGCCCACGCGTAGGTTTTGTATTTGTCGAAAGTCGTCAGCCGGTCGAAATCCGTGCTGATCTTGACCGTGGAGCACGCCGCGAGGGCGAGGGTGGAAACAACAAAGCAGAACTGGCCGATGGTTTTCATGGCGCTCTGTTACAAAAAACCGGCGCCCCAAAGCAAGCACGCATCCCGGCCTTTCGCGCGGCTGGCCGCGCATCTGTAGGGGAAGCTGTCAGCTTCCCCTACAGA
>JAYWEP010000065.1:0-15276 GCA_043779205.1 Chthoniobacter sp. | reverse complement strand
CGGGGAGTTTTTTCGCGCCGAAAAGCAGCAGGACGATGATCAAAATCATGATCCCATCGGGGCCGGCGAGATTGGGCAGAAAGGCGATATTCATATGCGATGGGGTTGCGCCTGTGAACTACCACCGTCAGGCGGCCGTTGCAACGGGCATTCTGAATACCGCCGGGGACGCAGGTTTGTTAGGGAAACGCTGATTCAATCCTCCCGACGCGCGGAACGAGGAAACCAGCGGCCGGGTTGGAGAGTCCGGGAGGAGCATGAACCAGCAAACCCGTTTCGCCCCAAGGGAGAATGCACGAAAGAAAAAGACCCCCGGCGGGAATGGAAAAAGTAATTGTTCAGCGTTTCCCAAGCTACTTTGGCGGCAGCAGTGCCGCGGCTTCCTGCGGGCTGGGCAGGCCCCACGCTTTCCATTTCGTCTCATACTCGGTGCGGGGCAGGAGCGCGTAGTGCGGGCGCTGGTCGGCGCGGAGCCAGCGGATGAGGTTGACGAGATTCTCCTCCGCCATCGTGGTGCAGCCGGCGGTCGGGCGCGTCGCGCCGCGGCGGATATGAAAAAAGATCGCGCTGCCCGCACCGGGCGCGGGCGGGTCGGAGTTGTGGCGGATTTCGACGAGCCAGCGGTAGGCGAAATCGCCGTGCCGCATTTTCTGTTTCTCAAACCACGCCGGCGGGTTCGCGGGATCGATGGCGACGTGCCGGTTGTAGTCGGGCGAAGTCACGTCATCGACCCACGCATCGCCTGCGCCGACGGTGTGAAAGGGATACTTCGCACCGCCGGGCAGCGCGGCGTCGTACGTGTAAATCGTCCCGATGCGAAAGACGCCGCACGGCGCGCGGCCATCGCGCTCCTGCTTGTGCGCGCCGGGCTCGCCGGTGCCGAGCACGCCGCGGCCCCAGACGAGGCCGTTCTTGCCGTAGAGCACCGGCCACGCGGGGCCGGACGCCGCCCATCCCGCGCCCTGGCGCTCAAAAAGCTGGAGCCTTCCGCCCGACGAATCCCACCCCGGCGCGATGCTCACGATGAGCTGCTTCACCCCGTCGAGTTCGCCCGCAAACGCCCGCGCCACCAGCGCGAGCGCCGCGACCGCGAGCCCGAAGCCGCGCTTGCTGGCGCGGATTCTGTTTCTCATCATCGCCGTCTTGAAAAAACTCCCGCGTTCCGTTGCCGTCGTTGTCATCATCGTGGCGACGTTTTTGGTGTACTGGCCCGCGTTGCGCAACGGTTTTGTCTGGGACGACACCGCGCTCTGCTTTCGCGACCCGCTGATTCGCAGTTGGCGGCTCATCCCCGAGGGCTTCCGCCACTTCCTTTTCCTCGACGCCACGGCCTCGAATTTCTACCGCCCGCTCCAGCGCCTCACCTTCACCGCCGACTACCAGCTCTACGCCTTCGCGCAGCCGTGGGGCTGGCATCTCACGAGCATCGCCATCCACGCGGCGGCGGCGGTGGCGCTGTTTTTTTTGCTGCGAAAATTCGCCGGGGCTCTGCCTGCGAAAGCTGTGCCCATCGAGGTTCGCGAGCGGCTGGCGCTCGGCGTCGCGGTGCTCTGGGCGATTCATCCGCTACACACTTCGGCGGTCACCTACATCGCCGGGCGGGCCGATCCGCTGGCGGCGCTGTGCGGCTTCAGCGGGCTGTTACTCGGGCTGGTGAGTTTGGAAAACGGGAAGCGCCAACGCCTCGCGGCGGCGGGTGCGGCAGCGTGCTTTTTCGGTGCGCTGCTCTCGAAGGAAAGCGGCGTCACGGCGCTGCTGATTTGGTTTTTGATCCTCGCGTGGCGGCGCGAGTCGTGGCGCGTTTTCGGGAAATGGCTCGCCCTCACCGCGGTCGTGCTCGGCACCTATTGCGCGCTCCGTTTCACCGCAGAAAAAACTCCGCCGCCACCGCCGCCCGTCACGCCCGCGGCCATCCGCCCGATCCTCGCGGCACGCGCCGTGGCGGAGTACGCCGCGCTCATCGTCGCACCGCTGACCCTGCACATGGAGCGCGACGTGAGCACGCATCCGCAGGACAGCGTGGACGCCACCCTGCGCAATGCCCGCCAGCGCGAATACCAGACGCTGCTCGGCGTGCTGCTCATCCTCGGGCTCATCGCGTGGTGGCGGCGCGGGCAGCGGCGCGACCCGCACATCGGGCTCGCGCTCGGCGCGTTCCTCGTGGCGTATCTGCCGGTCAGCAATCTCTTCTCGCTGAATGCCACCGTCGCCGAGCACTGGCTCTATGTGCCGAGCGCGTTTTTCTTTCTCGCGGCGGCGCTTTCACTGCACGGGTTTTTTTGGGGAAACGCAGAGGCGCAGAGGCGCGGAGAAAACCTCTGCGCCTCTGCGCCTCTGCGTTTTTCAATTTCCATCCTCCTCGGGCTTTGGGCCGCCTTTCTCGGCGCGCGCACCTTTCTCCGTCAGGCGGACTGGCGCGACCAGCGCACCTTCATCGAGCGCACCATCGCCGACGGCGGCGGCAGCCCGCGCATGCACATGAATCTCGGCAACGTGGAGTCCGCCGCGGGCCGCCAGGATCTCGCGCTGGCGCAGTATCGCGAGGCGCTGCGGCGTGCGCCGGAGCAGCCGATGATCTGGCTCGGCTACGCCAGCGTGCTGCTGCGCGCGCGCGATTTCGACGGCGCGCGCGCGGCCCTGGCGCATGCCGAAAAATCGCCTCTGCTCGCCGCCGAATGCTACCGCACGCGCGCCGTGCTCGATCATCTGGAAAACGGCCACGACAGCGGCAATCTGCTGCGCGACGCGCTCGACAGCGCGCCGCGGAACTGGCCCATCCGCAAACAGTACGTGGAATACCTCCTCGAGCGCGGCGACGAGGAGGAGGCCATGCGCGAGATGCGCGATGTCCTCGTGTTCCACGGCTTTCGCAACGAGGAGTGGGTCTTGATGGGCCGCATCCTCGAATCCATCAACCGCCCCGACCTCGCGCTCAACGCCTACCGGCAGGCCGCCGACCGCGACGTGCATGATGAGGAAACGCGCACGCGCATCCGCCAGCTCGCGGCGGGCACCGGCGCAGCGAAATAGGGGATCTTCCTCTTCCTCTTCCGCTTAATCTTCCTCCAAGACCGGAGAGGAAGATTAAGCGGAAGAGGAAGAGGAAGAGCGGCGGAAATCCGTTGGACTTCGCCAAACGTAGGAACTACGCAGACCCCGCTCGCGATGCTTTCCAAACCCGACAGCGCCCTCGTCATCATCGGCCACGGCTCGACCGTGAACCCGGACTCGAGCGCGCCCACCTTCGACCACGCCGCGGCGCTGCGGGCGCGCGGCGTTTTCGGCGAGGTGCATTGCGCGTTTTGGAAAGAGGAGCCGAGCTGCCGGCAGGTTCTGCACATGATCGACCGGGACGACATTTACGTGGTACCGAATTTCATCAGCGAGGGCTACTTCACGAAAACCGTAATCCCGCGCGAGCTGGAACTCGCGGGCGCGGTCACACACCGCGGCGGGCGCGTCATCAAATACTGCGAACCGGCGGGCAACGACGCGCGCATGACCGATCTGCTGCTGCGCCGCGCGGCGGAGGTTGCGCCGGGCGTCGATCCCGCGCAGACGAGTCTTTTCATCGTCGGACACGGGACGGATTTGAACGACAACTCGGCGGTGGCGGCGAAGCGCGAGGTCGAGCGCATCCAGGCGCGCGGGCTCTACGCGGAGGTGCGGAGCGCCTACATGGAGGAGGAGCCGCTGATCGCGAAATGGGACGAATACGCGACGCAGCCGAACGTGGTCGTCGTCCCGTTTTTCATCTCGGACGGGCTGCACAGCTACGAGGACATTCCCGTGCTGCTCGGCATCGCCGGGGAGTCGGCGGGCGCGGCGAGCGTGCATGGCCGGGAGGTCTTCAAACGCAACCCGTATCGCCTGCGCGGACGCACGCTTTTCTACGCGAGCGCCATCGGCACCGAGCCGCTGTTTGCCGACGTGATTTTGCAACAGGTCGCGGCCTTCGACGCCGCGCACGCGGCTGTAGGGGAAGCTGACAGCTTCCCCTACAGCCGCGGTGCTGGCCGCACCGCACTGTGAGCCGCGACGTGAACACAGCGCTCGCCGACTGGCTCGTCCGCGGCGGCGAAAGCATCGGCCAGATCGCGGTCGCGCATGTGCATGAGGGCTGGGAGCTGCGGCACGTCGAGGACGCCGGGCGCACCGATCTCGCGCTGCACGAAAATGCGGAAGCCGCCCGCCATCTCGCGAATCTCGACGCCGCGGGAAACTTCCGTCCGCTCAAAACCGCGCCGACCCTCCTGCGCGGCTGGCGGCTGGTGCTGCCGGACGCCGCCGCCCTCCGCCGGGCGCTGGATTATTTCTACCCCGCGATGACCGGCGTCTGGCGCAGCCACACACGCGGCGAGCTGGTGCCGGTCGTCCTGCGCGAGACGCTCGCGCGGCAGACGGGCATGTACCGCGTCACGCAAAAACTCACCAACGGGCAGGCGCGCGCGCTCATCGACAGCTTCTGCGCGGGCTGCCTGAAACATCGCCTGTGGGAAATCGACGCGCCCAATCCCACAGCCCCATCTTTCCCAAAAGACAGCCTCCCGCTGCTCTGCCACGAAGCCTGCAACCTGCTCGTCGCGAAAGCGCGGGAAGCAGTTAAAGAAACGAGGCAGGAATAATCATGATGAGTGCGTTTAGCCCGCTGCGCCTGCCGAACGTTCAACGTTCAACGTTCAACGTCCAACATCCAACGCCGAAGGCTGCTGCGTTGAGCGTTGGACGTTGGACGTTGGACGTTGGACGTTTTTTCCCATGATCATCCGCGCCCGCGCCATCGTCACCATGGACGGCCCGCCGATTAGAAACGGGGCCGTCGCCATCGAGGGAAACCGCATCGTCGCCGTCGGGGCGATGCCGGACCTCGCGTGGATTTCGGAGGGGCCGGTGATCGATCTCGGCGACTGCGCGCTGCTGCCGGGGCTCATCAACGCCCACTGCCATCTCGACTACTCGATGATGCGCCACGCGATCTCGCGGCCGAAAAGTTTCACCGCCTGGGTGCGGCGCCTCAATGCGCTCAAGCGCAGCCTCGACAGCGACGATTATCTCGCCGCGATCCGGCGCGGTTTTGCCGAGCTGCGCAAATGGGGGACGACGAGTGTGGCCAACATCGAGGCCTTTCCCGAGCTGATGACGCGGCTCGGCCCGTCGCCGCTGCGGACGTGGTGGTTTTACGAGATGATCGACATCCGCCACCGCCTCACCACGGACGACGTGGTCGGGGGCGCGCTCGCCTTTTTCCAGCATCGCGCCGGCACGCTCGACACCTTCGGCCTCAGCCCGCACGCGCCCTACACCGCCTCGCTCTCGCTCTACCATCTCGCCAATTCCTGCGCCTCCGCCTTCACCATGCCGCTGACCACGCACGTCGCGGAATCGCGCGAGGAGTTCGCCATGTTCCGCGACGCCGCCGGGCCGCTCCACGAGTTCATGGCCGCGCTCCAGCGGCCGATGACGGACTGCGGACGCGCCACACCCTTCGCGCAGCTTTGGGAAAGCGGCGCGATCGACGGGCGCTGGCTGCTCGCCCACATGAATGAGCTGACCGACGGCGACTTTTCCCTCCTCGCCGAGATCCCGCGCGGCGGCGCGCCGAGCATCGTCCACTGCCCCGGCAGCCACCGCTATTTCGCGCACACGCCGTTTCAATTCCGCCGCCTCCACGACCTCGGCGTGAACATCTGCACCGCCACCGACAGCCTCGCCAGCACGGACTCGCTCAGCCTTTTCGACGAACTCCGCTCCCTCGCGAAAACCGACCCCTGGCTCACCCCCGAGCAGCTCCTCCGCACCGTGACCGTGAACCCCGCGCGCGCCCTCCACCGCCGCGGCCAGCTCGGGCAGCTCACGCCCGGCGCGCTCGCCGACTTGATCGCCGTGCCGGTGTCCGGTAGCCTCGGCTCCGTTCATGAGGAAATCGTCCACAACCGCGCGCCAATTTCCTGGACGATGATCGATGGCCAAATACTCGCCTAGCCTAGCTCTCCTGCTCGCCGCCGCCCTCGCGGCGCTGCCCTCGGCGGCACCCGCGGCGCGGAAAAAAGCGCCCGTCACCAAGATCGAGCCGGCGGATGAAAGCGACCCCGCCGCCGCGCCGCGCACGCCGAAGCCAGGAGCCACGCCGCGTCCGCGCATGGAGGATCTCGCGCAAATCCTCGCGCAGAGCGAAACCGCCGGCCTCCCGCTCGCCGCGAAAGGCGCCATCGTCATCGACGCGCAAACCGGCGCGCCGCTTTACGAAAAGAACGCCGACGAGCCGCAGTTCCCCGCCAGCACCACTAAGATCATGACCGCGCTCCTCGTCATCGAGGCCGGCGACCTCGACCGCGAAGTGGAATGCACCCTCGAGGACAGCAAAGTCGGCGAGAGCAGCCTGAATCTGAAACCCGGCGAGCGCTTCACCCGCCGGCAAATGCTTTACGGCCTCATGCTCAAAAGCGCCAACGACGTGGCCCACGCCCTCGGGCGCGACAACGCCGGCACCATCGAGGCCTTCGGCGAAAAGATGAGCCGCCGCGCCACCGAACTCGGCGCGAAGAACACCCACTTCACCAACCCGAACGGCCTCCACGACCTCGTCCACTTCACCACCCCGCGCGACCTCGCCCTCATCGCCCGCGCCGCCATGCAGCAGCCGCTTTTCCGCCAGATCGTGAGCACGCGCGCCTACAACTGGGTCGCCGAAAACCAAGTCCACCCGCTGCACAACCACAACCGCCTCCTCGACCGCCTCCCCGGCTGCACCGGCGTGAAAACCGGCTACACCGTCCCCGCCCAGCAGGTCCTCGTCAGCGCGCTGCTCCGCGACCACCGCGAAGTCATCGCCGTGGTCATGCACACCGACAAACCCGGCATCTGGGACGACAGCATCCTCCTCCTCAGCTACGGCCTGCTCCACCCGCCCGGCGCGGTCACGGTGGTGGAGAGGAAATAGGCCGCCTCCCGCCGCCGCGCCGCTCAGCCCACCACTTGCTCGGTGAGGAGTCTGGCGAAAATCTCGTAAACCAGAGCGCGACGCTCCGCGAGAACGCAGTCGATAACCCGCAGTCCGCGCTCGGCCCGCTCCTTGTAAATCACGCGATAGCCCGTCATGCCCAATCGGCAGTAGCCGGCCAGATTTCCTTCCAGCGATTTGATGTCTCCGCGTCCGCCCGCCAGCCCATTGATGGCCAGGCGGAGCCGGCGGCGCGGGTCCGGTGCCAGCGATTTCACGAACGCCTCGACCTGCGTCGCGACCCGGATTTTAGTCTTCATCCAGACAGGCCGCGTCCTTGAACTTCACCTTGCCGGCCTCGTAAGCGCGGATCGCTTTCATCGCGCCCGGATGGCCCATGATCTCGATCGTCTCGATGATCGCCTCCATCCGCTCCCGCGAGATGAGAAAGGCCACCGTCCGGCCATGCCGGGCGATCGTCACCGCGCCCTGCTTTTCCGCTTCGCGGACAAAGTGCGGCGCCTGCGCCTGCAACTCGGAGATGGTTACGGTAGAAGTCATGGAAATCTACGTAGAGTCCGCGGCTCCTTGCGTCAAGACGGGCTTGCGACTTCCGCCACACTTCCCGCTCATCAGCTCCTCGCCGATGACAACTCCGCCGCGGCACACCCCGCGCTCCCCGCGCCCACGAGCAGCCATCGCGGCGGCAACGGCTACCCCGCATAACTCATGCTGCGCTTCCCCGAGGCCTCTTTTTACCAGCTCGCGGACAAAGGCGGAGCTGTGACGTGGGCGCGCGAAAGCCACCTCCTCGGCGGCCTCGCCGCGTATCCGCAGCGCCCCTACCTCGCCGCGGATGAACCCGTCGCGCTCACGCCGGAATTCATCAGCAAAGCCCACGAAATCGCCGGCCAGCGCGTGACCCTCGCCGGCTACCGGCTGGGCAATCTGCTGAATGAGATTTTCGCCCCGGCGCGGCGCAGCCCTGACCCGGCGCAGCGTCCCGGCTTGCCGTCCTTACCGTGCCGCCTTACCCTCCGCCCATGACTGCCACCATTACGAGCAAAGGCCAGATCACGATCCCCCTCCGCGTCCGGCAGAAGCTCAACCTCAAGGTCGGTGACCGGCTGGAGTTCGATGAATCCGCGCCCATCCTCACCGCCCGCCGCGTCATCAAGCGCAGCGTTTGGGAAGCGACACTGACCGGCTGGCAGAAGACCGCCGCCAAAAATCTCAAGGGCCACCCATGGGGGAAAAAACCCGCCGCCGCCATCGTCAGCGACCTGCGCGGCGGCCCCTAGCATCCCACCTCCGCGGGCATGACCACGGCACTCGATTCCTCAGTCCTCTGGGCCATCATTAAAAAAGAAACCGGGCACGACCGGTGGGTCGCCGCCCTCATGCGCGCCGCCTCCGAACGATAAGCCATCATGCCAATCGACCCGCAAGCAGCAAGGAATTGGGATCGTGCCGACCACGCTTACAAGCACTATCGACGTTTCATTGTCGCCAAGCTCGATCCATACGCTTTGGATTTCGCAGACCTCGCATTCGTGAAAAACTTCAAGGGTGGCATGGCGCAGATCGCCGAGCCGGTTGCTAACTTCGATGCCAAGCTGCGTCTTTACGAGAACGCACTTCGAGCGTGCGCCGCTGATCCCGGTTTCGCTCTCACGTTCTCGATGATGCAAGATTCAGAATACTGCCGTGTCCAAAAGGTAATCGTGGCTTTCGCCGCTAAACCCGAGGAACCAGCATCGCACATCGCGGGTTTTGGCAGCTCATTCGCGTCTGCTCTTCTCCATTTCTATTTTCCTCGGATAGTACCGATACTTGACAAGCGCGCCTTGAACGGCAGCAATGTTCAGGGGCTTCGTGTGGATGGCGGCAGGATAGTCACGAACCTTCTGCCACTTTATCCCGCGTTAATCGATGCATTCCGCAAACGCCTTATACAAGACCATCAACTCACTCTGCGCGACATCGACCGTGAATGGTTCATCGAAAAACTATGAACACCGCGTTCCCAAGCTGGAGCTTTGGATTGGGCGGTGAGTGCTTCGGGAACAAGCGTATTTCTTCAGACAGAATGACCTAACAAGCCAACGGTGCGACCAACATGTCACTGGTGAAATGTAAAGAGTGCGGTCATACAGTTAGTACACAGGCTCCGGCTTGTCCGCATTGCGGAGTTCCTCCGCGCCAGCAAAGCGGAGGTTGCGGATCTACGCTTGTCGTCATAGCAATCATAATTATTGCTGTGTGGTGTTTTCTGGCACCAGAAGGTTCTCTTCAAAGGTTGCTCAGTTCCTTCCATAATTCAGGAGAAACTACGGATTCGTCTGGCACGAGCGAATCTTCCGCAGCGAAAGCAAAAGCCGCTGATTCCACTCCAGTCGCAATTCCAGATGTCGCTAAGCCAATCGATTTTTCCAATCCGGTAGATGTAGCAAATGCCTACGTCGCTGGGCTAACACAGGAAGGCACAGTAAAGCAATCTAAGTATCTTGGCTCTCACCCAGGTGGCGCAAGGGGCCTTGTTACGTGTATTTACTATATGGATTATCTGACACGATCTGGCTTGCGGCGGGAAGGACAATACAATATCGTACTAGAACAACGTCCGGACGGGACTTATCACATTTTGAGCGAAGGTGCAGCGCAATGAGTCTCCGTTCCTTTACTTTTACCTCGCTCCCAAATTAAGGGTTTGGTTACGCATCAAAACAATTCGCCTTGCGAAGGTGCAGCGGCAGAAACCGGAGCAGCTGGCCGCGCACTGGCGGCTTCCGCGCGGACTTCGGCGAGGAGGGATTTGAATTCGCACTTTTCCAGCTCGATGGCGAGTTCGGCGGGACGCGGGCGGAGGGCGAGGGCGTCGAGCGTGGCGGGCAGCGGGAGGTCGAGGTCGAGGCGGACCATTTCGCGGTTCTGCTCGATCTGCTCGCGTGAGGCTTTGAGCTTTTCGCGGATGCGTTCGTTTTTCACGGCGTCGAGGTCGGCGAGGAGGGCGTCGAGGGAGCCGTGGATGGCGAGGAGGGTGGCTGCGCCTTTGGGGCCGAGGCCGGGGACGCCGGGGATGTTGTCGGCGCTGTCGCCGATGAGCGCGAGGACATCGGCGATTTGGGGCGGGGTGACGTCCCATTTTTTCCGCACCGCCTCCGCTCCGAGCAGGGCGAAAGTGTCGCTGGGCGAGGCAAGGTCGGTCTTGTTGGTCGAATAGACTTTGACGTGCTCGTTCACGAGTTGGAAAAGGTCTTTGTCGTTCGTGGCGAGGATGACGGAATCGCCGCGGGCGCGGGCGGCGACGGCGTAGGAGGCCATGAGGTCGTCGGCCTCGGTGTCGGGCAGCGAGAGGCTGGCGAAGCCGAGGAGGGGGACGAGGTTTTGAATGAAGGTGAGCTGCGGGCGCATCGTGTCGGGCATCTCGGCGCGCTGCTGTTTGTAGGCGGGCTGGAGGGCCACGCGGCGCTGCGGCATGCCCATGTCCCAGACGACCGCGCCGAGATCGGGTGCGAGGTCTTTGACCATGCGGCGGATGGTTTTGATGAAGCCGTAGATGGCGTTCACCGGCTCGCCGCTGGAGGTCGTGAGGTCGCGGATGGCGAAGAAGGAGCGATAGACGTAGTAGTGGCCGTCGATGAGGAGGAGCTTCATGGGAGCGTTTGAAAGGTGGGTGCGACACTCGGAGCCGCGCGCTTTTTTTAACCCCGGATGACGCGGATTACACGGATTACACGGATTATTTAGAAATCAGAAATCCGTGTAATCCGTGCAATCCGTGGCCAAAAAATCATCGTCCTTTGAGTCGGGAACTTGCGCCGAAAATTGCGCGCCGGACGCGGACAAAAAAATGACGCTGCGGAGCGACATCAGCCGTCGCCTTTCCGCAGCGCCAAATAAATTGCCCCGCTCGTGCCGTCCGGAAGGAGCACCACGTTCCCCCAAAGGTTAACGGGCGGTGGCCTGGGACGGGCTTCGATCTTCCAACGAAGGCATGATCTAAAACCGCCCACCCCGGCCTCCTGAGTTATGTTAATTACCGGATCGGGATTTCCATCCTTTGGTCGAACACAGCAGGGCAAATTGGGCGTGAAGGGCGAACCGCCAGGGTGGCGTTTCGCCGGTCACAAAAGATTGGGAAAGAACTGCGCGGCGGCCGCGCCTGTGGCTGGTTCGGAGTGTCGGTTTCGCGCTGCGGATGTCAACGCCGATGCGCGAAGATTTATTCGCGCAGGCTGACGGCGAGTTCGGTCTTGAGGCGGTCCTTGAGCTTGGCGTGCGCCGCGTTCACTTCGTCGGCGGTGAGGGTGCGCTCGGCGCTGCGGTAGGTGAGCGAGTAGGCGAGCGATTTGCGGTCGGCGGGCACGCGCGCGCCGGTCGGGTCGGTGAAGACATCGAACAGCTCGACGCCCGCGAGCAGCGGTTCCTTGGCACGGAGCAGGACGGACTCGATCTCCGCGTGCGGCAGGGCGAGCGGCGCGACGAGCGCGATGTCGCGGGAGGTCGCGGGGTAGCGCGGGAGGTCGCGATATTTTTTCGCGGCGTCCGCCGCGGGCAGCGCGTCGAGATCGATCTCGGCGAAAAGGACGGGCGCGGTGGCGTCGAGCGCGCGCGCGTCCTTCGGCCAGAGCTGGCCGGCGCAGCCGACTTCATGGCCGCCGACTTTGATCGTGAGCGAAAGGGCGAGCGTGGGATTTCCATCCGGCACGAACTCCGTGCCCGCGCCGAGCACGGTGGCAATGACGCCTTTGAGATGAAACAAATCCGCGTCGCTCCCCTCGCCCGCGCGCCAAGAACGCGCGGCAGTCGGGCCGGTGAGGACGAATGCGAGGTGCGGAAATTCCTCGGGTTTCTGCACGTTGAAAACACGGCCGATTTCAAAAAGGCGGATCGTCTTCGCGCCGGCGCGAATGTTGCCAGTGAGCGCTTTGAGCAGGCCGGGCAGCAGGCCAGGGCGCAGGATCACCTGCTCGTCGTTCATGGGATTTTTCACTCGGAGCTGGCTGGCCGCGCCGGTGTGCGTGAACGACGGGCCGGGCATCTGGTCGGCGATGAGCGTGAGCGTACGCGCCTCGGCGAAACCCTGTGCCACGAGCGCGCGGCGCAGCGTCATCGCGCGGTCGTAGGCGCGATCGGTGGCGCTCGCCGGGGCAAACTCCGCCTGCACGCGCGCGGGGATGGCGTCGAGCCCGACGACGCGGACGATCTCCTCGATGAGATCGACTTCGCGCGTGAGGTCGCGGCGGAACGACGGAATCTCCCAGCCCGCGTCCGTCTTCCCGAGGCCGAAGCCGCTGAGAATCGCGTCGATGCGTGGCGCCGGAATCTCAACGCCAAGCAGCGCCGTAACGCGCTCGTGGCGGAGCGCGACGGTGTGGGTGAAAACGGGTTCGCCGCTGTCGTGCATCGCCGCCGTGGGGTCGAAGCCGATGGGCGAATCGCCGGCCATGCCGAGGCCCATTTCGCCGCGGGCACCTCCCGCGATTTCGAGGATCAAGGCCGCTGCGCGATGCGAGGCACGGAGCACGCCCGCGAGGTCCACGCCGCGCTCGAAGCGATAGCTGGAATCGCTCGCGAGTCCGAGTTGCCGGGAGGTGCGGCGGATCGTCGCCGGGTCAAAGAGTGCGCTTTCCAAAATGATGTTGCGCGTCGCCGCGGTCACGCCGCTGCCCTCACCGCCCATCACGCCGCCGAGTGCAAGCGCGCGGCTGGCGTCGGCGATGACGAGGTGCTGCGCGCCGAGTTTGTAGGTGCGTCCGTCGAGCGCGGGGAATTCCTCGCCGTCGCGCGCCATCCGCACGCGGATGTCGCCGTCGAGCCTGTCGGCGTCGAAGGCGTGGAGTGGCTGGCCGGTTTCGAGCATCACAAAATTGGTGATGTCCACGATGTTGTTGATCGCGCGCAGACCGACCGCCTCCAGCTTCCGCCGCAGCCACTCCGGGCTCGGCCCGACCTGCACATTGTCCATCTCCAGCACGGAATAAAAGCGGCACGCCTCCGCCGCCACGTCGATGGCTCCGGCGGCAAAACCCTCGCCCGTCGGCAGCGCGGGCGGCAGCCGCAGGGTCTTCCCCGCGAGCACGGCAATCTCGCGTGCGATGCCGATGTGGCTGAGCAAGTCCGGGCGGTTCGGGGTGATCTCGAGATCGAGCACCGTATCGCCGGGAAACAGCTCGGACACAGGCGTGCCGGGCCGCGCGTCCGCCGGCAGAATCAGCAGTCCGTCCGCGCCTTTGGGCAGGCCCAACTCCTCCGCGCTGCACAGCATCCCCTGCGATTCCACGCCGCGCAGCTTGCCCACTTTGATTTTGAAATCCGGCCCGAGCACCGCGCCCGGCAGGGCCAGCGGCACTTTGTCGCCGACGGCATAATTTTTCGCACCGCACACAATCTGCCGCGCCACGCCCGAGCCGTCATCGACCTGGCAGACGCTCAGCCGGTCGGCGTTCGGGTGCTGCACGGATTCGCGGATTTGCGCGACGACGACATTCGGGATCGCGACGCCGAGTTGGATCACGTCCTCGACTTCCACACCCGCGAGCGTGAGCAGCCCGACGAGTTGCGGCACATCGGGCGGGAGATCGGTGAGTTCACGGAGCCAGTTGAGGGAGACTTTCATGTGGAGAAAAAGGGGGTGTCAATAAGGACGCGGCGGTGGCTTCCGGCAAGCATTTGTCGCACACGCGTTCGAGACGGCGCGGCCACTGCCACGTCCATGAAATCTCCTATTCCGTAATTTGGAAAAATCCCGTCATTCCGTCCTGCCTTTGTCGGAAACGGAGAGGACGGAATTACGGAATTTTTCCAAATTAACGGAATGGATTCTCGGCAACCGCGCTAGAGCGCGAGAAAGTTTTGGAGCAGGCGTTTGCCTTCGAGGGTGAGGATGGATTCGGGGTGAAACTGGACGCCGTGGATGGGGAATTCTCGATGGCGCAGGCCCATGATTTCGCCCTCGGCGGTCTCGGCGGTGATTTCGAGGGCGGCGGGAAAAGTGGAGCGCTGGACGAGGAGCGAGTGGTAGCGCGTGGCATCAAAGGGATTGGGAAGGCCGGCAAAGACCCCGGTGCCGTGGTGAAGGATCGGCGAGGTTTTCCCGTGCATGAGCCGGCCCGCGCGGACGACATCGCCGCCGAAGACGTGGCCGATGCACTGGTGCCCGAGGCAGACGCCGAGCAGCGGCGTGGTGGGGCCGAAGCGGCGGATGACTTCGTTGCTGATGCCGGCTTCGTTCGGCGTGCAGGGGCCGGGTGAGATGACGATGCGTTCGGGGCGGAGCGCGGCGATTTCATCGGGCGTGATTTCGTCATTCCTTTTCACCAAAGGATCAGCGCCCAACTCGCCGAAGTACTGGACAAGGTTGTAGGTAAAGGAGTCGTAGTTATCGATGACGAGAAGCATGGGGAATTTAGCAGGTAGGATTTAGCATTTAGCATTTCACCGCTTCGTGCGCGTGGAGTGGATGGCGGAATAAATGATGGCGCAGAGTTCGTCGGATTCGGCTCGAAGGGGCTCGACGCGGGAGCCGGGGAGCATGCCGTCGGCGATAATGAGTTCCAGCCAGTGACCACTTTCATCGGCTTCTTCAGGCACGACGCCGAGCTTGGCTATAAACTCAGCGGTCGAGCGCGCACGGCAGGCCGAACGGTAGTTCGCACCCACAGAGCTGGCCGAGCGCATCAACTGATTGGCAATGACTTTGCCCGGAATATCCTTCGGCAGCGTCCGCACCAGCTTCATCACGCGCAGACCAAAGTCCTTCGTCCGCCGCTTGAGTTTGTCCTTGTTCATAAAGCGCACCGCACAAAGCCAAATGCTAAATGCTAATTCCTAAATGCTAAATTCCCTTGGCTCGGGCAATCGCGGCCATCATGCCCATCGCTTTGTTGACGCATTCCTGATGCTCGGACTCGGGCGATGAGTCGGCGACGATGCCCGCGCCCGCCTGGACAAAGGCTTTGCCGTCTTTCAGCACGACGGTGCGGAGGGCGATGCAGGAGTCGCTGTGGCCGTCGAAGCCGAAGTAGCCGACCGCTCCGGCATAGACGCCGCGTTTGCTTTTCTCGAGCTGGTTGATGATCTGCATGGCGCGCACTTTCGGCGAGCCGCTGACGGTGCCGGCGGGGAAAGTCGCGCGCATGACATCGTAGGCGGTGCGGTCGGGGCGGAGGGTGCCGTGGACGTTGGAGACGATGTGCATGACGTGGCTGTATTTCTCGACGGTCATGAAGTCGCTGACCTGCACGCTGCCAAACTCGGCGGCGCGGCCCACGTCGTTGCGGGCGAGATCGACGAGCATGAGGTGCTCGGCGCGCTCCTTCGGGTCGGCGAGG
>JAYWEP010000064.1:0-17144 GCA_043779205.1 Chthoniobacter sp. | reverse complement strand
GACCTTGGTTTCGAGATTGTAGAGCGCGCGCTCGGCGGTGAAGAGCCGGCCTTCGCGGTAGATGCGGACATTGCCCGAGAGGAAAAGGTCGCGCGTGTCGGGGTTGTACTGGCCGTAGTCGCAGTAGATTGAGGTGTCCTTGTAGCGGATGACCACGTTTTGCTCGGCGATGGCCAGGCCGCTCTCCATGCGGGTCGATTCCGAGCTGATCTCGATGGGGATGTCGCCGAAGCTGCCAAATTGCGCCCATGCGCCGCCAAGGCTGATAAATACAAGGGCGAGCGTGAGCAGCAGTCTTTTCATGTAAAAGGAGCGCGGAGGCTACCGGAGGGCGCGGAAAGTTGCCAAGGGGAAAAGGGCGGAGGGGAGGGGACGGGGCACAAAATCGCCGCCCGGTAGTGGCTCAGTTTGGCTGCGTCGGCTCTATGAGCCGAGGGAGAGCGGCGGCCTCGCAGAAAGATCGGCTCATAGAGCCGACGCCTCCACCCGCGGCTCGCCAAACTGAGCCACTACCCGCCGCTCCGAGTGCTTGCTCCAGCCGCGCCCGTGCGGCACCCTGCGGCATGCAACTTCTCGTGCTGGCCATCATGCTCGTGCTCATCGGCGTTGGACTCGTGCTCGGCGCGGTGGCGGTGGCGCTCACCTTTGCGCTGGTCGCCGCGGGTGTCGTCTCCTCGTCGGTGATGATCGGCGTCTGGCGGGGAAAAGCGCAGGCGGGGCTGCGGGCGTTTCTCCTCCAGTGCGGGATTTTCGCAGGCATTCCCGCCGGGATGCTCTGCGCGTGGGCGGCGACTTCGATTTGGGAGCAGATCAATGGCACGCTCGTCATCGTGCTCGCCGCTGGCGGACTGGCCGGCGCGCTCGGCGGCGCGGTGCTCGCGCTGATGTTCGATTTCCTCGCCGCCCGCATGCATGGCTGGCTGGCAGCGCGTCTCGACGGCGCGAAGCCGCGGGAACTCCCGCGCGGCTGACGGCGGCGGCGCTTCGCGCGCCTGTAGAGGAAGCTGACAGCTTCCCCTACAGGCGCGTCGGCGTGAGCTGGCCGAGCAGGGCGTTCGCGGAGGCTTCCGCGAAAGCCGCGTCATTGATCGCACAGTCGAGTTCGATCACGGGAATGTCCTTGCGCAGATGCGCCTTGATCGCCGCGAAAAGCGCCGCGTCCGCCGCCGCATCGTGAAACGGCTGCCCCGGCGCGCTGATCACGCTGATCGCCCGCAGCGGCAGCAGCACCGTGGCCGGGCCGGTCGAGAGGTTCACTTTCTCCGCGAGGATTTGGCCGAGCTGCGCGCACTCCTCCGCGTTTGTGCGCATGAGCGTCACCTGCGGGTTGTGCTTGTAGAAAGTGCGGCCTGCGAATTTCGCCGGCACGCTTTCCGGCCCGTGGAAGTTCACCATGTCGAGGCAGCCCGGCGCGATCACCGCCGGCACCCCGCCGCGCGCCGCCGCCTCCAGCCGCGCCGGCCCCGCGCCGAGGAATCCGCCGCAGAGTTCGTCCGCCCATTCCGTCGTCGTCACATCCAGCACACCGGCCACCAGCCCGCTCTCGATGAGCGATTCCATCGTCTTCCCGCCCGTGCCCGTCGCGTGAAAAACCAGCACCTCATAGCCCGCGCCTTCGAGAATCACCTTCGCCTTTTGCACGCAATCCGTCGTGTTCCCAAACATCGACGCGACAATGACCGGCTTGTCATCACCGCCCGCTTTCGCCGCCGCCGCCGCGCTTTCCACCATCCCGCAAATCGCCCCCGCCGCGCGCGTCAGCACCGCGCGCGAGATGCGGTTCAGCCCCGCCACATCCACGATGCTCGGCATCATCACGATGTCCTTCACGCCCACATATTGCGCCGTGTTGCCGCTCGCCAGCGTCGAGACCATCAGCTTCGGAAAACCCAGCGGCAGCGCCCGCATGCCCGCCGTGGCGATGGCCGTGCCGCCGCCGCCGCCCAGCGAAATCACCCCGTCGATCTTCCCCTCCGCCTGCAATTTCGCCAGCACCACCGGCGCGGCCTGCGACATCGCCGCCACCGCCTCCCCGCGATCGTGCCGCGCCACCAGCGCCGCGAGATCGAGCCCCGCCAGCCGCGCCGCTTCCTCGCGCGAAATATCCGTCGCAAGCTGCGGCGGCCCGTCCGTGCCGAGATCAATGACCAGCGTGCGATGACCGCGCGCGCGAATCAGTTCGGCGACGAAGCCGTGTTCGACACCTTTCGTGTCCATGGTTCCGAGGAGGGCGATCGTGGGCATTTAGGATTTAAGATTTAGCATTTAGGATTTGTGCGCCCAGCGGGTGTAAATGCTAAATCCCAAATCCTAAATCCTAAATTCCCATGTCCCGCCGCTTTGTCTCCACCGCCGAAACCGAAAACCAGGAACTCCCCGGCCAGGTCAACCACTGGTATTTCAAGGACGGCCTCGGCGACTCCGAGCATCTCGTCTTTGTCCGCGCCTGCATCCAGCACGGCTCCGGCCATCCCTTTCACGCCCACCCGGAGATGGACGAAATCATCTACGTCCTCCGCGGCGAGATGGAGCAGTGGATCGAAAAGGAAAAGCGCATCCTCAAGCCCGGCGACAGCCTCTACATCCCGCGCGGCGTCATCCACGGCTGCTACAATGAAAGCGCCGCCGAGTGCGAATTCCTCGCCATCCTCACCCCCGCGAAAATCGCCGGCCCCTTCAGCGTCGATCACTCCGCGAAAGAGCCGTGGTGCTCGCTGAAGTAGCGGAGCGCGATGGGTGGAATCAGTGCATCTCCACCGCGCACGTTCCCAGCCCGCCGCGGTAGTAGTTGAACTGCACGTTCGGATGCTCCGCGAGGAGCGACATCGGCACGCAGGCATCGGCGATTCCTTTGGAAATCATCAGCGCCGTGAGCCGCTGGCCGAAAGGGTTGTCGTGCGCGCCGGCCTGCCAGATCGAGACCTTCTCCGCCTTCCACGTCTCGACCGGCCCGACGGTGATCGCCTGCGTCGGCACGAGCGCGATGTTGCCGCCGCCGCTGGTCCGCGCGTTCTGCGCGATGGTCAGCGGATGCAGCTCGACGACACGCGTCGCAAGCTGGCGGTATTCGGCGGCGGTGGGCGGCGCGCTTTTGTATTTCCCGCGCCGGGGCAGGGGATCGTTGAAGGCCCAGTGCTTCACGTCGCCCTGGCCGCCTTGCATGACCACGCAGCGCACGCCCGCGTCCCAGCTCGCGCGGTAGGGGCGCGTGTCGGCCTTGGGAAAATGCAGATGCGCGTCGGGCATGCGGCGCTTTTTGTCGAGCCGGTCGAAGAGCAGCGCGCGGTCGCAGCGCTCGAAGGAGAGGGGATGCGTGACCGGCATTTCCGCGCCGTCGAGCAGCCACTCGTCCATGCCCCAGAAATGCCCCGAGCGCACATCGAGCCCGAGTTCATTGACGAGCCGCGCGACGAGCGGGAGCTGCTCGGTCGGGCCGATGGGGCCGCAGATGCCGGCGGGATTGTCGGCGGTGCTCTGCCGCCAGGCGTCCACGTATTCGAGCGCCTCGGCGAGGTAGAAATCGGCGGGCGTGTCGTACATGACCACGCGGAATCCGGGGCGCGAAAGGCGCGCGATGTCGCGCGGGGTGAGGCGCGCGGCTTCGTCGATGAGGTCGCCGGAGAGGCAGGTGTAGTCCCACCAATCGGGGGAGATGGAGCTGGGTTTATGGCGCATGGCGAGAAAGTTTGGCGAGGCGGCCGAGTGCGTCGCGCAGCGGGTCGTCGTCTGCCGCGCCGAAGCCGTAGTGCAGATGCCGCGTCCAGCCTTCCGCGTGCGGAAATTTCCCCGACTGCCGGCCGAGCGTCCGCGAAAAGGCGTCCATCGTGTTGAGGTAATTGTCCTGGCCCTGCGTGGCGTCGAGCCACTCCTTTTGCGAAGCGTGGCAGGCGAGCGCGGCGCGCTTGGCCGCGTGGACGCCCGTGGTGTCCACGTAGATTTCCGGCCGCACCGGCTCGCGCATCGGCGTGCATTGGCCGTGCGGCATGGCGTGGTAAAGCGTGACGTCTGCGAGCGCGGGTTGGCGCGGCGGCTTCGAGCGGTAGTTCGGAATGCCGCGCGCGAAAGTCGCCGTCACCGCGAGCCGCGCGGCCATCATGTGATCCTCCATGTAATCCGCGAGCGCGTGCGTGAGGACAACCGCCGGCTGCGCCGCGCGCACGACCGCGCAGACCCGGCGGATATTTTCGTCCGTGTAGAAAATCTGCAGGTCATGGCAAATCGGCGCGTGCCACTTCGCGCCGAGCACCTTCGCCGCCGCCTGCGCCTCGCGCCGCCGCACGCGCGCCGTCTCCGCCGCCGACATCACCGTGCTGCCCATGTTGCCCGTCGAGAGATTGAAACAATGAATGTCCCAGCCCGCCGCGCGCAGCCGCAGCAGCGTCCCGGCCATGACGAATTCGATGTCGTCGGGATGCGCGGCGATGGCGAGGGCGGCGGGCATCAGACCAGGTTGTGTTTCGTCAGCATCCCCTCCAGCCGCGGGATGATGCGGTCGTCCTCCTTCAGCGCAGCGAGGGGGCGGAGATCTTCCAATATCTGCGGCACATTTAGCGCCGTTTGCTGGTCGGAGATGATCCGCTCGACGTCCACCCAGTCCTGATCCCGGGAGGCGAATGCTTTATGCACGACGAGATCCTCGGCGCTGCACGTGAGCAGGCGTGCCCCGGCGGGCGACTCCCAATACGAAGCGCGTTCAACCGCCTGAACTTCAAACTCAACGCCACCAAGCGCCATGTCCATCTCGATGCCGCTCTCGTGTCGCAGGAGCACCACACGCGCGCGGAGCGCAAACTCCAGCGGATCGGCGCATTCCGCGTCGCGGGTAAAGCCGGTGATGAGCGTCATGTCCACATC
Source organism: Chthoniobacter sp. (assembly GCA_043779205.1). GTDB lineage: Bacteria > Verrucomicrobiota > Verrucomicrobiia > Chthoniobacterales > Chthoniobacteraceae > Chthoniobacter. The sequence continues at coordinate 12,290 of JAYWEP010000064.1, read as the reverse complement.
CTCGGTGACCCGCGGCAGACTCCACCCTGCAGAGCCAGTCCGCCGATGAAACAAAACTGCCATCCGCGGGCCTGACAGAAGGTTTGCAGGTCGAGCGCGACGGCGAACAGTTCGTTCATGCGGGGCGCAATTTTGCAAACAGACGCTGCTGCTCGATGAGCCCGGACGAGGCGCGACGAAGGGCGCGCTTTTCATCGAAGACCTGCGCTCCCTTCATGAGGCGATCGGCGGCGACCCACCGCTCTGCCGGAGTGCGCCGTCGCGCCGTCTCGATCTGATCCGCCTTTGCAGCGGTCCAGCCCTCGACCAACCGCCGCACGTAATCCTTCTGCTGCGCGATGGTCATCGGTGCTGGATTCATGGGCGAAAAGATAACGGTTCAGGCGGGTCTTCGCGAGCTTTAGCTGACCGGGATTTCCGCGACTTTCACCGCCCGCCGCTCGCCCGCCGACTTGTCCGCCGCGGCGATGACGCGATGCGTTTGGAAAGCATCTGCAAAACTCGAGAGCGGCATGTCTTTGTCCGCGTCGAGCGCATCGAAGAAGGCCTGGAACTGCGTCTGATACGGGTGGTCGCTCACGTCGCCGCTATCGAGCATCTTCATCGAGAGTTGCGACCACGCGCCCTTGTCGAGGCCGCCGAGTTTTTGCGAATGGAATTTGTTGTCGAGGATCGCGCCCTCGCTCCCGACGAGATGGGTGTGAAAATAGTAGGGCTGGAAGCAATCCACCACCGCCGCGCACTTGCCCACCGCGCCGCTGGCGAAGCGCAGCAGCGAGGTCGCGCACGTCGGGTATTCGTAGGCCGCGAAGGTCGGGTGCGCGCTCTGCGTGGCGTAGCTCGTCACCTCCTCCACCTCGCCGCCGAGGCAGAGCAGGAGCGCATCGAGCGCATGGCAGCCGGCGGTCAGCAGGGCGCTGCCGCCGAGTTCGCGTTTCGTGTTCCAGCGGTACTGGCCGTACCACGGGCCGATGCCGTGAAAGTAGTCCACCTCCCCGTAGTGCAGCGTGCCGACGAGGCCCGCATCGAGCACCGCCTTCGTGGCGAGAAACTGCGACGACCAGCGGCACTCAAAGCATACGCACACTTTCACACCCGACTCCTCCGCCGCGCGCTTCATCGCGAGGATGTCGCCCCACTCGATCGCCAGCGGCTTTTCCACGATGATGTGCTTCCCCGCGCGCGCCGCCGCGATGAACTGCGCGGCGTGCTGATTCGGGTAGCTCGTGATGTCCACGACATGGATCGACGGATCGGCGAGCATCGCTGCGAGGTCTGTGTGGGCCTTGATCGGCGAGCCATGCCGCGCGCTCAGCTCCGCGGAATCGAGCGCGCGGGAGGACCAGACCGCGGTGACCTGCGCGCTGGAGCTGGCGTTGATCGCGGCGATGTGCGCAGTGCCGGCCCAGCCGTATCCGATGACGGCGACGTGATGTTTTTTGCTCATTGGTGGGTGGGTGAAAGGGGAGGGGCGCAGAACTACTTTCCGTCCGCGCCAAAGGCAAGCCGGTCGCGCCACCGGTCGCGAACGGCGATGTTTTAAACCAGAACATTCTGACTCATCGTCCAAAGACTCATCGTCCATGACCGCGCACAATCGCGGTCATGGCGAAAGCACCCCTCTCCCGACCGCTTGCGGCCTTTGGTCTGAACGTCCGCAAACGCCGCGAGTCTCTCGACCTCACGCAACTCGAAGCCGCCGAGCGCGCCGATCTCGATCCGACTTACATCAGCGGCATTGAGCGCGGCGTCCGCAATCCAAGCCTTATCAGCATCGTGCGTGTGGCGAAGGCGCTCGACATCACGGTGTCCGAACTTTGCACGGGGGTGCGCGCGTGAAAGCGCACGCGCCCACCTTCCTCGATCTCTTCTGCGGGTGCGGTGGGTTCTCGCTCGGAATGGTGCGCGCGGGGTTCCAGTGCCTCGCGGCGATTGATTTCAATGCGGAAGCCATCGCCACGTTGCGCGCGAATTTTCCGCGTCTCGGGGAAGAACGTGCGCGGCATGAAGACCTCACGACCTTTCGACCGGAGCGGCTCGCGGAGATCATCGGCACCGACCGTGTCGATGTGATCGTGGGCGGGCCGCCATGCCAGGGATTCAGCACGGCTCGGCAGGTGGATGGTGCGAACCACGGCGAGCGCTTGAAGGCCGATCCGCGGCGGCAGCTCTTTCGCGAGCTGCTGCGCTATGTGGAGTTTTTTCAGCCGCGCGTCTTCGTCATGGAAAATGTGCTCGGCCTGCGGACGGCGGCGGGCGGGGAATACTTTACGGCGGTGCAGCATGAGGCGCGGCGGCTTGGGCAGGCGCACGGCCGGCCGGGTTACCGGGTGCATGGGCAGGTGGAGGATGCGTATGCGCTCGGCGTCCCGCAGAAGCGCCAGCGGCAGCTCATCATCGGCGTGCGGAGCGATCTCCCCGGCTACTTTCCGCCCGACCTCCGGCCCGCGAAACGCGCCCGGCCTGGCACGAATCTCGGCGCGGCCATCGGCGATCTGCCGCCGATTCCGGCGGGCGGTGGTGAAGAAAAGCGCGCTTACGATCGGTGGTGGCGACGGAACGCGCTGGCTCAGTTCGGTGCGGCTGCACGCAACTACCTTTTCAAAGTCCTCGAAGTCCGCAAAGCCCGGCAGCTCACCGCCCATCGCGCCCGCCCGCACAGCGCCCGCGACCTGCGCGATTTTGCGCGGCTCACCGAGGGGCAGAGTTCCGCGCAGGCCATGCGCGCCGGCATCGAGTTCGAGTTCCCTTACAAAAAGACCACGTTCACGGATCGCTACACCCGGCAGAGCCGCCACGCGCCGTGCAGCACCATCGTTGCGCACCTGAGCAAGGACGGGCTCATGTTCATCCATCCGCGGCAGAACCGTTCGCTCACCCCGCGCGAGGCCGCCCGCGTCCAGAGCTTCCCCGATTGGTTCCAGTTCCCCGTCCCGCGCACCCATCAGTTCCGGCTCATCGGCAACGCCGTCCCGCCGCTCGTCTCCGAAGCCGTCGGCGACGCCATCCGCGCCTTCCTCCGCGGCCAGCGGGTCGCACCGCGCCAGCTTCCGTTGCCTTTGCCTGGGAAGGTTCGCAGCAAAGCCGCCCGCCGCCCGCGCTACGATCTTCCCGCCGACCTCGCCGAAGCCCATGAGCGCCTCCGCGTCCTCGCCCGCCCGACCCCGCGCGAACTCCGCGCCCTCGCGCCCGCCGACTTCCGCCGCGGCTGGCACGCGCTGCTTTTTGCCTTCCCCGAACTCCACCCGGACAACGCGCTGCCCGATGCCCACGGCACCGCCCGTTTCGACGCCGCTCCGCCACTCGCCGAAGCCGCCGACTGGCGCGAGCGCTACCAGCGCAGCGGCTGGCCCGTGGCCCTTGTGCTCATCGGTGAAGAGGCGTGGCGGCGGCATGAAGCGGGCGAGCTTTCCGAAAGTGCGCTGTATTGCGTGGCGGCCCAGCGCGCGGGGTTGAAGGTGCGGCGGGAGGCGGCGGCGATGGCATGAGCCGGGCGCGGAAGAGCGCGGTGAAAGCGGACACGGACGAGCCGGATTACGCTCCTCCACAGGCCGCCTGTCTGGCGGAAAGCCTCCGCGCTTTCAGTTACGAGCTGCCCACGGCGCTCGCCGATCTCGTCGATAACAGCCTCACCGCCCACGCCCGGAACATCTGGCTTGATTTCCATTGGGACGGCGCGGATTCCATCATCGCCATCACCGACGACGGCGACGGCATGACCGAGGAAAAGCTGCGCGCCGCCATGCGCCCCGGCAGCCAGAGCCCGCTCATCCAGCGCGAGCCTCACGACCTCGGGCGCTTCGGCCTCGGCTTGAAGACCGCCAGCTTTTCCCAAGGCCGCCGCCTCACCGTCCGCAGCCGCGCCCGCGGCGACGCGCCCGCCACGCGCTGCTGGGATCTCGATCACATCGCGCAGGTCAATGACTGGCAGCTTCTCCGCCACGCCGATGCCGCCGCCGAGCCGCATTTCCAGCGGTTCGCCAAGCTCACCCACGGCACTGCCGTCGTGTGGCAAAAGCTCGACCGCCTCGTGGCGGGCAATGCCACCGGTGAGGCGAAGCAGCAGGAGCTTTTCCTCCAGCGCGCCACGGCTGTGCGCGACCACCTCGCCATGGTCTTCCATCTTCTCATGGGCGGGCGGCAGGGCGTGAAGCTCTGGCTGAACCAGCGCCTCATCGCGCCGTGGGATCCCTTCCTCGCCGATGAAAAAGCCACGCAGCCGCGCGGCCCCACGAAGCTGAAGCTCCGCGGCTCCCTCGTCGAGGTGGAGCCCTTCATCCTCCCGCACCACTCCCGCATCAGCCGGACGATGCACAAAGATGCGGGCGGCCCGCACGGCTGGAATGCGCACCAGGGTTTCTACGTCTATCGCCACCGCCGCCTGCTCGTGGCCGGCGACTGGCTCGGCTTGGGCTGGCGCAAGGAAGAGCACTACCAGCTCGCCCGCATCCGCGTGGAAGTGCCGAATGCGCTCGATCACGACTGGTCCATCGACGTCACCAAATCCCGCGCGGTGCCTCCGCCCGCCTTGCGCGAGGAGCTGCGCCGCATCGGCGAAGCCACGCGCTCGCTGGCCAAGCGCGTCTTTACCCATCGCGGCGCGAAGCTCGTCTCCCGCGCCGAGGCGGATCGCGTGCTGCTCTGGGGGCCGCTGACGAAGCACGACAAGACCTTCTACCGGATCAGCCGTGAGCACCCGCTCGTAAAGCTGGCGCTGGCGGGCTCGAACGACCACGCGGCATTGAATGCGCTGCTCCGCATGTTGGAAGAAACAGTGCCGTTTCCGCACATCACCATCGAGAACTCGGAGAATCCCAACTCGCTGGCCACGCCGTTCGAGCAGGCCCCCGACCGGCAAATTCAGGAAGTGATGGCGCAGGCGTTTCGCTCACTCACCGCCACAGGCTACGGCGCGAAGGAGGCCGTCAACAGGCTGGGGACCATCTGGCCGTTCCAGCTTTTCCCCGCCCTCCTCCAGACCCTCGCGGAATCCCACAACCATGCCTGACCCCCACGACCACCACGCCAACGCCCGGAATATCGCCATCGATATTCTGCGGAAGGAAAAGAATCGAACCCCGGAAATGATCGCGGATGTAGCGACGAAAGCGGTGCAAGCCGCGACGATCTTTGCTCCCGGCGTGACCATCGACATTGAAGCTCTCACAGCAGAGTTACGGCATCTCTTTTCGGTTCAGGCAGGTGACGTCACAATCCTTGACGACCACGACCCAAAGGAGCACGTCGCGTGGCTGCCGAGCAGGCGGGCAGAGATCCAATGGAAGTTCTGGAATCGCTACGTCACTTATCTTGAACGCGACTTTGGGATGCCGCCCGATGTGGTGAACAATCTCCATGATCTAACTGATAAGATTCTCGAACGGCTGGAGGAGCCGCAACGCGCTGGAAAGTGGGATCGGCGCGGAATGGTCGTCGGCTCGGTTCAGTCGGGCAAGACGGCGAACTATGTCGGCCTGATCAACAAGGCCATTGATGCCGGGTATAAGCTGGTGATCATTCTGGCGGGCATTCACAGCAACCTCCGGGCACAGACTCAGCTTCGCGTGGATGAAGGTGTGCTTGGTTTCGACACACAGAAAAACCGGCGGCTGAATATGAATGGGCGATGGGTCGGCGTCGGCAAACTGCCGGGCGACAAACTCGTGGTTCATTCCCTGACCAGTAGCGCGGAAAAGGGCGACTTTAGTAAGCCGGTGGCGGAATCGATTGGTGTGATGATCGGAGGCGATCCGGTGGTGCTTGTAGTGAAGAAGAATTCAAAGCTGTTGAGCAACCTAATGAAATGGGTTCGCGCAGTTGCCGGGAGCGAAGATTCCGACGGCAAGATCATTCCCGATACGCCGTTGTTACTCATTGATGACGAAGCGGACAACGCCTCCATCAACATCAAGGAAACGCGCGACGCCAAAGGAAAGGCAGACGACGTCTCGGCAATCAACGGCGCGATTCGGGAGATTCTACTCAGCTTCGAGAAGTCCGCTTACGTCGGCTACACCGCGACGCCTTTCGCCAACATCTTCATCAATCCATCCGCGCAGACTGAGAAGCACGGCGAGGACATTTTCCCGCGCAGCTTCATCATCAACGTCAAAGCGCCGAGCAACTACATCGGGCCAGCCAAGGTGTTCGGGTTGGATGGAGACGTGGATGCGGGGGTGGCCGCGCAGGATGGTTTGCCGATCGTGCGCGATCTGCACGGCGATGCGTTCAAGGCCGATTACATGGCTGATGAGGCTTTCCCTCAGCCGCATAAGATCACCCACGTTCCTACCTTCCTGCCGCCGTCTCTGAGGGAAGCTGTGAGGTGTTTCATCCTCACCTGTGCCGCCCGCCGGGCGCGTGGGCAGGAGCGGAAACACAACTCGATGCTCGTCCACGTCACCCGGTTCGTGCCCGTGCAGGCCCATGCGTCGCGGCTGCTGCGCGATGAGCTGATGGCGCTGCAAAAACGGATCGAGCATGGCGACGGGGCGCGGCGGCCCACGGTGCGCGAGGAGTTGCGGGGGCTGTGGGAGCGGGAGTTTGTGCCGGTGTCGCAGGCGCTGGGTGCCGAGGCCGGGGCGGCGGTGACTTGGGAGCAGGTGGATGCGGAACTGCACGCGGCGGCGGCGAAAATCGACGTGCTGACGGTGAACAGCAGCGCGGGGACGCCGCTGGATTACAAGGAGCACGAAGCCGAGGGCCGGAGCGTGATCGCGGTGGGTGGGAACAAGCTGTCGCGCGGGCTGACGTTGGAAGGGCTTTCGATCAGCTACTTTCTCCGCACCTCGCAGATGTACGACACGCTGATGCAGATGGGCCGCTGGTTTGGCTACCGGCCGGGCTATCTCGATCTCTGCCGGCTCTTCACCACGCGCACGCTCATCGGCTGGTACCGGCATATCGCGCTGGCCGAGGCGGAGCTGCGGCGGGAATTTGACTACATGGTGGCGGCCCGGCTGACGCCGCTGGACTACGGGCTGCGGGTGCGGACGCATCCCGAGGGGATGGTGGTGACGGCGATGAATAAGATGTGCCACAGCCAGAAGCTGGAGCTGTCCTGGGCCGGGGTGCTGGTGCAGACGACGCAACTGCCGAAGGACGAGCGCAACGCCGCCAATCTCGCGACGACCGAGGCGCTGCTCGCCCCGCTGGGCTCGCCGGATGCGGGCGTGGATCGGGAGACGAAAATCTGGCGGGGCGTGCGCGCTGTGGCGGTGGCGCAGTTTGTGGAGGCGCTGCGTTTTCCGCCGGAAGCGGCGCGGGCCAGCGGGCCGCAACTGGCGGAGTTCATCCGCAAGCAGACGGGCAAGGAGCCGGCGGAGCTGACGGTGTGGACGGTGGCGCTGGTCTCGAATTCGCAGGCGGCGGAAGCGCAGCGGCGGGTGATTGCGGGGCACGGCATCGGGTTGATCGAGCGCTCGCCGGAGAGCCAGTTGGCGGGAAGTTTCGGTCTGATCAAAGGCAACATCCTCAGCCCGGCGGATGAGGCGCGGGATTTCCGGGGCGTGACTTTTGATGCGGCGTGGTGCGCGGCCATCAGTGCGAAGCCGGAGCTATGGGACGACACGGACTGGCTGCAAGCGCAGGTCGGGCGCGATGCGGCGGCGGTGGCGCTGGACCTGACCCTGCGCTGGCAATCCGGCCCCGAGCCCAAGCTCAAGCCGCCGGTCAAAGGCGAAACGAAACGCCCGAATGGCCGGGTGCTGCGGGTGCTCCGCCGCCGCGATCACGCCTTGCTGCTCATCTACCCGGTGCTGCCGCCGCAGGAAGTGCCAGCCCGCGATGGCCGTCCGAAAGAAAGCACCGGTCTCAGCGCCAGCGGAGATGGGATCATCGGCGTGGCCTTGAGCTTCCCCGCGAGCGACACCGTGCTCGGTGTGGAATACCGCGTGAACAAACTGTGGGACGCGGAGGTGAAGGAGGATGCGGAGTATGACGATTGAGGAGCTGTGGCAGGAGCTGGAGAGCGATGCGGCGACGGCGCGCGGCACGGCATGGCTGACGCGGCGCGCGACACCGCAGCCCGGCTGGCCGCTGCTCGTGGCGCTCGATCCCGCCAGCCGCACGCGGGCTCTGCTGCTACCCGCTCCGCGCAGTGCGTTGCCGCCGCGTCGCGAATGGCCGGAATGTCGCGGGCTCGAATTGCAAACGCTGGCGCTCGGGGCGGACCCACATTTCGCGGTGCGCCTGCGCGATGCCGCGGGTGCGGATGTCTTCACCGCGCTGGCCGAAGACCTCGCGCCGCGGGTGGCGGCGGCGGCGAATGGACGCGAAGCAGTGGCGGCGCTCTTCGGGCGGTTGCGGCGCTGGCAGCAATTCCTGCTCGCCGCGCGTGCGGGCCTGAGCCGCGAGCAGGAGCGGGCGCTTTGGGGCGAGCTGCACGTCGCGCACACACACCTGCTCCCGGTATTCGGCTCCACGGCGCTGGTCGATGCGTGGAAGGCTCCGGCAGCAGCGCATCAGGATTTCCAGTTTTCCACCGGTGCGCTGGAGGTGAAGACGACCGCCGCGAAGCAGCCGCAAAGCGTGCGAATCACCAGCGAGCGGCAGCTCGACGACACGGGTGTCGGCGCGCTCTTTCTCCATGTCGTCGCCCTCGACGAGCGCGACGTGGCTCCCGCCGGGAGCACGCCCGGCCAAAGTCTGCCGGCGCTCATCGCCACGCTGCGCGCCGCTCTTTCCAGCGAGCCAGCGGCGCTGGCGACTTTTGACGACCTGCTGCTCGACGCGGGTTATCTCGACAGCCACGCCCCACGCTACGAAGGCCGCCGCCGCACCGTGCGGCGGGAGCTGACCTTTCGCGTGCGCCGTGGCTTTCCCCGCCTCACGGAACGCAAACTCCCCACCGGTGTCGGCGACGTTTCCTACGCCCTGAGCCTCGCCGCCTGCGCCCCCTTTACCGTGGAAATCGCCGCCGCCCTCACCGCTCTGCAAACCGCCTGATTATGTCCACCCGCCTCGAACAATTCGCCTACGATCTGCATCAGGAAATCCATAGCAAAGCCGCCGACGATACCAACCCGCAGCTCCGCGAAGACCTCTTCACCGAGCATGTGCTGGAGCTGCTCTCCGAGCACAACGAAACCGATGGGTGGTCGGTCTGCTACCACCGCGCGAATTCAGTCGGATCGATTCCCGCCGCGAAGCTCAATGCGTGGGCGCTCTCGGGTGATGGGGCGACCCTCGATCTGTTCGTCGCGCTGCATCATGACACCGGGGCAGTCGAAGAAGTCGGAAAGCCGGACACGGTGAAACATTTCAAACTGCTCCGCGGCTTTCTGCGCCGGGCGCTGGATGGCTTTCACGCGGAGATGGAGGAGTCGTCCGATGCCTTCCACGCCGCGCAGCAAATCCACGAGGCCCGGGAGTCGCTGACCACGGTGCGGCTGTTTTTCCTGACCGATGGCGTGGTGCGTTCGCTGGAGCTGGAGGAGGAGCCATTCAAGGAACTGGAAGTGCGCTATGTCGTCTGGGATCTCGAAAAGCTGAGCCGTCTGCGCGTGGGTGAGCGCGAGGTCATCGAGCTGGATTTCGTGAATGACTACGGCGGCGCAGTGCCTTGCCTGCAAGCCGCCGATGCCACCGGCGAATACCGCACCTTCCTCGCCTACCTGCCCGCGCCGCTCCTTGCCCGCATCTACGGTGAGCACGGCCAGCGTCTGCTGGAACGCAATGTCCGCGCGTTCCTCCAAGCCAAAGGTAAGGTGAACCGCGGCCTGCAAAAGACGCTGCGCGAAGAGCCGCACCGTTTCCTTGCTTACAACAACGGACTCTGCTGCACCGCCGCGGAGGTGAAGGTGCAGGCGGGCAAGGACAATCACGCGCGGCTCGAATGGGTGCGCGATTTCCAGATCGTGAACGGAGGGCAGACGACGGCCTCGATTTACCACGCGCTGAAAAAGGAGCAGGTCGATGTGAAGCAGGTGGTGGTGCAGGTGAAGCTTACCGTGCTGAGCGATCCCGCGAAGGTGCCGGAAATCGTGCCGCTGATTTCGCAATATGCGAACAGTCAGAACAAGGTGAAGAATCCCGATCTGTATGCGAACCGCCCGTTTCACCGGTCGCTGGAACTTCTCTCTCGCCGCATCTGGGCACCGGCGGCGGGCGGGCTCCAGCGGGGAACGCAGTGGTATTACGAACGGGCGGCGGGTTCGTATCTCGATGACAAATCGCGGCAAACACCTGGAAGTCGGCGGAAGGATTGGGAACAGCAGAATCCCGCGCATCAGAAATTCACGAAGACCGACCTCGCAAAATATGAGCACTACTGGAAGGCGCTGCCGCACTCTGTCTGTCTCGGGTCCGAGAAGAATTTCAGGATTTTCGCGGAGCGCATGGAGGAGGATGGCGAGCCGGTGGTGGATGAGAATTACTTCAAGCATGTGGTGGCCAGGGCGATCCTCCACCGCACGGCGGAGAAGCTTTTTTCCACCCTCGATCTGGAAGGCTATCGCGCGGAATCGATCGCCTATGCGCTGGCGTGGCTCGTCCAGGAATCGAAACAGCGCCTCGATCTCGAACGTATCTGGCGGGAGCAGCGGGTGCCTCCGCTACTGTGTGAGGCGCTAAAGACGGTGAGCCTCGCCGCGCATCGCCATATCATGCGGCAGGGGGTAATCCGCGGGAGGCGGCGAAGCGGGAGCAGTGCTGGCGGGATTTCGCCGGGCAGAAACATTCGCTGCCGGAGAACTGGAAAACGGAGTTGGCGGCAACCGCATTCGTCCCGGCGAATTCGGAGGAAGAATCGCTGGCCCATGAATGGGAGCGCCTGCGGCACCAGATGATCAACGACCCCCGCACCATCGGCGAACTGGAGGCCGTCACCGGTCTGTGGTGGGTGCGAACCCGCCGCAGTGATCCGGTGTATTTTTATGCGGAACGCAACTGGGCCAAACTGCGCGCACTCAACGGGCTCGGCTTGTTAAAGATTCGCGGATTGATGGAGCTTTTCTCCGCCGCACTGCGGCAGTAGCCGCCCGGTGCCAGGCGCTTTCACCAAAGCGAAACGCAGTGCGGTGACGGTGCGCATCCGGGGACTTGCCGTGGGTGCGTGGCGACCGTAGCCTGCGCGGCGATGTGCCAGCTTACCTTCAACGTGCCGGATACGACGCCGGAAGCGCTCCATGTGCCAGCGGAGCGGCTCGGCGCGGAGCTGCTGCTGGCGGCGGCGATGAAACTCTACGAAGCCGGACGCCTTTCCGGTGGCGCGGCGGCGGAGCTGGCCGGGATGCCCAAGCCGGTCTTTCTCGAACGGCTGGCGGCGTATGGCGTGCCGGCGCTGCGGCAGAGCCGGGCGGAGCTGAGCGAGGAAGCGGCGAATGCCTGAGGTCTTTGCGAACACGACGCCGCTCCAGTATCTGCACCGGCTCGGGCGGCTGGATTGGCTGCCGGAATTCTACGGGAAGATCGTGGTGCCAACGGCGGTGGCCGATGAATTGGAAGCCGGCCGCCGTCTCGGTGCGCGGGTGCCGGAACTGACGGCGTTTCCGTGGATCGAAATCCGCCGGGCACCGGAGCCGATGCCGGTTTTTCCGCGGTTCATCCACCACGGCGAGGCGGAAGTGCTCGCGCTGGCACAGGCGGCGGATGCGCCGCTGGTCATCATCGACGACCTGATGGCGAGGGCGCACGCGCAGGCGCTCGGGTTGCGCTGCACGGGCACGCTCGGCGTGATCCTGCGGGCGAAACGCGAGCAGCGCATGGCCGCGGTCGCGCCGGTGCTCGCGCAATTGCAGGCGGAAGGATTCCGCATTGCTCCCGCCACGCTGGCCGAAGTGCTGCGGCTGGCTGGAGAGTGACGCTGCGCACGGGCGATGGCCGACATTTTCACCAAGGCGAAGCGCAGCGCGGTGATGGCGCGCATCCGCTCGCATGGGAACAAGGCGACGGAGCTGCGGATGATCGCGATCTTTCGCGCGCACGGGATCACCGGCTGGCGGCGTGGGGTCGCACTGTTTGGGAAACCGGATTTCGTTTTCCGTCGCGAGCGCGTCGCGGTGTTTGTGGACGGCTGCTTTTGGCACGGCTGCCCGCGCCACGCGACGATGCCGGCGAGCAACCGCGCGTTTTGGAAAGCCAAGTTCACGCGCAACGCGGCGCGCGACCGCGAGGTGACGCGCACGCTGCGCCGGGCGGGCTGGCGGGTGCTCCGGGTGTGGGAATGCGCGCTCGTCCGGCGCCGGGAGGCAGCCACCGCGCGTCGGGTCGCGCAGGCGCTGGCGCGATTTGGCTTGTGAGTGCGGGAAAGTTGCCGATTGATTCCGCGGCGTGGCAGCGCGCGCCGGGGC
>JAYWEP010000063.1:0-8774 GCA_043779205.1 Chthoniobacter sp. | reverse complement strand
GCCCGTGAGCAGCGAACCCGTCAGCACCATCGTCGCCAGCGCCGCGCCCAGCACCACGCCGAGATGCGTCCGCCAATAAAACCGCGCCCCCCGCAGGATGAGCGTCAGCGCCTTCATCGCGGAAGGCGCGGCAAAGCCGCGGGTAGGGACGGCACTCCGTGCCGTCCGCCGGGCGAGCGGAGCGAGGCGGCGGGTGGATGATGCATGGCCGCGCACCGACAGGCCGCCTCGCTGCGCTCGCCCCGGACGGCACGGAGTGCCGTCCCTACCCGGCTGCGCCGATTCCGGAAATCAACCGCTCCCACTCTTCCGGCTTGAAGCCAACGGTGCCGCGATTTTTTCCAAGCGCGAACGGGCGCTTCACGAGGTTGCCGTTCGCGGCGAGGAGCGCGAGGGCTTCGTCCACGCTCATGCCCGGCAGACGGTCTTTCATCTTCAGCGTTTTGTAGTCGCCGCCGCTCGTGTTGAAGAGCCGGCGCAGATCGCCGCCGACATACCCGAGCATGGCGCGCAGCTCGGCGACACCCGGCGGATGCTCGCGGATGGCGACCACCTCGTGCGCGATTTTTCGCTCCGCGAGAAACTGCCGGGCCTTCCGGCAGGTGTCGCAGCCCTGGTAAGCCCAGACGCGCAGGCTCACCGGGCGAGGCCGAGATTGCCCACGACCTGCGAGGTCGAGTGCGGCTTGTTCAGCGAATAAAAGTGCAGGCCGGGCACGCCGAACTTCAGCAGCGCCTCGCACTGGCGCGTGCAGTATTCGATGCCGTACTCGATGACCGCCGCGTTGTCGTCGCCGAGCGCATCGAGCCGCGCGACGAAGGGCGCGGGCAGGCGCGCGCCGCACATCTCGGTGAATGTTTTCGTCTGCTTTCCCGAGAGGACCGGGAGCAGGCCGGGGATGATCGTCACGGGCCGGCCGAGCTTTTTCACGAGGTAGTCGTGGAAGCGGAAGAAGTCTTCGTTGTCGAAAAAGATCTGCGTGATGACGAAATCCGCCCCGGCCTCGATTTTCTCCGCGAGGAAATCCCAGTCCGCAAACTTGCCCGCCTTCTGCGCGATGTGCCCCTCGGGAAAACCCGCCGTGCCGATGCCGAAGCCGCCCAGCTCGCGGATGAAGGCGACGAGCTGGCTCGAATACTGGAAGCCGCCCTCGGTCGCGATCCATTCGCCGGTGCCGCCCGGCGGGTCGCCGCGCAGGGCGAGGATGTTCATGATCCCGCGCGCGCGCGCCTCGGCGAGGACGTCGCCGAGCTGCGCGCGCGTGGAGTTCACGCAGGTGAGGTGCATCATCGCGGTGAGCCCGTGCTCGCGCTGAATGCGATCGACGATGCCGATGGTTTTGTCCCGCGTGCTGCCGCCCGCGCCGTAGGTCACGGAGCAGTAATCCGGCTTCAGCGCGAGCAGCGCGGGGAGCGTTTTTTCCATCAGGTTGCGGTCGCCCTCGTCGGTCTTCGGCGGGAAAAACTCGAAGGAAACGGCGGGCCGGCCCGCCGTGCGGCAGGCGTCGTGAATGTCGCGGATCAATTGCATCGGCGCGGATACTGCCTGCACTGCGGGCGCGCGGGCAAGACTGCAGGGGAAGCTGGCAGCTTCCCCTGCAGTCGCCCGCGCTCGCCGGTTGATTTTTCACCGCCGCCCATTTTTGTTTTTAATTTCCCGATGCCCAAGCTCCTCACCTCCCTCGCCGCGCTGGGCCTCGCCGCGCATGCCTGCGCGGAAGATTTCCAAGGCTCCACCCACGCGCTCGAATACGACGCCGCGCCGGTGCGCTACAGCGCGAGCGAGCCGGACGATCCCGTGGCGCGGCTCGCCCGGAGCATCCAGGCGGGCGAGGTGAAGCTCGCGTGGGACGACACCTTCGGCTACCTCCCCGGCCTCCTCGACGCGCTCCATGTGCCGCGCTCCTCGCAGACCGTCGTCTTCTCGAAAACCTCGCTCCAGCGCAGCTCCATCACGCCGCAGAATCCGCGCGCGCTTTATTTCAGCGACGACATCTACATCGGTTACGTCGCGGGCGCGCCGGTCATGGAGGTCTCCGCCGTCGATCCGAAACTCGGCGGCATTTTCTACACGCTGGAGCAGGAAAAGATGCGCAAGCCGAAGTTCACGCGCTCCGCGGACTGCCTGCAATGCCACGGCGGCCAGCGCTCGCTCGGCGTGCCCGGCCACATCCTGCGCTCCGTGCCCACGGACGCGAGCGGCGAGCTGCAGACGCCGGGCGAAGTCGGCGACATCGACCACTGCACGCCGCTCGCCGACCGCTGGGCCGGCTGGTATGTCACCGGAAAGCACGGCGCGCAGACGCATCGGGGCAATCTCATCGGCGACGCCGACTTCGCGCGCCACGCCGCCGAGCCCGGCTGGCGCGGCAACCTCGCCGACCTCCGCGCGTTTTTCGATCCGGCGAAAACGCTCGCGCCCGGCAGCGACATCGTCGCCCTCATGGTCCTCCAGCATCAGGCGCACATGCACAATTACATCGCGCGGCTGAACTTCGAGACCCAGCAGATGACCGCCATGTACGGCCACATCCGCTACCTCAAGCCGCAGACCGACGCCTTCCTCCGCTGCCTCCTTTTCACCGAGGAAGCCCCGCTCACCGCACCCATCGAGGGCAGCCCCGAGTTCGTCCGCGACTTCACCGCCACCGGCCCGCGCGACCACCTCGGCCGCTCCCTCCGCGACCTCGATCTCCGCACCCGCCTTTTCAAATACCCGTGCAGCTTCCTCATCTACTCCCCCGCCTTCGATGCGCTCCCGCCCGTCATGCGCGACAGCATCCTCGCCCGCCTCCGCGCCGTCCTCACCGGCGAAGACCACGACCCGCAGTTCGCGAAAATCGCCGAACCCGACCGCCGCGCGATCCTCGAAATCCTCCGCGAAACCAAGCTGAACCTCCCCGCGGATTGGCGCGCGCCGTAGGCGGCTGACGAACGCTCGTTTCGGCACGTCGAATCTCTCCCAAATTCCACCGCGGTGCAAAGGGAGCCGAAGGACTTCGACATTCTTCGCAGCCTTTGAAATTGCATTTGCCGCCACGGTGATGATCGGATTCACGCGCCGTGCAGTCCGCAATCACCACGAAGCTCAGCTTCCGGCGCAAAAATGGCGTTCCTGCGTTCTCAACCTGGCAATGAAGGCGGCGGAGTAATTCACGACTACAGGATCGACTTCGCATTGCTCACAAAAGGATTGAATCTCAAAAATACCCGCGTATCTACGGGCGGCGTGAGCGAACTACTCGACCCCAAACCCGAAACGACCTCTCAAGAATGGGAACCGGAGCAGGTTCGATTCACAGCATTCACCGCTCCTCTCTTCCGGACGACTGCCGAAGAGGTCTTTCGCATCACGGCTGGCGAAGATCCAACGAAGATGTCACATGATAAGCAGCAACGGTCACAAACAGCTGAAGGGCCGTTTGGAGCGGGAACGCTCTCGGTAACATTGGTCCCGGGGCGGATTGACTGGGTTTATGCCCTCCAGGAAGAGCCATTACAAGTGAGTTTTGCCACTCTAGGCCCTTTGTCAGGAAGTGTTCAAACGGCGCAGCCTGCATTTCAAAAGTGGCTGCAGACTGAACCCTCGCTCAATCGGATGGCATGCGGGTTTATTCTATTGCGGACGTCAAAGGACAGAGCGAGCGGGTACAGAGAAATCCAACCGTACCTTCATCATGTGCAATTGGACCCGGAAGGCTCATCTGATTTCATGTTTCAAATAAACCGTCCTCGCGATTACTTGCTGGATAATGAGCCATTGAAAATCAACCGCGTTTCGCAGTGGTCTGTCGCGGCAAAAATTTTCCAAACTCACTCTATTTCGCCGCAGGAAGGAATTGTTCGAGTTCAATCGCATTCCGCTCTTGCAGCGTGCCGCGTATCTCTAGACATTAACACGGCTGCGGATCGCGCGGTCGAACTGCCCAAGTCCAAATTGGCAGCTATTCATGAACTCCTTGTGGATTTCGCGGTCGAACTCGCGGAGAAAGGAGACATACCTTGAGCACATTTGCACTAACCGACCCATTTACCTTTCCTCTGTCGCCCGCACCGTTTGAAGCACGGACGGACTTCAGTGCTCGCAAAATCGTGCCCTATGACTCAGGTGCCTTTTCGACTCCAGAAATCAAACGGGTCAACACTGAAAATGCGCAGGCGAGCACTGAGAAACAGATACCGTCACGGCTCTTGGCGCGAAGATTGCGTGGCCTATTTCATGATTCGAAACACGATGTCTTCGAAGATGGCGTAGAATCAGACTTCAGCCGAGAAATCGTGTCGCTTGTGATTCGGCGACCGGATGAGGTTTTGTCCGAGTTGGCTCTGCGCCTCGAGGCGGACGACGTTCCCAAGGCTTCGCTTGCTGAAGCACTTCGGTGGATCGGTCGCTTGGACGATAAGCCGTCCCATAATCGTCGCCGTTGGTTACTAGAATATGCTCTTGGCCATCCTGCGCCGATCATTCGTGACGGTGCCATCGTAGGGCTTGCGGCAATGGATGACCAGCTATCCTCCAAATCACTTACACGGGCTCTCGAACTCGAGACTATTCCCGAACTCATGCAAGACCTTACGCAACTTTTGCATCAACTGGAGTATCCTGAACAGTGGTATGGCTTATGTACTGAGACTGATTCGACGCGGTAGGTGGCTCCCCCAGGAACAGCATTGGTTTCGCGAAGGCGATTTCCAAGCCGACTGTCTTTCTGATCTTAACACCAGCGACAATACTTTATCCTTGTGGAGTGTTAAAGACGACAGATCGAATTTGGAGTCAATAGCAGTTGCGCTGGCATCAACACGTGACTCGTTCGCGAATGTTGATTACGCGATTATACCCGAGGAAATGGTGCGAAACTTTGGCATCCTCGTCCCCACCGAAGGGAAATCGCCCCATCGAACCGCCAACGAGAACTGGCACAGAGACTTGTGTGAACTTTCATCGTCGCGGCTAATCGAATTGGCACGCGTCTTTCTACAGCAAGGCGAAAAGAACCGAATTGCGGAAAAGCAAATCATTCAACTCTTGAAAAGGGCCGCGGCGGAAAAGGAAATCGACTTAGATGCGGTAAAAGTAACCCTGCGATCGCACCTGTAATGCGCGTCGAAAGTGTAATGGAAGGTCTTCAAGTGATTCGGGTGTGTGTGGCGCGCTGAAGCGCGTCTGAGGAACCGTACCATAGGTCGCGTTCTGCGGATTACGCAGACATTTCCAGGTTATGCCGCTTCGGTCTGCTACCGCTCAGCGATGCACGACCGCCATCCCGCTCGCCGCGTAGCGGGTGCCTGCGGCGGCGTCTTTGGGGAAGGCGGCGTCGATGCGGTGGAGGTCGGCGGGGCTGAGGGTGACGGCGGTTGCGCCGAGATTTTCGTCGAGATACTTGCGCCGCTTGGTGCCGGGGATGGGCACGATGTCGCCGCCCTGCGCGAGCACCCAGGCGAGCGCGAGCTGCGCGGGGGTGCAGCCTTTTTCGCGGGCCAGCTCCGCCACGCGGGCGACGAGGTCGAGATTGCGCGCGAAGTTTTCGCCCTGAAAACGCGGGCTGTTGCGGCGGTAGTCGTCGGGCGAGAGATCCTCGAAGCGGCGGATCTGGCCGGTGAGCATGCCGCGGCCGAGCGGCGAGTAGGGGACAAAGCCGATGCCGAGTTCGCGGCACGTCGCGAGCACGCCGTTGTCCTCCACGTCGCGCGTCCAGAGCGAATACTCGGTCTGCACCGCGGCGATGGGATGCACGGAGTGCGCGCGGCGGATGGTCTCCGGCGCGGCTTCGGAAAGGCCGAGGTGGCGCACCTTGCCCGCGCGCACGAGCGCGGCCATCGCGCCCACGGTTTCCTCGATCGGCGTGTCGGTGTCCACGCGGTGCTGGTAGTAGAGGTCGATCGCGTCCACGCCGAGCCGGCGCAGGCTGCCTTCGCACGCCGCTTGCACAAAGTCCGGCTTGCCGGAAAAGCCTTTGCGCATGGGATCGCCGGGATCGCGGAGAAAGCCGAACTTTGTCGCGAGCACGACCTCGTCGCGCCGTCCGCGAATGGCTTCGCCGACAAGGACTTCATTGGTGTGCGGGCCGTAGGCGTCGGAGGTGTCGAGGAAGGTGAGCCCGGCATCGAGCGCGCGGTGGATGGTGGCGGTGGATTCGGCGTCATCGCGCGTGCCGTAGAATTCCGACATGCCCATGCAGCCGAGGCCGAGGCAGGAGACTTCGAGGGAGCCGAGGGAGCGTGTGGAAAGCATGGGCGGCAGCGTGAAAGCGCGCGCAGAGGAGCGCAAGCGGCGAGTGTCCCGATTTTGGAAACCGCGGCGTGTGAACGCAAAACTGTCGGCCACAGCCTGGGTCCAGCCATCGCCGCCGGACGGCTTGTTTCCTAGATTCGCAGCCGGTTTGGGCTCGCTTTCGCTGCGGGCTCCGCCTTGGCTCGCGCATGCGAAAAACAAAAATCATCTGCACTCTGGGACCGGCCACGGAGTCCGCGGAAGTCCTGCATGCCATGATCGCAGCCGGGGCGAATATTTTCCGGCTGAACATGAGCCATGCACCCCACGACTGGGTGCGGATGATGGTCCCGCGGATTCGCGCGATTGCCAAAGAGCTGGACGTGATCGTGGGCATCCTCATGGATACGCAGGGGCCGGCGATCCGCACGGGCGACCTGCCGACCAAGCTCGATCTCAAGGTCGGCGACGTTTTTGAATTCACCGTGCGCGGGGGAAAGAGCGAGGAGCTTTACTCGGTCGATGTGAATTACGACGGGCTGATCGACGACATTTCCGTGGGCGATGTGGTGCTGGTGGACAATGGGAACATCCACATGAAGGTGCTGGCCAAGGACGGAAACCGCATTCGCTGCGAGGTGCTGACCGCGGGGGTGATGGGCTCGCGGCGGCACATCAATCTGCCGGGGGTGAAAGTGAACCTGCCGCCGCTCACGGAAAAGGATCTCGCGGACGTGGCCGTCGGCGCGGAGCTGCATGTGGATTTTGTCGCGCTCAGCTTTTGCCGGGAACCGGGCGACGTGGAAGTCCTGCGCAAGGTCTTGCGCGAGCACGGCAGCACCGCGCGCATCGTGGCGAAAATCGAGGACCAGCTCGCGGTGAAGAACATCAGCGAGATCATCGAGACGACGGATGTGATCATGGTGGCGCGCGGCGATCTCGGGATCGAATGCCCGATGGAGGAGTTGCCGATCATCCAGCGGCGCATCGTCAAGCGCTGCCTCGCGAAAGGCGTGCCGGTGATCGTGGCCACGCACATGCTGGAGTCCATGATCACGAACCCCGTGCCGACGCGCGCGGAAATCACCGACGTGGCGAACGCGGTTTTTGAGCAGGCGGACGCGATCATGCTCAGCGGCGAGACGACTGTGGGGAAATACCCGGTGCAGTGCGTGGAGGTGATGAACAAGGTCGCCGAGCGGATCGAGCGCACCGGCGGGATGGGCTTTGCCGAGGAGGCGCTGCTGGAGAATGACCGGAAAAAAACGGTGCGCTCGGCCGTCACGCTGGCGAATTCGCTGCCCGACGCGAAGCTCGTCGTCTTCACCCGCCGCGGCACGATGGCGGACTACGTTTCCAATCTGCGTCCGAATGGGCCGATCTACGCGTTTTCGCCGACCTTCGAGATCTGCCGGAAACTGGTCGTCAACTGGGGCACCTACCCGCACTACATGCCCTTCGATCCGAATCCGAATCGCACGATCAGCGCGGCGATCAACATCCTCGTGGCGCAGGGGCTCGCGAAGACCGGCGATCATCTCGTCATCGTCAGCGACATGCTGGCGGGCGAGGAGCGCTTCGACACGATTCAGCTCCGCGTCGTGTAGAAACGAAAAAGGCGCGTCCTGGGAGGACGCGCCTTTCGTGAATTGTGGGCGGACTTTTCAGTCCTCAAACTCGCCGGCGTGCGTGGGCAGGAGATGCTCGATTGGCTTCTCCTTTTTCTGCAAAGCCCGGCGCAGCTTCATCAGCGCGATGTTCTGCAACTGGCGGATGCGCTCGCGGGTGACGCCGAATTTCTTCCCTACTTCTTCGAGCGTCTTCGCCTTTCCGCCGTCGAGCCCGAAGCGCGAAAAGATGATTTTTTTCTCCCGCTCATCGAGCACGCCGAGCAGATCGCCAACTTCGTCGCGCAGATTCTGATCGCGCAATTGCTCGAAAGGCGTGAGCGCCTCAAGGTCGCCGACGATTTCGCCGAACTCCGTGGAGTCATCGTCGCTGATCGGGGCATCCAGCGAAGCCGGGCGGATCGAGACGGTCTTGAGCTGCGAGATTTTGCCGGAGGCCAGACCCACCTCCTCGGCGAGTTCGTCATCGGTCGGTTCGCGACCGAGTTCCTCGCTCATCTGCATCGCCACGCGGCGCATCTTGGAGATCTTATCGACGAGATGGACGGGCAGGCGAATGGTCTTCGACTGGTTCGCCAGCGCGCGCTTGATGGACTGCTTGATCCACCACGCGGCATACGTCGAGAGCTTGCCGCCCTTCGCGGGATCAAAGCGCTCGACGGCTTTCATCAGGCCGATATTGCCTTCGGAAATCAGGTCGAGAAGCGGGAGTCCGAGGTTGGCGTAGTCGTGCGCGATCTTGACCACGAGCCGCAGGTTCGAGCGGATCATGAGGGAGCGGGCGGCCGTGTCGCCGTTCTTGATTTTCGCGGCGAGATCGATTTCCTGCTCGATCGTGAGAAGCGGGATTTGCCCGATCTCGCGCAGGTAGATTTTGATTCCTGAATCGGAGTCTTCGCCAGATTTGTAGTTCATTTTAGGTGTCCTCGGACT
>JAYWEP010000062.1:0-22809 GCA_043779205.1 Chthoniobacter sp. | reverse complement strand
GTGCTCGCCGTCGCGGACTTGGGGGCGCGGGAGAGGTCGATGAGGTCGCGGAGGATGTTGAGCGTCTCGTCTTTGATCGGATCGACGCCGACGGTTTTCGTTTCCGCCTCGGCTTCTTCGTCGAGCGCGTCTTCGTCATCCGCGGCGGGCGGGGCCGTCTTGACTTCGGCTTTCGGATCCTTGCTCACGTCGGGTTTGGCGACGGCGGCGGGCGGGGCTTTCTCGGTCTTCTCGTTGGTCGCAAGCTGAAGCTCGGGTTTGCTCACGTTATCGAGCGTGACGGCATAAACCTTGGCCTCGGGGTGCTTGACTTTTTCGCGGGCGGCGGTGCGGGTGTCCTTGCGCGCTTTGTCCTGCTCGATCTCGGCGCGGCGGGCCTTTTCGTTGAGCGAGACTTTGTTTTCAGCCACGCGCTTTTTCGCCGCGTCCAGATCCTCGATGATGTAGCGGAACTCCGGATCGGCGGCGATGCGGACGGCGGAACGGGCGACGAGGTCCTTTTTGAAAAGCGGGTGCTCCCATTTGTCGAAGGGAGCGGGCTCCATGGTGTCGTAGGGCATCGGTCCTTTGAGCGCGCTCTCGCCGATCTCCGGCTGGTCGAAGATCGAGGGGATGTGGACATCGGACTCGACGCCCTTGAGCTGCGTGGAGCCGCCGGCGATGCGGTAGAATTTCTGGATCGTGAGCTTGAGCGCGCCGGCCTCGTTGTTGCCGCTGCCGAGGAAGGGCATGATGCGCCCGATTTCGAGCATGGTCTGGACGGTGCCTTTGCCAAAGGTGCTGGCGTCGCCGACGACGACGCCGCGGCCGTAGTCCTGGATGGCCGCGGCGAAAATCTCGCTGGCGCTGGCACTGAGCCGGTTGCAGCAGACGATGAGCGGGCCGTCCCAGTAGATGGCAGGATCGCGATCCTTGGAAACATGGGGGTTGCCGTTGGCGTCCTTGGCCTGGACGACGGGGCCTTTTTTGATGAAGAGGCCGGTGAGATTCACGGCCTCCTCGAGCGAGCCGCCGCCGTTGCGCCGGAGATCCATGACGATGCCCTGGACGTTCTCCTGCTTGAGCCGGTTGATGAGTGCGAGCACGTCTTTCGTGGTGCTTTTCGCGCCCGCCGCACCGCTGTGTTCCATGTCGGCGTAAAAGGACGGCAGGACGATCCAGCCGAGCCGGAACGGGGTTCCATCCGGGCCGGGCCGCTCGATGATTTCGGCCTTGGCTTCCTGCTCCTTGAGTTTGATCTCGTCGCGCTTGATGGCGATGACCTTGCGCACCGAAGGGTCGGCGGCGCTCGCCGGGATGACCTGGAGGCGGACGATGGTGTCCTTTTTCCCGCGGATCATTTCCACGACCTTGTCGAGTTTCATGTCCACGGAATCGACGAATTCCTTGTCCCCCTGGGCGACGGCGGAAACGCGGTCGCCGACCTTGAGGCTGCCGTCCTTCGAGGCCGGGCCGCCGGGCACGAGCTCGGCGATTTTGGCGTAGCCGTCGTCGGAGCGCAGCACGGCGCCGATGCCGACGAGGGCGAGCCGCATGTTGATCTGGAAGTTTTCCAGCTCCGAGCGGCTCATGTATTCGGAGTGGGGGTCGTAGGTCTGCGCGAGGATCGTGAGAAAGCCCTTGATGATGTCCTCCTTGGTCTGCTCGTGCAGGTAGCGCAGCACCTGGTCGTAGCGGCGGGTGAGCGTTTTGACCGGCGGGTTGAGGGCGTGCTTGTTCAGCGTCTCCTGGAGCAGCTCGCCCTCGATGCGGTCGCGCCAGAGCTGGTCGGCGTCGGCCTCGTCCTTGGGCCAGGCGGCTTTCTGGCGGTTGATCTGCACGGCGCGGTCGCTCGTGAACTCGAACTTCCCCTTGAGCAGCTCCTTGTTTTTGCCGATGCGATCTTCGAGCCGTTTTTTGTAGAGGTTGAAAATCGTGAACGCCGGCTCGGTGTTGCCCACGAGCACATCGCCGCTCAGCGAGCCGCCGTATTTTGCGGTGAAAAGATCGACGTCTTTCTGCGTGAAATAGAGGCGGTTGTAGTCGAGCCCTTCGAGATAGTTTTTGAGGAAGATCTGCGAGATTTTCTCGTCGAGCTTTTTGCGGCTGTAGTGGCCCTGTTCGAGGAGGCGGCCGACGGAGATTTCGATCTGCGCCGGATCGGGATCATCCGCGCTGAAGGCGGTGGCGGTGAAGATCAGCAGGAGGCAGAGGAGACGAAGAGATTTCATCGCGGATTTTTGGGGCTTGGGAGACAAGGTTGGGGAAGCTGACAGAATTCGCACAAAGCGCAAACCCCGCGTGCGCGCCGGCGCAGCGCCCGCTTGCGGACGCCGCCGCCAGACGCTCCACTGCGCGCCAGCTACATGAATCTCGACACTTTCACCGGCGGCATCTTTGACACGAACTGCTTTTTTCTCCGCGACCACGGCATCCTCATCGACGCCCCGCAGGATGCCGCCGCCTGGCTGGCCGCGCGCGGTTACGCGGTGAAAACGCTGCTCCTCACGCACGGCCACATCGACCATGTGTGGGACGCCGCGCGCATCCAGCGCGAGCACGGCTGCCGCGTCGGCTACCACGCGGATGGCGAGCCGATGGTCACGGTGCCGGATTTTTTCCGGCAGTTTGGTTTCGGCTGGGACATCGAGCCGATCACGCCCGGTTTTCACATCGCGGAAAGCCCCGCGCTCGCCGTCGAGGGCGTCACTTTCCAAGTCCTGCACGTTCCCGGCCACTGCCCCGGCAGCCTGTGCTTTTTGGAAAAGGACGCGCGGGTGCTCTTCGGCGGCGACGTGCTGTTCGCCGGCGGCGTGGGCCGCACCGACCTGCCCGGCGGCGATACCGAGCTGCTCTTCACCGGCATCCGCGAAAAGGTCTTCCCGCTCGGCGACGACATCACGGTGCTCCCCGGCCACGGGCCCGCGACGAAGATCGGCATCGAGAGGCGGACGAATCCGTACGTGGGTGAGGAGTGAGTGAAGGCGGTAGGGAGAAGTGCGCTGCCGAGCACGCTTCTCACTCCATTGAGCGCCCGTATGAACAAGTGCTTCCTTATCGTCTCGGTATCGGTCTTGTTGGCCGCCGCCACTGCCGCCAACTACTGCTCGATCGCCCGGCCACCGAGCAACGTCGGTGTTTACAACCCCGACACTCTAATCATGCGTCACACGGATACTGGAGCATGGATGATCCACTATTACATTGATCAAGGCACACTCAGTTACGCCGTTATCCTCGGCCCGTCAGCGCGCATCACTGGCGGCTGGGTTGGATCCGGCACCACATCTCACGGCACTCCATTCGTTAAGCTTTGGCAACCGGGTGACAAGCTCACTTCGCTCATGGGTTCTGGGCGTGTCTTCCAGGTGATTGACCCAGACTGCGGAAAGAACAACGGCGTTCGCGGGCAGGTCACTGAACTTTCCGAGCGCATTTCAGGCACCACGTTTCAAGCGTTTATCGAGAGCAAGCCTTCTGATTATTCGCTCGCGTCATTGACGAGCTACTCCAAGGCTCATCATTGAGTTGCCGCTTATTTTCTACATCCGCTCCGGCACCTCGATGCCGAGGAGGCCGAGGCCGCGCTGGAGCGTGCGGGCGGTGGCGTCGCAGAGGGTGAGGCGGCTGGTGCGGGTCGCGCCGTCGGACTTCAGCACGGGGCAGGCCTCGAAGAAGCTGTGGAAGGTGGAGGCGAGTTCGCAGAGGTAGTTGCAGAGCAGGTTCGGGCGGAAGTCCTCGAGCACCTGCGGGAGCACTTCGCCGAACTGGAAAAGTTTCTTCGCCAGCATCAGCTCGGCAGGCTCGGCGAGCTGTAGGGGAAGCTGCCAGCTTCCCGCGGCGGGCGGCGCGGAGCTGGCCGCGGGGAAGCTGGCAGCTTCCCCTACAGATTCCGCTTTGCGGAAGATGGAGCGGATGCGGACGTAGCTGTATTGCAGGTAGGGCGCGGTGTTACCCGTGAGCGCGAGCATTTTGTCCCAGGAAAAGACGTAGTCGCTCTGGCGGTTGGGCAGCAGGTCGGCGTACTTCACCGCGCCGAGGCCGATGATGCGGGCGATCTCGCGGCGCTCGGCTTCGGGGAGCGCGGGGTTTTTCTCGGTGACGATGAGGAAGGCGCGCTCCTCGGCTTCGTCGAGCAGGCCGGCGAGCTTGATGGTTTCGCCGCTGCGGGTTTTGAAGGGCTTTCCGTCGTCGCCGAGGATCGCGCCGAACCAGACGTGCGTGAGCTGCGCGGAAACGCCGGGGTGCCAGCGCCGGAAGATGGCGAAGAGCTGGCGGAAGTGGTGCTGCTGGCGGCCGTCGGTGACGTAGAGGATTTCGTCGGGCGCAAATTCGCGCAGGCGGTATTCGAGCGTCGCGAGGTCGGTGGTGGTGTAGTTCGCCGCGCCGTCGGCTTTCTGCACGAGCGCGGGCATGGGCGTCCACTGGCCGTCGCGCGAGATGAGGAAGGGGTCTTCTTTTTCCGGCACCGAGCCGTCGGAGAAAACGCAGAGCGCGCCTTCGCTCTCGCGGGCGATGCCGACGTTGCGGAGCTGCTGGACCACGTCCTTGAGCCACGGGTTGTAGAAACTTTCGCCGAGGGTGACATCGAAGGTGATGCCGAGGCGGCCGTAGATCGTGTCGAACTGCGTCTGCGAAAGCCGCTGCATCTCGCGCCAGATGCCGAGGTTTTCCTCGTCACCGTCCTGGAGTTTCACGAGTTCCTGCCGCGCGCGTTCGAGCGTGGCGGGGTCGGCTTTGCAGCGGGCGGAGATGAGCTTGTAGAGGCGCTCCATTTCGCCGAGCGGATCGGCTTCCAGCGCAGCGCGGTTCAGCTCGTTTTTCCAGCCGGTGAGGAGCATGCCGAACTGGGTGCCCCAGTCGCCAATGTGGTTGTCGCGCACGACGGCGTGGCCGATGAAGGCGGCGATGCGGGCGAGGGCGTCGCCGAGGATGGTGGAGCGGATGTGGCCGACGTGCATCGGCTTGGCGACGTTGGGCGAGCTGAAGTCGATGACGAATTTTTTCGGCGCGGCCGGCGCAGGCACGCCGAGCTTTTCATCCGCGGCGAGCGCGGCGAAACGCTCCGCGAGCCACGTCGGTTTCAGCCGGAAATTGATGAACCCTGCGCCCGCGATTTCCGGCGGCTCGCACATTTCGGCGACGTCGAGCTTGCCGATGATCTGCTGCGCGAGCTGCCGCGGATTGGCGCGCTGCTGCTTCGCGAGCACCATGGCGATATTTGTCTGGTAGTCGCCGAACCGCGTGTCGGTCGCGGCCTGCACGCGCGCGTCCGCGTCGCCGAAGCTGGCGAGGGCGGCGCGGAGTTTCGCTTCGAGTTGGGAAGAAATGGTCATTGGGAAAAGGAGCGCGAGATTGCGCGAGCACACCTTGTCGCGCAAGCGGCGACGCGCGCTGGCGGCGGAGCCGGGTAGGGATGTCACTCCGTGCCGTCCGCCGGGCGAGCGGAGCGGGGCGGGGGCGCTGCGGAGGCCGCGAACATCCCATCCGCCGCCTCGCTGCGCTCGCCCCGGACGGCACGGAGTGCCGTCCCTACCCCGCGGAGGCGCTACGAATTCTGGAAGATCGCGAGGATTTCCCCGTCCGTCGGCGCGGTGCCGAGGCGCTCGCGGACGGCGCGGTCGTTGAGAAATTTCGCGATGGCCGCGAGGGTGCGGAGGTGGGTCTGGAACTGGTCCTTCGGCACGACGAAGAGGACGATGAATTTCACCGGCGCATTGTCGAGCGAGTCGAACTCGATGCCGGTGGAGGAGCGGCCAAAGGCGGCGACGACTTTTTCCACCCGGTCCGACGAGGCATGCGGGATGGCGATGCCGAAGCCGATGCCGGTGCTCATGGTCTCCTCGCGCTGGCGGAGCGCGGCGAGGACGGTCTCGCGGTCGTCGGGTTTCACCTGCTGCTGCGCGACGAGGAGATCGACCAGTTCGACGATGGCGGACCACCTTTCCGTGGCTTTCATCTCGGGGATGATTTGGTGGATCGTGAGTAAGTTGCCGAGTGTCATTCGAGTGAGTGATCCTGGGGAAAAGTGGGGGCGAATCTATCAACCGGGATTTTGATGACAAGCGCCATTTGGGCGGGGCGCTGGCTGGCATCTTCCTCTTCCTCTTCCGCTTAATCTTCCTCCTTTCCGGTTCGGATAGAGGAAGATTAAGCGGAAGAGGAAGAGGAAGAACTGCCGTCACCTTCCTCCTCGTCAACGCGCGGTGCGGGCGGTATTTCAGCGCGGATGAAAATCCTCCTCACCGGCAGCGAAATGGACCCGCTCGCACGCACCGGCGGGCTGGGCGATGTGCTCGAGGCGCTGCCCGCCGCGCTTGCGGCCCGCGGGCATGAGGTGAGCGTGGTGCTGCCGTGCTATCGCGGTCTGCGTGAGCGGGCGCGCGACACGGGGGTGAAGATCGCGGTGCAAATCGGCGGGCGGCGGTTGCCGGCGGAGATTTGGGAATGCACGGCGCCGAATGGCGTGCAGGTCTTCCTCGTGCGGCGTGACGAATACTTTGATCGCGCCGGGCTGTACGGCGCGGAGGGGCGCGATTTTGCGGACAATGCGGAGCGGTTTATCTGGTTCTCGAAGGCGGTCGTGGAGCTGGCGCGGCGGATCGTGCCGCCGCCGGAGATCGTGCATGCGCACGACTGGCAGACGGCGCTGGTGCCGGTGCTGGTTCGGGAGCGGCGGCTGCCGTTCAAGACGGCGCTGACGATTCACAATCTGGCGTTTCAGGGGAGCTTTGACGGCTGGGATTTCGGGCTGACGAATCTGCCTGGGGAGTATTTCGGGGCGCGGGGCGTGGAGTTTTACGGGCGGCTGAATCTGCTCAAGGGCGGGATGCTTTTCGCGGATGCGATCACCACGGTGAGCGAGCGGTATGCGCGGGAAATCCAGACGCCGGCGCAGGGCAGCGGGCTCGATGCGGTGGTGCGCGAGCAGGCGCACAAGCTGACGGGGATACTGAACGGTGCGGACTACAGAATTTGGAATCCAGCGACGGACGCGCGGCTGGCGGAGCAGTACTCGCCGGATGCGCTCGCGGGGAAAAAGGCGTGCCGCGAGGCGCTGCTGGCGGCGTGCGGGCTGGTGCCGTCGCCGCGCGGGCCGGTGTTTGCGATTGTCTCGCGGCTGGCGGAGCAAAAGGGCATCGACCTGCTGCTGCCGCTGCTCGACCGGCTGCTCGCGGACGATGTGCGGCTGGTCATCCTCGGCGAAGGCGACCCGGCGTATGAGCGCGAGCTGTTCATCGCGAGCAAGCGCCACGCGGGGCGCTTCGCCTTCCGACCCAGCATGGAGGAAGCGCTCGCGCATCTCATCTTCGCGGGCGCGGATTCGTTTCTCATCCCGTCGCATTTCGAGCCGTGCGGGCTGAGCGCCATGTATTCGCTGAAGTACGGCACGCTGCCCATCGCCCACGCCACGGGCGGGCTCTACGAGACGATCCAGGACTACGATCCGACGGCAGAAAGCGGCCACGGCTTTCTCTTTTTCGACGCCACGCCCGAGGCGCTGTGGGACGCGATCATCCGCGCAAAGCGTTACTTTGCCGATCCGCCGCAATGGCAGGCGCTGATGGTGCGGGCGATGGCGTGCGACTTTTCCTGGGCGAAAGCGGTGCCGCGCTACGAGGCGGTGTACGCCAAAATCCTCGGTCGGAAATGATGCCGTGCTGCCGGAGCTGATCACGCCCATCCCCGGCCCGCGCTCGCTGGCGCTGGCGGAAAAACTGCGCCGGCACGAGTCGCGCAATGTCACGTATCTGGCGGACGATTTCCCGGTCTTCTGGCAGCGCGCGCACGACGTGAATGTGTGGGACGCGGACGGGAATCGCTTTCTCGATCTCACGTCGGCCTTTGGCGTGAGCGGGCTCGGGCACACGAATGCGGCGGTGCGCGCGGCGCTCGTGGCGCAGTCGGGCGAGCTGCTGCACGCGATGGGCGATGTGCATCCGACGGAGTTGAAAGCGGAGCTTTGCGCGCGGCTGAGCGCGCTGACTTTCGAGCGCTGGGGCGCGGGCGATGGGAAGACGGTGCTGAGCAGCTCGGGCTCGGATGCGGTGGAGACGGCGCTGAAAACCGCGCTGCTGCGGACGGGGAAAGCGGGCGTGATTGCGTTCACGGGCGGCTATCACGGGCTCGGGCTCGGGGCGCTGAGTGCGATCGGGCTGCCGTTTTTCCGGGAGCCGTTTCGCGCGCAGTTGAAAGACTTCGCGACGCTGCTGCCGTATCCGGGCGGCGGCCTGCCGGATGAGTTGCGCGGGCAGATTGAGGCGGCGATCCGCGCGGGCGGAATCGGCAGCATCCTCGTCGAGCCGATTCAAGGTCGTGGCGGGTGCGTGGTGCCACCGCGCGAGTTTTTGCCGATGCTCCGGGAGGTCTGCGATGCGCACGGCGTCCTGCTCATCGCGGATGAAATCTACACGGGCTTCAACCGCACCGGCGCGCTTTTCGCCTGCGAGCATTCGGGGGTCGTGCCGGACCTCATCTGTCTCGGCAAGGCGCTGACGGGCGGCTTCCCACTCTCGGCGTGCGTGGGCCGCGCGGAGGTGATGGACGCGTGGCCGGAATCCTCCGGCGAAGCGCTGCACACGAGCACCTTTCTCGGCAATCCGCTCGGCTGCGCGATGGCGCTCGCGTCGCTCAAACAGCACGCCGATCCCGCGCTCGCGGCGCACGTTCAGGAGCGCGGGGCGAAGATGAAAGCGGCGCTGGTGGCGGTGCATTCGCCGCATGTG
This sequence comes from Chthoniobacter sp., assembly GCA_043779205.1. GTDB lineage: Bacteria > Verrucomicrobiota > Verrucomicrobiia > Chthoniobacterales > Chthoniobacteraceae > Chthoniobacter. The sequence continues at coordinate 14,104 of JAYWEP010000062.1, read as the reverse complement.
GGAGCGATGCGAGGAATGGGACTGATGCTGGGGATGGAGTTGCGCGATGCGTCTGGCGCGCGGCCTTTCACCGCGCTCGCCCTCGCCATCATCAAGCACGCCCTCCGCGACGGCCTCCTCCTCCTTGCCGATTCACCCACGAGCAACGTCCTCAGCTTCACCCCGCCCTTCACCATCTCCGACGATGAGATCGCCTTCACCGCCGCCCGGCTTCAGGAGTATTTGACGCTCTTGCCCGGCTCCATCTCGTAGTTCATGGCCAGCCGGTCGGTGGTGTGCGGCTTCATCACGTCGGCGATGAATTTCATGTAAATGGCGTCGTCCTCAGTCATCGCGAGCTTTTCCATGGACTCGAAATCGAGCGCCACGAAAAAGGGCCACTCGGATTTCGGATCGATGTTTTTCCCGCAGCGGACGCTGAGAATCTCGGGGATTTTCAGCAGGCTCATGCGCGTGGTCATCATGAGCTGTTCGAGCTTGGCCGGTGTGACCTCGGGTTGGAGTTTGCAGAGAGTGATGTGGTGGACCATGCGGAAAACAGTTCAGCTCTTCCAGTCGAGCGCGCCCTTCATGATGGCATACACGTAGCCGACCGTGAGGACCGTGACGAAACTCAGCATGCTCCAGAAGATGCCCGGCCCGTGCGCGGCGATGTGCTCGCGATAGATGGCGGCCCACGGATACATGAAGACGATCTCGATATCGAAGAGGATGAAAAGCATCGCCACGAGGTAAAACTTCACGCTGAACCGGGGCTGCGCCGCCCCCTCGGCGGGCATGCCGCACTCGTAGGCGGAGTCCTTGGCCTTGTTGCTCTTCGCGGACCTGCCGAGGACGACGCTGATGATCAGCGCCGAGGCGGCAAAGCCGATGGCGACGACCACTTGGAGGAAGATCGAAAAGTATTCGCTCATGTCCCTGGACGAACGGTTAAAAACGCCCGGCGCTTAGGCCGCGGCCGCGGCGGGGGTGGCGACTTTCGGCGGGAAGGTCTCCAGTGTGGCGAGCACTTTGGGGATGCCCTTGTACTTCTTGGCCTCCTTTTTCACCATGCCGCGGGAAACCAGGTTCTGGAGCTTTTCATAGGCCCGCAGGCGGAGCATTTCCTCGCCGCCGCTGGCCGCATTGCGGGCCTTCAGCTTGGCATGCACGGCTTCAAAGAGATCCTTGAACTCGAAATTGGTCTTGGACATGAGCGCGGCGGCCAGTTCCTCAGTGACCAAGTCAGGAAGCCGGCGGGAGAAAGCGGTTTTCTTGTGCATAGGCGTAGGGCGCGGAAAGTATCACACTTCTATTTTCCCACGAACGAAATTTTCGGCGGGCCGCAGTTTTGCTTATGGCTGGGGCGGGGGCGGGGTGATGGCCGGGGCCGGGGCCACCGGGGGTTGGGGGGTCGGGAGGAGGCCGGCGTCGAGTTTCAGGCCGCCCGCCAGGGTGCTTTCGATCATCGGGTAGGCGGCGTAGATGCCGCCGCCGATGGCGGCGATGAGCACTTGGTTGAAAGTGAGCGTCCCGACGGATTGCACGAGCGTCCCGTCGGGGGTCGTGCTCTGGGAGTAAATGGACGGCGTGAGATGGCGGCTGATGGTCTCGGTGCCGGGGAGCTTCCCGGCGTCGAGGTACTGGCCGGCGTCGGCGCTGAAGGCGAGCGACATGGCGAGCAGCGGGCGCATGGTGCCGTAGCCGCGCTCAAAGAGCGTCTTCATGTCCAGCTCCCCGAAACCCGCGGTCGGCGCGATCACCTCCTGAATCGTCCACGCCCGCGGCGGAGCCTGTTTCCACCGCGCGACCGCGCTTTCCACACCCTCGGCGCTCAGGCCGAACACCAGGAACCTTTCCCCGAGCGCCAGCACGGGGACGATCGGCAGCAGCCCCTCGCCGGGCGGGCCTTGAAAAACGGTCACGCCATCCTTTTCCGCGCGGCCCCACGGCGGCGTGCCGGCGGCTTCGCCGGTGAAGACCTCCAGAAACGCCCGCGCCTTCACCGCATCGCGCACATCGAGACCGAGCACCGCCGAGGGCTGGCCCTCCTTCATCGGCCAGTCCGCCACCACGCCCAGCTCCGGGCCGAAGGCCTTCCCCAAATCCGCCCACGTCAGCCCCTTTTCCGCCAGCGCCTTTTCCATCGGCGCGAGCATCGGCAGGTAGCCGCCCACCAGCCCCGCCGAATCCGGCATCTCGATTTTTTCCGGCAGCTTCAGCACGTAGCTCAGGAAAGTATCCGCCGTCTGGAGCCCCAGCGCGTGCAGCGCCAGCGACGGCTCTTTCACCCCGCCCGGTGCCAGCAAAAAGATCGTATCCCGGATCTGCTGGCCTTCCAGTTTCGTCCCCCACGCCACCGCCTGCATCCTCTTGATCTCCGCGATCTGCTGCGGGTCCGGAGCCTGTCCGCTGGCCACGAGCAGCGAGGTGATCCGCTCCGTCAGCGACCCGAGCTGCGCAAAGACCAGCGCATCCCCCTCCGCCGGCAGCGGGGCCGTCGCCTTCTTGAAAACCTCCTTCGTCCCCAGCGCGCTCGGCGAGCCCTGCGGCAGCGCCGCCGCATCGAGCGTCGTGTTCAGCAGGTCCACATTATTCGCCACCAGATACCACTCCCCCTGAAACGCCTCCGCCAGCATCGCCTCCCCGTACGCGAACGTCTCCACCTCCGTCCCTCCATGCGCCGCGATGTCCGACTTCCCCGCCGGCCACGCCTTCTTCCACTCCGCGCGCGGCTCCGCGAGCAGCGCCAGCGCGTCCTTTTTGCGCCCGATGAAAGCGAACCCCGCGATCCATTTCGGCGTCGCCCCCTCGATCGAAGTCACCGCCACGAACACCTCCCGCGGCGCGAGCCGCAGCAGTTGCGCCAGCTTCTCTTCCAGCGCCTTCATCGGCCCGCCCGCTGCGCGCGGCTTCTCCAGGAATTTCTGCATCTCCGGCTCCGCCAGAATCTTCGCCAGCCCCGTCTGCGGAAAGCGCAGCGCCGTCCGCGGCAGATTCGGCAGATCCACGAAAAGCACCGTCTCCCCAGGCACCAGCAGCGCTGCCGGCACATGCGCGCCGATGGTCTTCTTAAAAACGACAAACACCGCCACTGCCAGAACGAGCAGTGCGGCCAGAGCGAAGCGGGCTTTTTTCATGCGAGCCGGGAATGAACGCGGGAACCGTGCCGGGAGCGAGGGGAAATTCGGGCAGGGGAAAACGTCCAACGTCCAACGCTCAACGTCCAACTTCCAAGGAACTGAACTTCGCTTCCGAACACTTGGACGTTGGACGTTGGACGTTGAGCGTTGGACGTTTTCCCAATCCCTACGGCTCCACGTACCGCCCCACACATCGCACCCCATCGCTACTGATCTCCAGCAGCTCCACACTCACCGGCCACGCCGTCGCCCGCAGCGCCTCCAGCACCATCGGCGCATAGTCCGCGTGATTGCCCGCCAGCGCCGGAAAGACGTACGCCGTGAACCGGTTCGGCACCACCACCAGCACCTTCTCCCCCAGCGTCTCGCGGAAGAGCGCCAGAAACTTCGGCGCCAGCACCGCGCCCGCCACCACCGGCCGCTCGCTGTGCAGCTCCGCGTACTCGATGACCTTCTTCCGATTCCGCACATAGCGCGGCTTCAGCCCCGCCAGATCCGCCTGCGCACTCTCCCGCGCCCGCGCCGCGAACCGCGCCATCTCGATCCCCATCCCCGCCAGCTCCTCCCGCGTCATCGCCCGCGGCCCCTCCTCCTCCATAAACCCCGCGCACAGCTCCGTCCGCTCCGCCCCCGCGATCGGCAGCGTCACCGGAGCGTGCGAGGACTTCGGCTCCAGCCACACCCGCCAGAGGTTTTCGTTGGCGGTCTCTCCGGCGTGGGAGAAAAGCGCGAGCGCCAGCAGCAGCGCCAGCGCCCTCCAATGGGAGGCCTGTGACCTCTGGGACTTATACCTCCCATCCGTCCCCTGATTCCCATCGCCTTTCACCTTTCGCCCTGCGCCTTTTCCCCCCACTCTCCCCCCATGATCACCTTTCTCGAAGGCACCCTCCACGAAGCCCTCCCCACGCATGTCGTCATAGCCGTCGGCGGAATTGGTTATCATGTCAGCATCCCTCTTTCGAGTTACGACAGGCTCCCAGCCCCCGGCCAGCCCATCAAGCTTTTAACCCACCTCCAAGTCCGCGAAGACGCCCACGTCCTCTACGGCTTCGCCACCGCCCCCGAGCGCGACCTCTTCCGCCTCCTCGTCACCCACGTCAGCGGCATCGGCCCAAAGACCGCCCTCGATGTCCTCAGCGGCATCAGCGTCACCAGCTTCAAAGCCGCCGTCGTCAGCGGCGACGCCGCCGCCCTCGCCCGCACCAAAGGCATCGGCAAAAAGACCGCCGAGCGCATCATCGTCGAGCTCAAGGACAAAGTCGGCATCGCCGCCGCCTGGGAAGCCGCCAGCGCCGCCCACGCCCCCACGCCCGCCGAGCGCCTGCTCAACGACGCCGTCCTCGCCCTCATCGCCCTCGGGTATAAACAGGTCGAGGCCCACAAAGCCGTCAAAGCCATCCAGGAAAAGGCCGGCGGCACCGCCACGACGGAGGATCTTATTAGGCAGGGGTTGAAACTGCTTTTGTGAGGGGAAGGGGAAAACGTCCAACGTCCAACGTCCAACGTCCAACGCTCAACGCTCAACGCTCAACGTTCAAGTGCTCGGAAAAGACGCCCCGCTCCGGGAGAGTTGAAAGTTGGACGTTGAAAGTTGAACGTTGAACGTTCTCCCCCCATTCTTTCCCCGCATGGATTCAGAAAAGCCACGCTCTCTCGGCAGCATCGCCACCCGGATTGTCTGCACCCTCGTCGGGCTGCTGCTGTATGTGCTGAGCATCGGCCCGGCAAACTATCTTTGCCTCCACGACCGGAGAACAAAGCCCGTGCTCCTGAAGATTTACGCCCCGTTAGATTGGGCAGTAAAAGACAAGCCAAAGATTACGGATTTGCTCAATGCCTACGCCCAATGGTGGGCAGACCTGAGACGGAAAGTGGACGACGACGAGCCACGAGGCCCATATGCGCCGCCCTGAAGCTGCTCCTCTGACCGCCCCACGCCGATGGCTTTGGCTCCCCACCCTCAACGCCGTTCGGGACACCCTCAACAACGTGCGACGCACCCTCAACAGCGCGGAACTCACGCTCAACGCCACCGGACGCACCCTATTTTCCACCGCAGACCCATGACCACCGCCCAAGACCGCCTCGCCGCCATCCGCGCCGCCCAGCCGCCGGAGGGGCTTTTTGCCGAAAAGGACTGGCTCCTCACGCCCGAGCCCTTCGTCATCGACGCCCGGCTGGCCGAACAGCTCGAAAAACTCGGCCACCGGCTCAACCTCTTCCAGCGCGCCTGCAACGAACTTTACCACCGCTCCATCACCGGCAAGCAGCCCGCCTGGATCGCCGCCTACCTCGACGCCGGGAAACCCCCCGACCTCATCGCCTACGCCCGCCGCCGCGAGACGCGCGCGGATTTGCCCGCCATCATCCGCCCCGACCTCGTGCTCACCGACGACGGCTTCACCATCGCCGAGCTCGACAGCGTCCCCGGCGGCCTCGGCCTCACTCACTGGCTCAACGCCACCTACGCCGCCTTTGGCACCCACGACCTGATCGGCGGCGCGACTGGCATGCTCGACGGCTTCCGCTCCATCCTCGGCGGCGGCCCGGCGACGGTACTCATCTCGCAGGAAGCGGCGACCTACCGCCCCGAGATGGAATATCTGGCGCGGCTCAGCGGCGGTGCGCTCACGGTGGCTGATGCCGAGTCTTTCAGCCCGGAGGGCTGGCGGAAATTAGCCGGTGGTGAAGCGAGTCCGCGAGCGGGAACCACCGGATCGCCACCCGAAAATGCGCTGCACCCCGGCAGGGGTGCCGGAACCTCCGCCGCCCCTGCCGGGGCGGATTTCGTTGCGGGGTCGGTTCCGGGGGTTTCACCCCCGGCTAATTTCCATCAGCCCTCCGGGCTGAGCCTCTACCGCTTCTTCGAGCACTTCGACCTCCCCAACATCCCCGCCGCGCCCGCCATCATGCAGGCCGTGGCCGACGGCACCGCGAAGATCACCCCGCCTTTGAAACCCTACCTCGAGGAAAAGCTCTGGTTCGCCCTCTTCTGGCTGCGCCCGCTGCGCGAATACTGGCGGCGCGAACTCAGCGAGCGCCACTTTCTCGAACTGCAAAAGGTCATCCCCTACACCTGGCTCCTCGACCCCACCCCGCTCCCGCAGCACGCCGTCATTCCCGGCCTGGAGATCCACTCGTGGGAGGAGCTGAAAGCCTTCTCCCAAAAGCAGCGCGAGCTGATCCTCAAGATCAGCGGCTTTCACGAAACCGCCTGGGGCAGCCGCAGCGTGGTCCTCGGCTCCGACAGCTCGCACCCCGAATGGCACGCCGCCCTCGACGCCGCCCTCGCCGCCGCCGGCACCCACCCGCACATCCTCCAGCGTTTCCACAAAGGCCGCCTCGTCGAGCAGCCCTACCTCGACCCCGCCACCGGCCAGCTCGCCGTCATGCGCGGCCGCGTGCGGCTGTGCCCGTACTATTTCGTGATCGACGGCAAAGCCGAGCTGCGCGGCGCGCTCGCCACCATCTGCCCGCCCGACAAGAAGCTCCTCCACGGCATGCGCGACGCCATCATGGCCCCCACCGCGGTCGGTTCTTCGGGCTCCTGATCCTGCTCCTGATCCTGATCCTCCCCGGCGGGATCAAGAGCAAGAGCAGGAGCAAGAGCAGGATTGGAAACGCCTATCGTCACAGCCACCGCCGGATCGAATCCGCAAAGCGGTTGTAAAGGTACCCCAGCACCAGCAGCACCGCGCCGAGCACGAGGAAGCTGAGGATGCGGTAAAGCGTCTCAAGCTGCCACACATCCACGATGAAGATGCGTCCCACCGCCAGCGCGAGAATCGCAAACCCACCCACGCGATAAATGCGCTCCCGCAGCGCCAGCCCCGCGATGAAAACCACCAGCGCGAGCAGCGCCCACGCGACCGTGAGCCCGCTCGCATAATCGTGCGCCGTGGTGAAGCGCGTGACCCACAGCCACACGCTCGCCAGCGCGGCGGCGACGAGACCGTTGCGGACGGTCAGCGGCAGCGCGGTCGCCCCGGCGAAGCGGTGCCCGAGGCGCACGCTGGTCGGGATGACGAGGACGGCGAGGAGATCGCGCCACGCGATGCTGGCCTGCACGGGTGTCCAGAAAATCGCGAAGGCGACGCCGGCAAAGACCGTGCCGGTGATACTGCGCTCGCGGTCGCGGAGCAGCGCGCCGCCGAAAATGTGCGCGGCACCGAGGACGGCGAAGAAGACCGTCAGCCATGCGCTTTCCACAAAAGCGAAACCCCACGCGGCAAGGAGTGCATTGGCGGCGACGCGATAGGTGAGCGCGAGATGCGCGAGGCTGGCCCCGGCGGGGAAACGGCTGGCCGGGAGGCGGGAGAGAAGGAGTGCGGTGGCGGCGAAATTGGCGATGGGCGCGAGCGCGGCGTGGGAGCCGGTTTCGTGGAAAAGCAGGCCTCTGAAAAAGACGATGCTGGAGGCAACGGTCATACTTTGCCCGACGAGCGCGACGGCCCACGAGCGGGTGGCCGCACCGTAGAGCAGCGAGCCGAAGGCGGCGGCGGCGGCGGCGATGAGCCAGGCGTCGCTGCCCGCATCAAAAACCATGTGGAGCCAGCAAATGCCGGTGACCGCCGCGGCGGCGGCGCAGGCGAGTTGGAGGATGGCTGCGGGTTCGGCGCTGAGCGGGAGCGTGCGCTGGCGCTGCCACCAGTGCGTAAGCGCGAGGGCGATGGCGAGCAGCGGCAGCGGGTGCCAGGCGGGTTCGAGTGAGAGCTGAATCTGGCGCACGAGGAAGATACCGGTGGCCGCGAAAAGAAACGCCTGTCCCGGCAGCGCGATCTCGGGCAACCGCACCACACGCACCGACACCGCGCAAGCCAGCGCGGCGATGGCGAAGGCCACGGGCTGCCACGGTTGCGGCACGCTTTTCCAAATGACCACGCCCGCGAGCCCAAGCCCGAGCAGCGCGAAGCCGAGCGCGCGTCCGCTGATCTTGAGCGCCGCAATTTCCCCGCGCAGATGTTTCACCCACCACGCCTCGCCGAGCAGCAGCAGCGCGACGGTGCCGCCGAGCGAAAAGGTGAGCGCGGGATTTTTCTCGATGGCATCGAGCGCGAGGACGAACGCGGCGAGCGCGCTGAGGCCCGCGCCGATTTCGTAAAGCCAGCGGTGCCGCGCGCGGGAGAGCGTGAGCAGCACGGCGCTCTCGACGGCGAAGACGGTCGCGAGCTGCGGGCCGCTGAGTTTTGCGGCGCAGCCGAGGGCCACGAGCGCGAGACCCTGCGCGAGATACGCGCCGTCGAGCGAGGGTTCGTCGGGGCGGCGGCGCGCGGCGCAGGCGGCGAGAAGAAGGAGCACCGCGCCGTAGCCGAGGGCGAACATCCAGAACGCCTCGGGCCGGTGCGCGGAGAAGTGCTGCGCGGCGTAGGCGAAGAACGCGCCGTTGTTCGCCGTGAGAAAGGCGGTGCGCTGGACCGGCGGGAGCGCGTCGCGATGACTGAGGAAGGCCGCCGCCGTGAAGAGCAGCCAGTAGCCTGCGAGAAACGCCAGCGCCATGCCGAACTCGCCGACGCCGCTTTCCCCCGTGGCCGCGAGCGCGTGGAAGCGCCAGAACCCGAAGCTGCCGTAAGTGGCCGCGAGGCTGGCGAAGGAAATCGCCGTCCAGCGATGCCGCACGAGGAAGACGACGGCGACGGCGGTGAGCAGGAGATTCGAGAAAAGCGAGAAGCTGCCGATGGGATTGATCGCCGCCGTGTAGTAACTGAGCAGCACGGCGGAGAGCGCGAGCGACTGCGAGCGGCGGCGCTCGGCGAACCAGAGGAAACCGCCCGCAAGCAGGAGCAGCAGCGCGCCGCCGAGCAGCGGGCTTTCGATCACGCACAGCGGCGCGACGAAATGCGCGGCGTAGGCCGTGTAGTAGAAAGTGGCCGCGCCGCCTGCGAGGAGGACGCGCGCGTAATTGCGCATCGCCTCGCGCCCGCGCTCCAGCCACGCGCCCGCGCCGCTCAGCGCCGCGCCCGCAAGGCCGAGCAGCGCGAGTTTTCCCCACGCGCCGAGATGCGGGACGATGTGGTGGTAGGCGTAGTTCCCGAGGAAAACGAAACCCGTGAGCAGGATGACGATGCCAATCCGCGCCAGCCAGTAGGTGCCGAGCCGGAGCTCGATGGATTCCGCAGGCGCCTCCGCGCGGGGCGGGATGGGCGGAAGTGGAGTTGGGGCGGGCTTGGCCACTGGCGGGATGGGCGCGGGCGGCGGCGCGCTGTAGGGGAAGCTGTCAGCTTCCCCTACAGCCGCGACCGCGACCGGCGCGGGTGCGGGCTCCGCTTTCGAAATGGGCGGCGGCTCCGCGGGCGCGGGCGCGGCGAGGCTGCGATCCAGCGCCGCGATGCGCTGGTCGAGCGCGGCGGCGAGGTTCCGCAAGCGGAGTTGCTCGCGGAGGATCGCGTCGAGTTCCAGACGGTCGGCGGGGGTCATTTGCGGGACTGTGCGCGGTTTTCGCCGCACCGCCCATCCGATAAAAGCTGGCGTCGCGTGCGGCGGTGCGAAAGGTTTGCGGCCTCTCATGCAAAGCTCACGCGTCGATGTCGATCTCGGTTCCCGCAGCTATCCGGTGCTCATCGGCAGGGAGCTGCTGGGCGGGCTCGGAGCGATCTTGCGGGAGCACGGATTGAAACAGACGAATGCCTTCGTCCTCACGAATCCGCAGGTCGGCGCGCTCTATTTTCCGGCGCTGGAAAAAGCGCTCGCGGCGGGCGGATTCACGCGCGTCGTGCGGCATGAGATTCCGGCGAGCGAGGAGGGGAAGAACTGGGACGAGTTCTCCGCGGTCTGCGCGGCACTGCTGGAAAACTTTCCCGACACCGGCGCGGTGCCGCTGGTCATCCTGCTCGGCGGCGGCGTCGTGGGCGATCTCGGCGGATTCGCCGCGGGCGTGTTCCGCCGCGGGGTGCCGTTCGTGCAGATGCCGACGACGCTGCTCGCGGCGGTGGATTCGAGCGTGGGAGGCAAGGTCGCGGTGAATTTCGGCGGGGTGAAAAACATCATGGGCGTCTTCAACCAGCCGCGCCTCGTCGTGTGCGATCTCGCGCTGCTGCGGACGCTCGATGCGCGCGAAGTGCGGAGCGGCGTGAGCGAGATCATCAAGTACGGCGCGGTCTGCTCGGGGGCGCTTTTCCAGCAGCTCGAGGACGGCGGTTTGGAAAAGCTCCTCGCGCTGGAGCCGGACGTTTTGACGGACATCGTCGCGCATTGTGTGCGGCTGAAAGCGCGGGTCGTGGAGCAGGATGAGTTCGACAAAAAAGGCCTCCGCAATGTCCTCAATTTCGGCCACACCATCGGGCATGCACTGGAGCTTTCCGCAGACTACGCACTGACGCACGGGGAGGCGATTGCCATCGGGATGATCGCCGCCACGCACCTCGCGCGCGAGCTGGGAAAATGCGACGCATCGTTCGCGGAACGGCTCCAGTCCTTGATTCAGCGGGCGGGGTTGCCGGTGAGTTTCGCGGATGCGCCGGGACTTTTCGACCGCGTCATCCGCGCGATGCAGATGGACAAGAAATTCCGCGACGGGAAAAACGTCTTCGTCCTGCCGACGGGCGTCGGGCAGTGGGAGCAGGTGGAGAATGTAGCTTGGACTTCAGTCCACAGTGCCGTGCGGACAGTCCTGATTTAGCGCGCCGGGCGCGCATCTGTAGGGAAGCTGACAGCTTCCCCTACAAGATGCGCGCCCGGCGCGCTGTTACGCCGCCGCCGGCTCTTCCACGCGTTTGACTTCGGTGCGGAGGTTGCCGCCTTTGTGACCGCTCCACCAGAGGACGATGGGCGAGGCGATGAAGATCGAGCTGTAGGTGCCGACGACCACGCCGATGAGGATCGCGAAGGCGAAGTCGTGCAGCACCGGGCCGCCGAAAAAATACAGCGCGGCGACCGAGAGCAGCGTGCAGCCGGAGACGAGCAGGGTGCGCGAGAGCGTCTCGTTGATCGAGGCGTTCATGATGGATTGCACGCTGCCTTTGCGCCCGCTGTGCAGACCCTCGCGGATGCGGTCATAGACGACGATGGTGTCATTGATCGAGTAGCCGGCGATGGTCAGGATCGCGCCGACCATGATGAGCGAAAGCTCGCGGCCAAAGATCGAGAAGATGCCGACGGTGATGACGATGTCATGGAGCAGTGCGACCAGCGCGCCGATGGCGAAGCTCATCTCGAAGCGGACGGTGACGTAGATGAAAATGCCGAGCATGCCGAGCCCGAGCGCCCAGAGGGAGGACTTGAGCAACTCGCCGCTGACGACATTGCCGACCTTGTCTTTCTGGTGCTCGGTGAAGCCGGCCTCGGGCATCGTGGTGAAAAGCTCGCGCTCGATCTTTTCGGCGGTGTCGATCGGGCTGCGGATGCTGATGAATTCGCTCTTCGAGGTGGGGTCGCTTTCCTTTTGGATCGAGACGTCGGTGAGCTGGAGCGGCGCGAGTTTTGCGCGGACATCGGCGATCTCGACGGGGTGCTGGTATTTGAGGAGGAGGAAATCGCCGCCCTTGAAATCAATGCCGAGATTGTGCGGGTAGCGGACACTAAAGCCGATGATGCTGACTGCGGCCACGGTCAGCGAAATGGTGATCCAGAGGACGCGCCGGCCCATGAAATTGATGCCCTCGCCGGAGATGAGGTGGAGCATGGAGACGCGCTTGAGGAGGTTGAACTCCAGCGCCCAGGAGAAGACCATGCGGGTGACGACCATCGCGGAAAAAACCGAGGCGATGATGCCGACGACGAGGGTGACGGCGAAGCCTTTCACCGGGCCGCTCGCCTGCCAGAAAAGGATGACGGCGGTGATGAGGGTGGTGGCGTTGGCGTCGAAGATGACGGTGAACGCTTTGTCGTAGGCGGAGCAGATGGCGACGGGGAGGCTTTTGCCGGTGGCCAGTTCCTCGCGGAGACGTTCGTAGATGAGGACGTTGGCATCGACGGCGAGCCCGATGGTGAGGATGACGCCGGCGATGCCGGGCAAGGTGAGGACGAAGCCGAACAAGGCCATGGCCCCGAAGAGGAGGGTGATATTCACCACGAGGCCGACCACGGCGACGAGCCCGGCGAAGCGGTAATAGACGACCACGAAGATGAGCACGAGGACGAGGCCGCCGATGCCCGCGGCGATACCGCTGTTGATGGCATCGGCCCCGAGCGACGCGGAGGCGCTGCGTTCGCTCTCGATGGCGACGGGGGTTTGCAGCGGATTCTGGAGCGCGCTGGCGAGGCCACGCGCTTCTTTTTCCGCCATATTGCCGCCGCTGATCTCGGCGCTGCCGCCCCAGATTGCGCCGTGCTTTACGCCGGGCGCGGACTGAATCCGCCCATCGAGGATGATGGCCATTTGCGAGTTTTCCTTGGCGACCTGATCGGTGAGTTCGCCGAAGAGCTGCCCGCCGGCGCTGTCGAAATTCAAATGCACGCCCCAGCCGCTCGCGTCGTAAAAAGCGCCCGCCCTGGTGATGTGCTCGCCGCCGAGGTCGCTCTTGCGTTTGACGAGCAGCTTGGTCGATGTCGCCTTTTCGCCGCGCGTCATTTCATACGGCAGGATCTCGTAGCCCACGGGCGGCGCCTCGGTGCCGGCTTCGATCCTCGCGATCATCTCCGCGCTGCCGGGATGGACGAGGTGGAACTCCAGCTTGGCCACCTGCTTGAGCTGATTGCGGGCGTCCTCGATTTTGTCCACCTCGATGCCGGGAATCTGCACAATGATGCGATCGGGGAACTGCGGCGTGATGATCGGCTCGCTCACGCCCATGCCGTCCACGCGTTTGCGGATGGCCTCCATCGCCTGGTCCACCATGTCCTTGGTGATCTCCTTGGTTTTGCCGTCGGCGTCCGCCGCCGGGCTGAGCTTGATGAGAAAGGTCGTGCCGCCCTGGAGATCAATGCCGAGATGAATTTTTCCCCGCTTCCCGACGAAGTTTCCGGCCGCGTCTTTGTGGTCGAAAGGCGGATACGCCACGAAAATGCAGAGCGCCGTGAGGAGGACCGTCAGCGTGGTGCCGAGCAGGCGTTTGATGCGCTCGCCATCGGTGAGGAAATACCAGCCGAAGAGCCCGAGCAGGAGGCAGCCGTAGAGGAAAGTGGCGACGTTTTTGTCCATGAGAATCCGGAGTGAAAAGTGCGTTTAGGAAAAGCGGGCCGTGGCTCAGGCGGTCGTCAGCGTGGTGTCTTTTTCCACGCTGGCGATGGCGTCCTTGTTGATCTCGATCTTCACGTTGTCCGCCACTTTGAGGATCAGCGTGCTGCCCTCTTTGATATTGGCGATGATGCCGTGGATGCCGCTGTTCGTGACCACTTTGTCGCCCGTCTTGAGCGAAGACAGCAGACCCTTCTGGTCGCTCTGGCGCTTGTTCTGCGGGCGGATGATGAGGAAGTAAAAGATCACGCCCATGGCGAGCATGGGGATGGCGAGGGAACTCATCGGGTTGCCCGCGGCGGGTGCGGTGGCATCGGCGAGCGAGAGGAAAAAAGCGGTGGTCATGTGGTGTGCGGGCGTCCGTGTCCGCGGCAGCACTGGGCTTTCGGAAAACGGGAGCGAGAGACTATGCAGGGCATCCGCGTTGGCAAACGAATTCCTCGGCGAGGCCCGGCGGGACGTGGCTGGAAAATTGGCGCAAATTCCTTTTGACACAAAAAGACGCGTTGCTACTTTGCCCGCTCGCTTGCCGGGAAAGTGTGGAGAGACAGCCTGACCGAACACGAGGGGAAACCCCCGGTGCGAGTCGGGCTTTTTCGCCCTCTGGACTGGCGGGCGACGGCGCTTACAAGTCCCGCATTTAACCGTGCTGGATGCAGTGCCTGCGTAGCTCAGTTGGTAGAGCACGTCCTTGGTAAGGACGAGGTCACCGGTTCGATCCCGGTCGCAGGCTCCGCCAGCCGTATTTTTTCAGCAACCAAAACAACAACCAGACCCACCAACCACCTCGCTCTTTATGGCCAAGGCTCAATTCGAACGCAATAAACCCCATGTGAACGTCGGCACGATCGGCCACGTCGATCACGGCAAG
>JAYWEP010000061.1:0-32641 GCA_043779205.1 Chthoniobacter sp. | reverse complement strand
CCGGCGCTGAGGATGGTGAGGTTTTCCTGGCCGGTGGGGCGGCAGGCTTCCTCGAGCGTGACTTCGCCGAGGAGGACGTTGCTGAGGCCGGGGTCTTTGCGGTAGCCGAACAGGCGGTGGAGGCGGCCGCGGCGCAGGTCGGTGTCGATGAGCAGGGTGCGCGCGCCGGTGTGGGCGAAGGAGACGGCGAGGTTGGAGGAGACGACGGTTTTCCCCTCTTTGGGCATGGCGCTGGTGACCATGATGACGTGGGGCTCTTTGGTCAGCGTGCCCATCGAGAGGACATTGGTGCGGATGACGCGGAAGTTTTCGATGAGCGCGTCCTTGTGGCTTTCGTCGCGGCTGATGAGGGCGGCGGCGCCGACCGAGGAGGCGTCGACCGAGGAGGCGTCGATCTGCGGGACGATGCCGAGGCCGCGCATGCGAAAGGCGGACTCGACTTCCTCGAGGTTGGTGAGGGTGTGGTCGAGATACTCGATGAGAAACGGGATGGCGAGGGAGAGGGCAATGCCGAGGGCGAGGGAGATGAGGACGAGCTTGGCGCGGTTGGGCGAGACGGCGCTTTCGCTGACTTCGAGAAGGGCGGCGTATTGCAGGTTGACGCGCTCCTTTTCACCCGCGTACTCGGCGCCTTCGGTCTGACTCTTCATCTTGGCGAAGTAGCCCTCGTAAGGCACGCGCGAGAGATCGAAAAGCGCGACTTGGGCGAGCAGTTTCTCGTACTGCTGTTTGATTTTGTCGTATTCGGGAACCTTGCCTTCGAGATCATTTTTTTTGTTGATGGCCTCCTGAAATTCGAGGTCGAAGCGGGCCTGGGCCACCTGGTATTCGGCTTCGAGCTTTTCCTCAATGTCGGCGAGTCGCTTCATGGGTTCCGCCATTTTTGGGTTGGCCGGGAGAAAGGTCTTGGACAGCTCCTCAAGGTGCGCTTTCACCTGCTGCTGTTCCTGCAGGAGCGTATCCCACGGGCGGGTCTTCACGAGCGAGGGGACGACGACGACGCTGGCGCCATTGGGATCGGCGGGCTTTTTCTCCGCCAGATTCCTGGCGCGATCGGCTCCCCCGGTCGCCACGGTCTGGCCGACGCGGAGCTGGGCGTCGCCTTTGTCCTCGATCGAGGCGATGAGCGAAAGCTTGGCGACGACGTCGTTTTCCAACGCCGGATCCTGCAGCCGGACGCGGACGCGCCCCATCTCGTCGATGCGGATTTGCAGCGCGGCGATGTCTTCGGGCAGGGTGTTGATCGACTTGAGGCGGATGAGGGCGGCGGTGAGTCCGCGCTCGTCTTGGAATTTGCTTTTGTCGAAGGTCTGCCGGTCGAGGCGGGTGAGCACTTCCTCCATGTCTTTGGCGTAGGTGCCGACGAGGAGATTGCGCGCCTCGACCCTTTTTTCGGAGCGAAAGGCGAGGAATTCGCGAACCATCGTTTCCGTCCATTGATTCGCGAGCTCGGGCGCGGCGACCCAGACATCGACGATCAAGTTGCGTTCCTCATTGAAGCGCGCGCTGATCTTGGTCAGGTACTTTTCCTGGAGGTCGCGGTTGCTCCCGTCGATGCCGAGCGCATGGGCGGTGCGCTCGAGGATGTGCGGCGCGGTGAGCTGCATGGCGACGGACTGGAGCTGGCTGTCGTTGTAGATTTTGTCGGTGTCGAGCGGGCGGGAGAGGTCCTCGACATGGACGAGAGCGACGGCGTGATAGACGGGCCGGGCGAAGATGTAGAAGGTCAGCCCGCACATCAGCGAGAAGCAGATGAGCAGCGCCATGAGCCGCATGTGCTTGCGGGCGATGGCGAGGTACATGAGCACATCGTGCAGACTGAAGACGCGTGCTTTGAGTCCGGGAATCATGGTGAAGGGAAAGGCGGGAAGAGGCGCTCGGGCAAAGGTGCGCAGGCGGCTGGCGGCGGCGCAAGGTTACGCAAAACCCGTCCGCATGCAGCAAATGATTTGGCTCCGGGGGAGGCGGGAGCTGGCCGCCGCCGGACAGCCTAGAGGCTGAAGAACTTTTCCGGGACGACGACGATGTCGCCGCTCTGCAACTGCACATCGGCGCGGCGTCCGCGCTTGATTTCCTTGACGTTCACGGGGAGCCGGACTTTCGAGCCATCGGGGACGGCGCGGAGGACATAGACGCCTGCTTGATCGGCGAAGCGGGCGAATCCCCCGTTCTGGAGGATCGCGCCGTAAGCGCTGAGCTTCTCGCCGGCCTTGAGCGGGAAGCTGCCCTGGTGGACGACGTTGCCGGTGAGATAGACGAGGCTGGTCGGACCGGCCGGGATGGTGATGACGTCGCCCTCATCAAGGGTGATGTCGGAGGTCAGGCCGCCGCCATCGAGGATTTTCAGGACGTTGACTTCTTCGACGACGCCCTTGTTAGCGGCGATGCGCATGACCCGCACCCGGGTGAGGTCCGCCTTGTCGGTCGTGCCACCCGAGCTCAGGATCACATTGACGAGCGTCGGGGTGATGTTTTTCGGAATATGCCACTGGCCCGGCTTGGTGAACTCGCCCGCGAGGTAGATGAGCGGCCCGTTTTCAATATCCGCGCCCTGCACGCGCTCGATCAGGACCGAGGCGTGGTGAAGCTGGGAGCTTTGCAGCGCGCGTTTCACGGCGGCTTCCGCACCGGGAATGGTCTTGCCGGCGACGGCGATGCGACCGACCTGGGGCATGATGATGTAGCCGCCGCGGCGCACCTGGTAGCGTCCGTTGAAGGAGGGATCTTCGTTGACGAAGACTTCGAGCGTCTCGCCGGGGACGATGACCTCATTGCTCGCGGTGACGGCGCTTTGCTGGCCCTGGGTGGCGTCGTCCAGCTCCTTCTCGACCTGCGCGAGCTGGGCCCGCGTGGCATCGAGACGGGCCAGCCAGTCTTTGGATTCCTGATTCAGGCGGTCGGCGGCTTCGAGATTCCCGCCGGCGGTTTGCACCGCGAGCTGTTTCTGCGCGGCATCGAGCTTGGCTTTGGCATAACGGGCCTCCCCTTCGAGCGTCTGCTTTTTTTCCGTCAGATCCTCGACATCGCCCGCCGGCTTTTTCGATGACAATGGGCGCACACGCGCTTCGGAATCCGAACTCGCGAGGGGTATCGCGGTTTTTTTGAACGCAATCCTCCCGCGGGCGGTGGCGTCCTGAGCGAGGAGCGAAGGCCCGCAAGCCAGGGTGACCCCGAGGAAAAAACGCAGGATATTAAGGTGAAAACTCATCGGACAAAGTGTTTATCGGCGGGGGGAGCTTGGGGGGCAAGCGAGCATTTATTATACGGAATTTCGCCCATGTCGTCAACCCATGATTAGCAAAGGCGGTGCCCAAGGAGCCGAAGCCGCTTAATTAAAATATTTTGTGAGACTAAAATAAATCAGATTTTCGTAGTAACTTTCGTTGCGAAAATTGGAGTCGTTTTCCTGATATTGGTAGATCAGGCGGGCGAGGAAGGTGTCGGTGAAATAGTGCGTAAGCTCCGCCCGTCCGGTCAGGGTGTTGGATTGGCTGCTCGTGGAATCCACGCGCGCGTAGGTGCCGGTCAGGATGAGGTTCGTGCGCGGCCCGGCTTTGAGCGAAAACCGGAGGCCCGCACGGTATTCGACGCGGAAAAAGCCGTCGCCGCTGAGGTCGCTGATGTCGTCGCGCAAAATGAAGGCGTCGGCGATGAGCTTGGGGCCCAGAATTTGGCGGATCTCGTACCCGGCAATCTCGTTGATCTCGTCTTGGAAGCTGCTGACGTTGCGACCAAAAAAGAGCGACTCCTCGGTATAGGGGCCGGCTTGGTGCCGGAGGCTGACCCTCCAGAGGAAAGCGTCCCTGTTATTGCCAAAATAATAGCCGATCTCGGCGTGGAGTTGCAGTTGATCCGTGATCGGGCCGTCCAGGCCGGCCCGGACCGTCTGCCCGAAGCTGTCCTGCATTTCCGTTTTCAAAGCCTGATAAATGATGAATGGCTTGAAGCGCATATTCTCCCGCTCCGAGACGAGACTGACGTTGATTCGATCGCGGAGTCCGGGCAGCCCGCGGTTGCCTTGGTTGTACCAGAGGTTTTCGCGCGAAGCCTGGACGCGCAGCCGCGTTTTGCCCATGATCAGCCGGTCGGTCTGCGCGCTGACGATGTTGCTGTAAAAGAGAATGCTGGTGTCGCTGCCTGCGTTGCTCCTCTGTCCGCCGCTGGTGGTGCGATCCCGCGGCGCACGGAACACGTAGCGGCCGGCCTGGTCAGAGCCGTCAAACCCACCGCCGTTGAAGAGCACGGCGTCGTCGCGAACATTGTTCGAGAAGCGCCCGATGCCGATGCGGAAATCGTCGGCAAAGACTACGTTCCAACCGCCGATGACCGTATTCCAGGTGACCTCGGAACGGACGATGGGTTCATCGTCGAAACCCAGCAAATACGGCCCGTAGAGGCCGAATCCCGCGATGCCCGCCTCGTTCTGCAAAGGCAGATAGACAAAGGACCCGGAAACCGCGACGCGCAGCCCCTCGGTGAGCTGGGCGATGATCGCGCCGCTGATCGTCACGATGCCGATGTTCCCGGCTTCGCGATTCGTTTCTGTCAGGTTGATATTGTCGCTCCAGAGGCCGGCGGCGGAGACGCCCTGCAATTTGAAAAAAACCGGGCCGAACTTGAGGTCGGCTTCCTGCGGTTCGAAGCCGCGTTGGAGCAGCGGAAGGGAGGCGTTGAGCGCCGGCAGTCCGAGCGTGGCGTGGGCCTCGACCGACTCGGTCCGCACCGCAGGCGTCACGGCGCCCCGGTTGAGCGGATTCGTATAGGGAGCTCCGGTATCGCGGAAAATCTTGGAATACGGCACTCCCAGAGTCGGCGGGGTTTGATAGGCCCCGGACGGCAGCGTGCTCGGCAGGCTTTCGCCGGCGGGAGCAACCGGGGCGCCATTGCGGAGCGGTGGCGGTGCCGCGGCCTGCCCGCCCGCGCCCGCTTCCAGACCGGCCACCGCGAGGCAGCAGAGAGCGAATCGGCTGCCAAGGCGGCGCGTTTTCGCGAGGGCCAGTCGGCGAATCAAACCCGCCGCCCCCGCTTGGACTGACTGGTCATGGTGGCGTGTTTGCTGTTTCGATCGCGCTGCAAACGGATAAAAAAAAGCTGGGCAAGCTGCTCCCGCCGGAAAGAAAAAGGGAGGTAGGCGAGAACCCCAAGAAGCGGGATGAAAACGACTGCGGCAATCCAGAATCTCCGCTGCCGGGCGCTGAACGGCTGGGCGTAAATGCTGGTCATCGCGCACCCGACCACGATCAGCCAGATGACCGCGAGGCACAGCCACACCTGGCCGTTGAACTTCGCGGCATGGACACTGAATCGGCTGAAAATATCGCTCATTGGAATGATTGAAAAGGGGGGCGCCCGGGAGGCTTTTCACGGGAAGTTACGCTATTTCAAAAGCATGGAAAATGGTTTGGCAAAGCAAATTTCCAGAAAAGCCCAACCCCGGCGACGCTCGGTGGTCGCCAAGGGGGGGGAAGGCCGGCGGCCTTGGGCGTTGCGCGTTTGCCCCGCAGGCTCCTGCGAAGGTTGGGCAACTCCCCGGAAACCCCCAAGGCGCGGCGCCTTGGAATCCGTTTGCTGAGCGGGGTGCGGGCGCTTCCTGCCGCCCGCACCCACCGATCCGAAAGCCGGTATCTCCGCCAAGGCTCACCGTCGCACGCTTTCGCCCGGTCACCGCACTACGGGGTGCCATCCTTCCCCGCGGAACTTTCGGCTGGCCCCTTGACTATTTGAAAAAGCAGGATTTTGACTTGTGCCCCAGCCGTCCTGTGCCGTTTGCCACCCGCCAAATCTGCTTCATCGAAGACCCGATTAAAAGTTGAAAAGATTTTATTGACATGTCGTTTCACCTTGGCGACTCTCACGCCGCGTCAAAACAGGAGAGCCAGTTGGTTCCCCCAAATTGCCCCCTCCACAAATCCTTCCACCTAAAAACACCACCGCAATATGAAGTCATCCCCACTCCACTCCATCTCACCGCTCTCCGTCGTCCCCCGGATCCGCCTTTCCAGGAGCTTTGCCGCGCTGTTCGCGGCCGCGCTGGCGATGGGTCTTGGCGCTCAATCCGTGCTCGCCCAGGGCCCCTATTACCCGGACTTGAATCCGAACGGGGGAGGGCTCACCGGTTTCGCTCCCAATGGCTTTCCGGTCATCTCGAATAGCGAATTGAATTCGATTGAGGCCAAGCTGGCTGCGCTTTCTCCCCCAAAGACGCTGATCATCCCTCTGCCTACCGGGAAGACATCGGCCACGGTTGTTGATTATAGCAATGCGGTGAAGGCGGTGGCGAAAGACGTGGCGAATGGTTTGGGCGGGGCTGTGACCGTGGCCACCTTGTCTGCGGAGGTCGCGAAGTACCGGCAGGCGCCGCCCTCGCAGGTGAGCGATGGCCTTGGGGCTATTGCGGCTGGCATCCTCGCTTCAGCACCGGCGGGCGGAGTTCCCGCCAAGCAGGCGTTTCTCGAGGCTCTGGCTTTCAATGCGGCCAAAGTGGATCCGGTGGGCACGACCGGATATAACGGCACTCTTGTTAAGGCTTTCAACGCTGTCGCGGCGGATAACGCTCTCATCGGTGGAGTGGGCGCGATGACAAAAAATGTTCTTTTGGGTGCGGTGGCTGGGAATCCTCCGCCCGCGGCATTGACTCCCTCCCGCGTCAATACGCTTCTTGTTTATGTGCTCGGGGCGATTCAGGCCGCGCCGACCAGTGATACCGCCGCAAAGAGCCTCTTAATCAAAGGTCTGGCGACGACCGTTCTGCCGACGATCGTCGGAACTCCGGGGAATATTGATCAGGCTTCGGCTGCCCTTTTGGCCTCGGGCGTGCAGCCCTTCGTGGGGACTTTCGATATGGTTGTGAAGATTAAGGCGGCTATTGGCGCCCCATCGGACGCAAAATATGGAGAGATCGCTCAGGGTGGTCTCCGCGCCTATTCCGCAGCCTCTGGGAACCTCCGGTTGGCTCTGAACACCACCTACACAAACGATTTGATCGACGCGTTTAATGGGATTGCCTTTCCGGTGAACGCGGGGGGGTGGTCTCAGAGCCACGACCCGGTCGCCACTGCGGCCGCCGCTGCCACCAAGTTTCCCGCAAGCGCCGCGGCGATTGTGAAAGATGTCCTCAATCAGTCCGGTGCATCGGGAACTCAGGTGGTGGACATCATTGGTCGCGGGATCGTGGCTGCGCCCGGAACCCCTCCGCAGAACATTGCCACCGCGGCGGTCAATGCCGGTTCCGCGTCGTTGACCGATGTCACCACGGCGGCTATCACCTCCGCCCCGATTGGCTCCGCCGGTCTCATCGCGAGGGCGGTGCTGGTTGCCGGTGGTCTTTCGGACGCCAATGCGACCACCGTGGGTGGCACTGCGATTACCGCAGCGGCTGCGGCATCGCCATCAGCCAATAAGGCAGACGCCTACGCCGACATCGCTTACAA
Source organism: Chthoniobacter sp. (assembly GCA_043779205.1). Classification (GTDB taxonomy): domain Bacteria; phylum Verrucomicrobiota; class Verrucomicrobiia; order Chthoniobacterales; family Chthoniobacteraceae; genus Chthoniobacter. The sequence goes on along the minus strand of JAYWEP010000061.1, from coordinate 25,211 downwards.
TCTCGCCTATGTCCTCCAGGGAACGCCGGCGGTGGCCGACGCACGCAATAGTGCGGCCATCACGGCGGAAGTCCAAGCAATCAAGGCGGCCCACCTGGCTAACGGCGGCACGGCGATCACCTCGCCTAGCTACACCGCAATTGTCGGTGCCGCTTACGGCGCTTCGTCCAATCGCGCCGCCATTCTCGCTGCCGGCAATGCTGCGGATCCTGCTGCTGACACTGGGGCGTCCACCGTCGGCGTCAACTTGCTCAGCGCCTTCACCAATGATTCGCTGGCCAAATACTATGCGACATTGGCTGCGGTCGCGCCCGCCGGCAGCGATGCGCGCAATCTCGCTGTGCTTTATGCCGCCAGTCTCGGAAACAACGGTGACACTGCGGGCAGCCTGGCGGCAATGATCTCCAAGACTGGCACGTCCCGTGCGGCTTTGACGGCGGCAGCAATCAGCGCCAATCGCTCCAAACAAACCGCACTGACGATCGTCGCTTCAGTTGCCGGTTTCGCCAAAGACAACCCGAACGCCGATATTCAAGCCACCATCGGTCGTCAGATCTTGGACAATCCGACTTTTGTGAAGGAAATCTCGGTGGCCGCGACGGTTGTCGTTCCGCAATGGAGTCATTTCATCGCTCACACGGTGGCGTTCAACCAGCCGCTGAATGCTGGTGATTCTGTGGACGGTATCTTCCTGCACTCCAAAATTACGAATACTGTCGGCGCAGCGCTCGTAGATAAATTGACTTTCGGTGACCGCCCCGGCGCTAGTGCGGCCATCACTGCGGGTTTCGCGACTGGCATTCTCGAATCCCAACTCTCCGCTGCACAGCGTAAGGAGCAATTGAAGAATGTTATCTATAAGTCCATGAACGCTTTGGTTAATCCTTTGTATAACGACGTTAGGGTCGGTCCCAGCGGCGATTTCCGGCAAAGCACTGGTGGCTCAAATCTCTTGACCGACTTTACTTTGGTCAAAGCCAAGGGTGTGGCCGGTGGCATCACCGGCTTCATCGCCCAGTTGGTGAAACCCACTGATAATGGAGCTGCGGTGACCAACCCATTCAACCCCGCCTCTGACGCCTACTATGCCCTCTCCCAAGCTTCCTACGGTGCTGGCTTGCTGACCGGGACGACCTACCAGTTGGACATGGCCCAGGCTGCCGCGCAGGCCTTCGCATGGATTACCGGCATCAGTGCCGCTCCCGCAGTCGTCACCGATATCGCCAATGCCATCTATCTCGGCTACGGCTCGAATGGAGGAGCGCCTCAACTGGCGAAACTCCAGAACGCGGTGGCCTTCGGTCTCAATGAAAGTGGCGGTCACGCGAACGCGGGTGCGGGTGCTGGGGGGCTTCGCGATGGCGCGGATCCCTTCTACACCCACCACAGTGCGACGGGTACACCCGTATCGAATATCCTCTCGCTCTAATCGGAGAAGGAATCCTCTGGAACGCCCCTGCGATTCATTTCGCAGGGGCGTTCCCATTTCCCCGGTTGGCACCGTTAGACCTAACAGCCTGTGAAACGATGTCAAAAAAAAGCGGTTCTTTGACCGCAGATTGCGCGGATGACACGGATTTCCTGGAAACCCATCCGTGCCATCCGTGAAATCCGTGTTCTATTTCCGACCCATTTTACAGCCTCCAACGGCGTTGGGTGCCGGCCAAAAGTTCCCTCTCAAATCGGAGCGGAAAAAAATGAGCCACGGACTGACACGGAATTGAGAGGCACATTCGCTGTCCGTGGCTGATCTTACCTTCCAATATCCGGAAAGGACTTCTGGCAGGTGCCATGGCCGGAGCGGTCTGAGAGGGTGTACCGAAACTCAGAACCGGCAGCTTTTTGACCACGGATTTCACAGATTTCTGATTCCTAAAAATCCGTGTAATCCGCGCAATCCGTGGTCAAAAACTTTCCCGTTACCACTTTCGGTACACCCTCTGAGAAATCGGTCAGCAAGTTTCTCAGCGGATATGTCTGGGCTGGCCTCGGTGCCGCAGGCGGCTGTGGGAACGGCTCACTGTCACCGGCCAAATCCTTTCGATTTGCGCCCGATGAAATCCGCCGCCTGGCTCGTGCTCGCGCTCTCGCTGGCGCTCCCGCTGCCCCTCGCGGCGCAGCCGGGCGAAGTCGTGATCGCGACCTACAATCTCGAGAACTATCTCGGCGCGGAGCCGGCGGCGGACGGTGGAAAATCGCGCGGAAAACCGAAAACGGAGAGGGCCATCGAGGCGGTGATTCGCGTCGTGAAGGAGATCAATCCTGACATCCTCGGCGTTTGCGAGATGGGTTCGCGGGAACGGTTCGAGGATTTCAAAAAGCGGCTCGCCACCGCCGGGCTTGGCTACACCGATTTCGAATACGTCCAGGCCGCCGATCCCGACCGCCATCTCGCGCTCGTCAGCCGCTTTCCCATCGTCGCGCGGCAATCGCTGCCGGACGTGCCTTTTGAACTCAACGGCCAGCCGGAAAAAGTACGCCGCGGTTTTCTCGACGTGACCATCCAGGTTACACCCGACTACGTGCTGCGCATGGTCGGCGTGCATTTGAAATCGAAGCTGGCGGCGGCCGAAGGTGAGGCGCTGATCCGACGCCATGAGGCGCAGCAGTTGCGGCGGCATGTCGAGGGAATCCTCACCGCCGCCCCGCAGGCGAACCTCGTCTGCTACGGCGATTTCAACGACACCAAGGAGCAGCCGATGTTTGCCGCAGTGAGCGGGGTCCGCGGCACCCCGACCTACCTCGATGACCTGCCCGCGAAAGACGACCTCGGTGATCGCTGGACGCACTACTGGAAAACCGCCGACCTGTATTCGCGGATCGACTACCTCTTCGTCAGCCCCGCGCTTGTGCGCGAAGTCGTGCCCGGCTCCGCGCATGTGCATCGCTCGGAGTTTTGGAACGAAGCGAGCGACCACCGGGCGGTCTTTGCGACGATCATCCCGGTGAACAAAAAATGAAGATGCGCCGTTGGATTTTCGGTCTCGCCGCCATGCTTGCGTTCGTTCCTGCGACGGCCCTGGCGGGCGCTGCGGAGGCGGATTGGAATTTGATCGTCGCGCTGGATGCCGGGCCGCAGGAGCAACCGCAGACGGCGGAGGCGGCGCGGGCGATGGTGCTCGCGCATCTGGCCAAGCAGGAGCGCGCTTTGCGCGGCTTTCTGACCGCGCATCCGCAAGACGCGCGGATTTTTGAAACGCGGCTGCGGCTCGCCCGGCTGCTGCAGATTCGCGGGGATTTCGAGGAGTCGGACAAGCTGCGCGCGGAGGGGAAGCGGCTGCTCGACGAGCTGGAGAAAACCGCGACGCCGGAGCAGCGCGTGGAACTGGATTTTTCCAAGGTGTCGCAGCTCATGCGCAATCTCCGCCAGGTCACGCCCGCACGGCGCGACGAACTGCTCGCCGCGGCGCGAAAATTCCAGACCGATCATCCTGGCGACCGGCGCATCGCGGGGTTGCTGGCGGAAGTCGCGATCCTTTTCGACACGCTGCCGAAGACCAAGGAAGCGCTGCTCGCCGAGGCCCAGCCGCTCGCGACGGATGACGATTTGAAAGGCCGCATCGCCGACGATCTCAAGCGCATCCGGATGCTCGGCGAGGAAGTCCCGATGGCCTTTACTTCCGCGCAGGGTCGGGAGATCAAACTCGCCGATCTGCGCGGCCAGCCGGTGCTCGTGGTTTTCTTCGGGGCCTTTTCGCCGCAGTCGCTCGCCGCGATCACGAGCGTGCAGCGCGCGGTCGCCGAGCTGCCGCTTGGCAGCGTGCAGGTGCTCGGCGTGGATCTCGACGAAAAGCGTGAGACGCTCGACGCCGTGATGAAATCGCGCGCCGTCACCTGGCCCGTGGCCTTTGACGGCAAAGGCTGGGAAAGCCCGCTGGTGCGTGGTCTCGGGATCAACGCGCTGCCCACCGTCTGGCTTCTCGACGCGCGCGGACGCCTGCGCTCGCTCAACGCCCTCGAAAATACGGCGGCGCAAATCCGGCAGCTTTCGGCGGGGCATTGAACCACGCCGTTTGAACCACTCACCGGCACTAATGGACACTAATGTAGAATGGGGAGGAGCCCGGCGGTGACGCGGCGCGTGCGCTGCTCAGCGGCGTGCCTCGCCCAATTTTTCAGCAGGTGGAAAGGGTTGTGAAAAGTTTCACACAGACGGCAGGGTGTGGTTTAGTCGGGGGAGTTTCATCGGCGTTTTTTTATGAAAATCCATCAGCGCAATTTGCCTCGTGTGGTCATCATCGGCGGCGGCTTCGGCGGGCTCGAAGCGGCCAAGGCGCTGCGCAAAATGGAGGTGCGCGTGACGCTGCTCGACCGGCAGAACCATCACCTTTTCCAGCCGCTGCTTTATCAGGTGGCGACGGCGGCGCTTTCACCGGCGGACATCGCGGAGCCGCTGCGGCACATTTTGCGGAAGCAGGAAAATGCGGAGGTGATCCTCGGCGAGGCGGAGCGGATCGACGTGCATCGGAAGAAGGTCATCACGGCGGATGGGGAGTTGGATTACGATTTTCTGATCGTGGCGGCGGGGGCCAGGCACTCCTATTTCGGGCACGAGAAGTGGGAGAAATTCGCGCCGGGATTGAAGAGTCTGGACGATGCGCTGGAGATTCGGCGGCGGATGCTGCTGGCCTTTGAGATCGCGGAAAAAACGGATGACGACGAGGTGCGGCGCGCGGCGATGACTTTCGTAATCGTGGGCGCGGGACCGACGGGCGTGGAGATGGCGGGCGCGGTGGCGGAGATCGCGCGGGTGACGCTGGTGAAGGATTTCCGGCACATCGACTCATCGCAGTCGCGGGTGATCCTGCTGGATGCGGCCCCGCGTGTTTTGCAAATGCTCGACCCGGAGCTGAGCGAGAGTGCGCGGCGGCAGCTCTTTGACATCGGCGTGGAAGTGCGGCCGCTGACGCTGGTGGAGAAGCTGTCGGAGGAGGGCGTGCAGATCAAGGGCGGGGAGAAGATCGCGGCGCGGACCATCGTGTGGGCGGCGGGGAATGCGGCGTCGCCGCTGGGCGCGAGTCTGGGGGGGCCGCAGGATCAGCAGGGGCGCGTAATCGTGCGCGAGGATCTTTCGATTCCGGGGCATCGCGATGTTTTTGTGATCGGCGATCAGGCGCACTTTGCGCCGGGTGGCGGGGCGCCGCTGCCGGGGCTCTCGCCGGTGGCGATGCAGCAGGGGAGGCATGCGGCGCGGAATATCCGCATCCTGCTCGCGGGCGGATGGACGGAGAAGTTTGAGTATTTCGACAAGGGCACGATGGCGACGATCGGGCGGCACCGGGCGGTCGCGGATGCTGGATTCATGCGGTTCTCCGGGTGGCCGGCGTGGCTGGCGTGGCTGTTCATCCACCTCATTTTCCTCGTCGGATTTCGGAGCAAGGTGATGGTGCTTATCAGTTGGGCGTACGCCTACGTGACGTACGGACGCGGTGCGCGGCTAATCACCGGGCGGCAGTGGGGGAGCAGGGGCGGGGAGTCGTAGCGAGCGCGCCGCTGCAGGGGAAGCTGGCAGCTTCCCCTACAGCGGCGGCGCGGTCGCCGTGGGTCAGCGGCGGCCGCCGAAGACGCTGCCGAGGAGGCCGCGGACGATGGTGCGGCCGATGCCGCTGCCGACGGAGCGCACGGCGCTTTTGGTCGCGGCTTCGAGCATGCCTTCGCGGCGTCCGCCACGCGGGCCGGTGCTGCCGAAAAGGAGGGAGCCGATGGCGCTGCCGATGCCGGGGCCGGAGTCGGCGGGCGCGGGAATGTTTGCGAGGGGTGTGAGCGGCGCTGCGGATGGGCTCGCGGCGGGCGCAGTGGCGGTGGGTGACGCGGCGACGCGGGCGCGGAGTTTTTCGGCGGCGCTTTCGCGGTTCACGGGTGTCTCGTAGGTGCCGAAGAGGACGGACGACTTGATGATTTCCTGGCGATCCGCAGGCGCGATGGGGCCGATTTTTCCGCGCGGCGGAAGGATGAGGGCGCGCTCGACGATGCCGGGCGTGCCGGTGTCGTCGAGGAGGGAGACGAGGGCTTCGCCGACGGCGAGCTGGGTGATGGTTTCCTCGACATCGAGCTTGGGGTTTTGGCGGAAGGTTTGCGCGGCGCTTTGCACGGCTTTCTGGTCGCGCGGGGAAAAGGCGCGGAGGGCGTGCTGCACGCGGTTGCCGAGCTGGCCGAGGATTTTCTCGGGGATGTCGATGGGGTTTTGCGTGATGAAATAAACGCCGACGCCTTTCGAGCGGATGAGGCGGACGACTTGCTCGACTTTGTCGCGGAGCGCGGTGGGGATGTCGTCGAAGAGGAGGTGGGCTTCGTCGAAGAAGAAAACGAGTTTGGGTTTGTCGAGGTCGCCGACTTCGGGGAGGCGTTCGAAGAGTTCGCTGAGGAGCCAGAGGAGCGCGGTGGCGTAGGTGCGCGGGCTGTTCATCAGCTTCTCGGCGGAGAGGATGTTGATGACGCCGCGGCCATCCACGCTCTGGATGAAGTCGTCGAGATTGAGCGCGGGCTCGCCGAAAAATTTGTCGCCGCCCTGCTGTTCGAGCTGGAGAAGACCGCGCTGGATGGTGCCGACGCTGGCGGCGCTGACGTTGCCGTACTGGAGGGTGAGTTGCGCGGCGTTTTCGCCGATGAAGCGGAGCATCTCGCGGAGGTCGTCGAGGTCGAGGAGGAGGAGCCCGTTTTCGTCGGCGACGCGGAAGAGGATTTGGAGGACGCCTTCCTGGGTGTCGTTGAGCCCGAGGACGCGGGCGAGGAGGAGCGGGCCCATCTCGGAAATGGTGGCGCGAATGGGATGGCCGTTTTCGCCGAAGATGTCCCAGTAGGTGACGGGCGAGCCGGAGAAGGTGAAGCCGTCGAGCGCGAGCTGTTTGATGCGCGCGTCGATCTTCGGATTGGGCGTACCGGGCTGGGCCATGCCGCTGAGGTCGCCTTTTACGTCGGCCATGAAAACGGGGACGCCGATGCGGCTGAAATTCTCGGCGAGGCCTTGGAGGGTGATGGTTTTGCCGGTGCCGGTGGCACCGGCGATGAGGCCGTGGCGGTTGGCCATTTTCGGGTCGAAAAAGATTTCGTCCTGGCCTTTGGCGATGAGAAATGGGGTGGACATAATTTCGGGAGGTGGCTGCGAAGCTAGGGCTGATGCGGGTTGCGGGGCGAGTGGGATATTTTCACGCGCCGTGCAAAAGCGCGATGAGGGCGGTGACGGTGAGCATGCTGAGGAGCGTGGAGTAGAAGACGGCGGCGGCGGCGAATTGGGAGTCGGCGTTGAATTCGTGGGCGAGGAGGGCGGTGTTGACGGCGGTGGGAAAGGAGGCGGAGACGATCATGATGGTGGCGTCCTCGCCGCGGAATCCGAAGAGCGGCACGAGCACGACGGCGAGCAGCGGCGCGACGAGCAGGCGCAGGCCGAGCGCCCAGCCGAGGCGGGAGAAATTTTGCGCGACGCGCGTCTGCGAAAGCTGCACGCCGAGGGTGACGAGGGCGACGGCGACGAGAGCCTGCGAGAAGTATTCGAGCGGCACCCAGAGCCAGCGCACATTTTGCACGGGCAGATGAAACCAGCGCACGAGCAGCGCGGCGGCGACGGCCCAGAGCGAGACCTGCCGCAATGCGGGCAAAAATGCGCGCCAGCCGGAACGATGCGCGGAGGTGGCGAGGGCGAGGCCGACGGTGAAGGTGGCGACGTTTTGCGTGAGCACGATGAAGACCTGGAGCACGGGCCCCGCGCCGGGAAAGGCGAGGGCCATGAGCGGGATGCCGTAGTTGCCGGAGTTGTAAAACATCGCGGCGAGCTGGAGCGAGCGGAGGTGCGGTTTGTCGTAACCAGCGAGCCGTCCGATGAGCGCGGCGAGGACGAACATGCTGGCGATGACGGCGAGCGTGCAGCCGATGACGCGCGCGGCTTTTTCGCCCGCGAGGTCGGAGCTGACGACATGCACGAACATGAACGCGGGGACGAAGACGTAGATGTTCAGCTTGACGAGGGAGCCGAGGTCGAGGCGGGCGCGGCGGTCGAGCAGCCAGCCGCAGCCGAACATGACGAGGATGGGCAGGAGGACTTGGGTGAAGACTTTCGCGAAGAGCACGGCGGGTGGTTTGAGGAAAAAGCGAAGTGGCGAAAACAAAAAACGCGAGCGGTGAAGCTCGCGTTTTTTGGAATCGAAATGCGGGGCCGGAGACTACGGGCTGACCGGCGTCGGAGGCCGCGGGAGGCCGCGTCCGGTGAGGTTCGGCGGGAAGCCGAGCGCGCCGGGCAGATAGGGCGAACCGGGAGGGCCGCCGGCGATCGGATCGTTCTTCGGATCCTTGGGATCGAGCGGGCCTTCGGCGATTTCCTTGGCGTCCTTGCCGTCGGCACCGCTGTAGCCGGCGACGACTTCGGGCTTCAAGCCGACTTCGTAATCGTTCAGCGACAGCGCACCGAACGAATCGAGTTCGCGAATGGTCAGCGTGTCGTTGGGATTCACGGGCGTCCAGCGGACGACGAGCTTCGAGGCCGGCACGGCGGGAAAGTCCACGCTCGCGCGGGAAGTCGTGCCGTCGAGGACGATGCTGGTTGTGGGCGTGCGGCCTTCGAGCGAGAAGGGTTTGGCCGCCGCCGGTGCGGAGTTGGGCGCGGGGATGCTCGCGGGTGCGATGGCGGCTTCGGCCGCGTCGCCGATGGCGAAGAACTCGAGCTTGCCTTTGGGTGCGCCGTCGGTGAGCAGCGCGATGCGGGAGATGGACTGCACGCCGTTGTAGCTGATGACGGCACCGGACTCGTTGGTCGAGGCACTGAGCGTGAGGCCGCTCTCCGGGTTGTCGTCGATGGCCTTCTGCCACGGCAGGAAACCGTCCGGCGAATTGGCACTCGTGACGCGGCCCTGGGCGTAGAGGCCGTTGAGGTTGAACGCGGTCTTGTTGTTGACGTACTGGCCGAAGATCGCGCGCGCATCGATGGCGGCTTCGCGCTTGCGCAGGTTGTAATCCACGGCGGATCGCTCGCCATAGAGATACATGCTGTAAAGCGGGCCGGGATCGGCGAGGTCCGTCTGGATCAGGACATATTTTGCGAAGCGGCTGAAGGGCTTCGTGAGCTTCTTTTCGTTGATGGAATCGAAGGGGATATTTTGCGCGAGAGGCGACCAGGATTTTGCGCCCGGTGCCGCGGGCTCGTCGCCCGCGTAGATCGAGACGGTGCCGGCCGCGGGCCGCGATGAGACGCTGAAATTGGAGAGCATCTCGGGCTCGGGCAGCGCGATGAGGTAGCTCTGCTTTCCGGCCATGACGGGCCAGCCCGTGGTGATGTCGTCGTCCAGCCAGGCCGCGGCGGCTTCGGTCGGAACGAACGTTTGATTTGCCGGATTGAAAACGAAGAGATTCGCGCCGAGATGCTGGCGGGCGAAGTTCTTCGGAAACACCTGGAGTTGCTTGGCGGCGGGGTCGCCTTCCGCCGCGACGGCGAGGGTGGTGCAGACTGCCGAGACGAGTGACACGATGGATGTGGTCTTCATATTTTTAGCCTGTTTAGGGATTCTGCGGTTTAATTGGAATCAAAATCTTCGAACTCGAACGGGCAATTCGTCGTTCTGGAAATTTGAGCGAGTATGGTGAATTTTCTGAACGTGACAAGAAATATTTTAAGAATCTGCGGGGCCGAAACCCTCCGCGGCGCATCTGGCATCTTTTGGCGTTGGCATTGATCGGGGAAGTCGCTAACGAATATCGCGAATGGTTCGCCAAGTGCTGAGGAACGATTTCCCGCGACCCAGGCAACCTCGATCCAAGAAAAAATCCAGCCACTCCAATTCCGTGAATACCGACGACTCCAACTCTCCCAAAAATCCTCCAGCCCCGACGCCACGTTTTTCGGAAGGGCAAAAACTCGCCGGCTGCTATGGACTGAAGCGGCGCATCGCCGGCGCTGATGAAACCGAAATCTGGCTCGCCCACGATGAGGTGCTCGGCAAAGATGTTTCCCTCCACTTTGTCCCGGCCGTGCTGCTCGGTGAGGCCGCTGCGATGAACGAATTGCGGCGGGAAGTCAAACGCACCCGGCAGTTGATTCATCCGAATATTCTGCGCGTCTATGATCTCGTCGAGGACGCGGAGTGGGCGGCGATCTCGATGGATGCGTTCGAGGGGGAATCGCTGGCCGCACGGCTGGCCAAAACGGACGGTGGTTTCGCCATTGCCGAGATGCAGCCATGGGTGGCGCAGCTTTGCCAGACGCTCGAAGACGCCCACAAAATCAACGTCGTGCATCGCGATGTGGCACCCGGCAATGTTTTCCTGGGAGGCGAGGGCAAAGTGTTCGTCGCGAATTTTGGCATCAGTCGTAGCATCGCGGACGCGGTCTCGCGGATTTCCGGGAAGCCGGGTCCGCGCCTGGCCGCGGGCAGTCCGCAGCAGCTCGACGGCGCGGCGGCCACGCGTCTGGATGATGTCTATGCCGTCGGGGCGCTGTTGTTTCAGGCGTTGACGGACCGGCTTCCTTTTGTCGGGGACGATGTGCCGGGGCAGATTCGCAACGCCGCTCCCCAGCCGGTTGCAAGTTTGCGCCGCAAAGACGCCGCGCCGGTTCCTGCGGCTTGGGAAAAGACGATCGCGGCGTGTCTGGAAAAAAGGCCCGACGCCCGCCCGCAGAGCGCGGCGGAAATCACCCGGCGATTGCTGGCCACCGGAGCGGAAAAGGAAGCCCTCGCAGCGCCGGTGGTGGCGGTGCAGAAAAAGATCGCCCCGACGGAATCTTCCGCGGACGTGACCGCGGCGGCGTCGGCCTCAAAAACCGGCAAGAGTGAACCTCTGACCTCGACCAAGACCCGGAGCGAACCGCCCGTGGCACCCGCCAAACCGGCGGCGGCGAACAAGAGCAAGTTTGCGCCCGATGTTTATTCCAACCTCGCTCCCGAGCGGTCGCGTTTTCCCGCGCTGGGCTTTGCCGTGGCCGCCGGACTGATCGTCATTGGCGCGGCGGGCTACTATTTTAACAGTCAAGGCCAGGGCACCCAGGGCGCCGACCCGGCCGCCGGGTTCACCGCCACCGACCAGCCCGAAGGCTCGGAACTTCGCTCGGTCAATAACAGCCTCGAAACTCCGGCGACGCCCGCGCCCCGGCCCGTGGTGGAAACTCCCGAGTCTGCGCCCGTCGCCGATCCGGTGGTCGCGGCGGCCCCCGTCCAGCCCGCGCCGCTCCTCGCCGCCGCGGCCCTCGTGGCCACGCCGGCACCGGCCCCCGCCCCTGCGCCCGCACCCGCACCGGCGTCCGCCGCCGCGGGTGATGAGGACCGGGCGGTCGCCGAAAAGACGGCGGCTTTGGAACAGGCGAAGCAGGCCGCGCTCGCCGCGGAAAAAGCTCGCGAGGACATGGCCCGGCAGCAGCAGCAGGCCGATGCCGCCGTCGCCGAAGCGCAAAAGGCCGTGGAGCAAAAAACCAAGGCGATGGGCCCGGTGAAAAAGGGCGTCGAGGAAGTGCTCGCCCAGCGCAAGAAGCTCGAGGACGAACAGAAAGCCGCCGATCTCGCCGCCGAGCAGGCCCGCCAGCTTGCCGCCGAAAAGGCGCGCGTCGCCGAGGCCGCGAAAAAGGCGATCGCCGAACTCGAGAGCAGGAACAAGGAAAAGCTGGCCGCGCAGGACAAGGCCGATGTCGAGATGCAGGCGCTGCAAAAAGCCCTGGCCGACCGGCAGCAGTCCGCGGCGCGCGTGGCCAAGGCGGCCACGGACGCGGAAGGCGCGCGGCAGCAGCATTTGGCGATGATCCGGCAGGGTGAGCTGGAGGTCGGGCAGGCGAAACTGGCGGCCGCCGAAGCCCGCCGGCTGCGCGAAGAAGCCGAGGCCGAACGCCGCAAGCTGGGGCAGGAACTGGCGGAGATGCAGAAGATGATGGACAGGAAAAAAATCGAGATCGAAGACCGGCTGAAAAAGCTCGAAAATCCCGCCGCCAAGCCAGCCGTGGTCACCGCTCCCGCGCCCGAGCCGGTCAAGGCCCCGGAACCAAAGCCCGTCGAAAAACCGGCCACGCCCATGCCCGCTATCAAGCCGGTTTCCGTGAGCACGCCGGCCCCGGCCCCGCCGGTTCCGGTGGTGGTCCTTCCGAAGCCCCCCGTCGTGCCGCCCGTTCCGGCGAATCCCGCTGCGGTCGCCATCGAGCCCGCCGCTGCCGCGCCACTGGCGCTGGCGATGAAGACCGAGCCCGAAAAGCTGGCCTACATCCCGCCTCCGGCAGTGCCCAAGGTTCCCGTCCCCGGCGCCGGCGCGGAAAACAGTCTCGGCATGCGCTTCGTCCCCGCGGGAGACGTGGACTTTTGCGTCTGGCAGACTCGGGTCAAGGACTTCGATGTCTTCGCCCGCGCCGTGAATCTCAAGTCGTCCGCGTGGCGCGGACCCGGTTTCAAACAGAGCCCCGATCATCCGGTGGTCAATGTCACCTGGGTCGAGGCCGTCGCGTTTTGCAAATGGCTCACCGATCTCGAGCACAAGGACGGAACCCTGCCGGCCTCCCAGTTCTATCGCCTGCCGACCGATCTCGAATGGAGCAAAGCCGTCGGGCTGCCCGAAGAATCCGGCAAGACTCCCGAGGCTCGCGACATGGGGGTGTCCGATGTCTATCCGTGGGGCACCCAATGGCCGCCGCCGCCCAATTCCGGCAACTACACCGGCGAAGAGACGGGCTCCGATGTCGCGATCAAGGGTTACGACGACGGCTTTGCCTGGACCTCGCCCGTCGGCAGTTTCCCGCCCAACAAACTCGGGCTCTACGACATGGGCGGCAACGTCTGGCAGTGGTGCATGGACCCGTGGAATAACGACTCCAAGGCCAAAGTGCTGCGCGGAGCCTCGTGGTACAACGGCGCGCTCAAGCTGAGCCTGCTTTCCTCCTGCCGCGTCCATGCGTCGCCGGACAGCAGCACGGACAACTATGGTTTTCGGATTGTGCGCGCCTCCGATTCCGCGAAATCCGGGAGAAAGTAAAGATCCCCGGCGACTGTGGGAACATGGCGTTTTTTACGTTGCTATGGTCCCCGGTTTCAGAAAAACTCCGCAGTCGAACACCTACCCGACAGTTGCTTGCCATGAAAAAATCCCTTGCTCAAATCCTCGTCATTCCGGCCACGCTTTTACTCGCGGCTCCCCATGGGCTTCACGCCCAGGAGTTCTTCCGCGACTTTGGCACCTCCCGCTCTTCCGGCGGGATCGGGCCGGTCTATCCATCGGAGTATTCCTATGAAGATGCCTCCCCGAGCGGCCTCGTGCCGCTGCGTCCGGGGCAGGACTTGAATGAGGCCCAGGCCGCCGAAGAGGCCGACCGCTACAACTTCGCCATCGGCCCCGTGCAATTCGGATTGGCCGTCGGCATCGGGCTGGAATTCAACGACAACATCACCCTCGCGGATAAGAATACGATCTCCGACTTCATTCTCCGGCCTTCCCTCGACATCCAGGCCACCTGGCGTCTGAGCGAATTGAACACCCTGAAGCTTTCCGTGGGAGCCTCCTACGCGAAATACTTCGACCATTCGGAATTCGACAGCCGCAGTGTCCTCCTTTCGCCCAATTCCGAACTCGCCTTCACCCTCTATGTCGGCCCGGTGAAAATCACCCTGCGGGACCGCCTCAGCTATCAGGAGGACAACTATAATGTCCCGACCTTGAGTAACACGGGAACTCCCTACCGTCGCTTTGAGAATCAAATCGGATTTCAGTTGGAATATGCGATCAATGACAAGGTCACCCTCACCGGAGGCTACGATCACTACAACCTGTGGACGATCGGCGAGGATTTTGCGCTTCAGGACCGGGCCATTGACACGATCTTCATCAAGCCTTCCTACCAAATCGTCCCTGGGATCAAGATCGGCGTGAATGGATCCTACAGCTTCATCAACTTCGACAGCAATGACCGCGGCGACGGCCACGGCCTGCTCGTCGGGCCGTTCATCGAATGGCAGATGTCCGAATACACCAACCTCTACCTCGAGGCGGGATACCAGGAGTTGAAATTCGACAAAGGCGGCGACTTCAATAATGCGGCCATCGACCAGCTCGCCTTGAGTTCCTCCGACGCCGCCGCCGTGCGCAACATTCTGCGCGACAACGACGACACCAGCACCTTCTACATCAAGTTTGAGATCGACAACAAACCGTCGGACATCTTCGACCACCGCCTCGCCTTCTCCAAGACCGCCGAGATTGGTTTCTCCTCCAACTCCTACGATCTCTACCATGTGGAATACGACGCCAACTGGAAGGTCTTGCCGCACACCGAAATCGGCCCCGTGCTCTTTTACGAGTACTACACGGCGTCCGGCGACCTGGGGGAAAAAGCCCATCGGGTCGGGGCCGGCCTCGGCGTTCGCTATCATTTTTCAAATTCCCTCACCCTTGGGCTCGATTATCGCTTTATTGCCAAGGACTCAGATTTGGTAAATGCCGACTACCGCCAGAACCTCGCGTTCCTCAGTCTCTACTACAAATTCTAAACTCCACCGTCATGGCCCATGCCTAGCTTTCTCATCCGTTTCACAAGCTTGGTCGCCGTCCTCGTGGCGGCGCAGTTGACCGGAAGAGCGCAGGGCGTGGTTCCGCGGGCGGTTCCGGTCGGGCCCGGTTATTCGGCGCAGCCGGGTTATGCCCCGCAGGAGCGGATGCAGGTCATCGATCCCGACAAAAAGCTTTCGGCTGGGGACATGGTGACGTTGGAGATCGTCGAGGACAAAGAGGGCGGACTGCTCCGCGTCGTCACGGCGCCCGGAGCGATCGAAGTGCAGCCGCTCGGCCGGGTGCAGGTCGTCGGCAAGACCACGACCGAGGCCAGCGCGGACATTAAGCGCCGCTTGGAAGCCGACTACTACTACCACGCCACGGTGAAGCTGAATATCGACCGCATCAGCCCGGTGCAGGTGAAGGCCGGGACGGTGACGCTTTCCGGCCAGGTGCGCGCTCCGGGACCGCAGGACATGCTGGCCGCGGAACCTTTGACCTTGAGCATCGCCATTCAGAAATCCGGCAATTTCACCGAATGGGCGGATCAGCATAAAGTGAAACTGACCCGGCAGGTCAAAGGCGTCGCGGAGACCTCCGTGCATGACGTCGAGAAGATCATCGAGAAGGGCGACTCCACAAAGGATCCCGTCCTGCAGGACGGCGACCGGATTTTCGTTCCCAAGACCTGGTTCCGCATCAAGTGATTCTCCATGGACTCCGCTAATCCCCAGGCTCCCGCCATGCCCCTGCCCGGAGGGCTGGGCATGAAGCTCTATCGCTACCGCAACATCGTCCGCCGGCATTGGTGGATTCTGATGCTCACCATCGGCATTGGTCTGATCCTCGAAGGCTATGTCCTTTTCACCACCCCGCAGCTCTTCGATTCGCTCAGCCAGCTCGTGATTCGCGAAGAGCTGATTCGCGATAACAATACCGGCAGCTTTCAGGACACCACGCCCAATTTTGTCGGGACTGCCATCGAACAGTTGAAAAGTCCGATCGTTTTGGGCCGCGCCCGGGATCGGGTCGCGCTCGAATCTCCGAACCTCAACGGGATCGTGGAGATAACCGCGTCGAACCTACCGCGGACGAGCATTTTCATTGTCACGGGTAGCGGCTCAAACCCGCTTTATACGCAAAAATTCGTCGATACCGTCGTCGATGAATTTCTGAAATGGCGCTACGAGAACCGCACCGGTCAGGCCGGGCAGGTCAATACCAGCCTCTCGGCACAGGAGGCCCAGACACGCCAGGAACTCGAACAAAACAAAGCGCGCCTCCAGGCGTTCACGGAGAAGAACAGCATGCAGTTCTGGACCGAACGGAATAACAAGGCCGTCGCCTATCTCCTCGGCCTGAAGAACCAGAAGACGCAGCTCCATGATGAGTTGCAAAGGCTCCAGAATCTTACCCCCGACGAGTTGCTCCACGCGGCTGCGTCCCCGCCGCCCATGTCGAAACAGCCGGGTGGGAATCCCGCTCTCTCGGCCAAACAGGAAGCCACCTTTAACAGCGCGCTTTACCAGGAATACATTCAGGCCAGTCAGTTGCTTTTCCAGCGGCAAGCCGACTACGAGGAATGGAAGACCGTTTGGAAACCCGCTCATCCGAAGCTCAAGGCCATTGTCGCGGACATGGAAAAGATTCAGCGTCAGATCAATATCATCAAGGATCAGAATGCCAACATGGTCAAAGCCCGCGTCGCGGCGATCAACGCGGAGTTAAAAAGCCTCGAAGGCAGTCTTATCGAATGGGACGCCACCGTCCTCGAAGCCAGCCGCAAAGACGCCGAGTATCAGACCCTCCAGAGCGACGTGGCCCGCACCCAGAGTCAGTTGGAAAAGCTTCTCGCCGACATCCGCGGAATCACCGGCGGAGCCAAGTCGAGCCTCGATCCACTCCGGGTCACGCAGCCAGCGTCCAGCCCCAAGCCGATTCCGCCCGGCACCTTGAAACATCTCCTCATCGGCCTCATCGGCGGCCTCGTCATCGGCTCCATCATCCTCGTCGTCCTCGACCGCGCCGATGACCGCCTCTCGTCCTCGACCGAAATGATCGAGCATTTTTCCGAGTCCATCCTCGGCCAGATTCCGAACGTCGCCGACACCCGCGGCGCCTCCGGCCTGCCCCTCTTGAAAGAGGAGGACGAGCGCTACACCTATGCGGAAGCCTTCCGCAGCCTGCGCTCTTCGCTCATCTTCATGCCGAACCAGTCCGAGCTGAAGACCATCCTCATCACCAGCGCCATCCCCAACGAAGGCAAGTCCACCATTGCCAGCAACCTCGCCATCACCATGGCCGCCGCCGGCGCGCGCGTCCTCCTCGTCGATGCCGACCTCCGCCGCGGCGACCTCGCCCAGCTCTTCGACATCGACGGAAAAACCGGCCTCACCGACATCCTCCGCGGCGAGCACCACTGGCAGTCCGCCGTCCTCCAGACGAAATACCCCACCCTCTCCCTCATCCCGCGCGGCCCCGTCACCAATCAGTCCGGCGAGCTCCTCCTCCGCCCCATCCTCGGCACCCTGCTCGACGAATTCAAAGCCTCCTACGACCTCGTCATCTTCAACACCGCACCCATCCTCGCCGCCGACGACACTCCGACCCTCGCCCCGAATTTCGACGGCACCCTCATGGTCGTCCGCGCGCAATTCACCTCCGCCCGGTTGACGAAAAACTCCCTCAACGCCCTCTACCAGCGGCAGGTCAATGTCCTCGGTCTTATTCTTAATGCCGTCGATGTCGAGACGCCGGACTACTACTACTACCGCTACAACCAATACTACGCGGCGTAGCCTGCAGCGTCAGTGAAAGTGCGATGTGAGTCCCTGGGAAGAAGCGGCGGGCAGTCTTGCGACTCTTACTCCAACGGTGCGCGGGAGGCTCTCTTCCGATGGGAGGTTTTGCGGCAAAGGGGCGGGGCTTTCTTTCCCGAGAGGAGCGAAGGAAACGTCGCTGATTCTTCGTCGCGTGGCTTGGCACAGGCTGCGGCCTTTGCGCCTCTGCGTTTCTCAAAGGGGGCGTCTAAAAAAGCCTGCGCTGCTGCAGGGGAAGCTGTCAGCTTCCCCTGCAGCGGCGCGCTTTTCTAGACGCCCTCTTATACCATCTCTCACAAATAATCGGACTGGCGGCAGAGACGACGGAATTACGGAATTTGACCAAATGACGGAATGACTGTCTCCATTCCGTCATTCCGTTACTCCAAAAAACAGTCCGTTTGATTGTGAGAGTTGGTCTTAGGGGCCGTGAAAAAGATCGGGCGTTTCCAGCCGCACGTCCTTGGTCAGCATGCGCTCGCCGTCGAACTCGAACCACGCGCGGAAGCTCTGGCCGGCGAGCATCGGTGGGAGCCAGTGGCGGTCGTCGGCCCACATTTCGTCGTAGGGAATCGCGCCGAGATCGAACCAGAGCGGCGTCGCCTCGTCGGTCTCGATGAGGTCGCCGGTGAAGTCGCGCGCGAGGAAGACGGCGCAGTGCAGGCTGTAGCCGTCGGTGAATTGGAAATGCAGAATGCCCCGCTCCTCGATCTCCAGCGGGGTGACGCCGATCTCCTCCTGCGTCTCGCGGATGGCGGAGGCGAGCGCGGTCTCGCCGGGATCGAGTTTGCCGCCGGGGCCGTTGATCTTGCCCGCGCCGAGCCCGCGCTTCTTGCGGATGAGCAGGATGCGCCCGTCTTTGACGATGAAGCAGAGGTTCGCGCGCTCGCGCGGCTGCCAGGTGGACCAGTTCATGAATGACGAATGACGAATGGCGAATGACGAGGCAATAACGAAGCGCGAAGGGATGAACGGCCCGCCGCTTTCGTCATTCAGGCTTCCCTCGTCATTCGTCATCCGTCATTCGTCATTCCCATGTCCTCCACCCTCGCCCAGCGTCTCGCCGCCCTCGCCGGATTTCTCGCCGTCGCCCTCGGGGCCTTTGGGGCGCATGGTTTGCAGCCGGTGCTGGAGAAAAACGGGACGCTGGCGGTCTGGCACACGGCGGCGCTTTACCATCTCGTGCATGCGGTCGTGCTTCTGGTGCTGGCGCAAAAAGCGGCGGTGGCGCGACTGCCGTTCGCGCTCTTCGGCGCGGGGATCGCGATTTTCAGCGGCAGCCTCTACGCGCTCGCGCTGACGAATGTGAAATGGCTCGGCGCGATCACGCCGCTGGGTGGCGTGTGTCTGCTCGCGGGCTGGCTGGCGCTGGCTTGGAAGCCGCGCGAGTGAGTGTGGGACGGCGGATTATTTTTTAACGCAGAGGCGCAGAGACGCAGAGGTTGCGGAGGATTTGCAAAAGCGAATGCGGAAACAAAAGCGCGGATCACTCGGTCTTCAGAACTCTGCGCCCTCCGCGTCTCTGCGCCTCTGCGTTTTTGAAAAAGACCACCGCCAGTCCTCAGCGCACCGCCCCCGTCGGCAGCCCGAGCGCCTCGCGGGCGGCGGTCTTTTCCTTTTCGTCGTCGGAGTCCGCGGAGGGCAGCGCGAGGATCGTCTGCCATTCCTTCGCGGCGAGGTCGGCCTTGCCCATCGCCTTGTAAAGCCGGGCGAGCTCGGCGTGGTGCATGATGCGCTGCGGCGCGAGTTCGGCCGCCTTTTTCAGGCACTTCGCGGCCTCCTCGTTGCTCGCCGCGGGCATGCCGCCATAGACCACTTTCGCGAGCACCCGCAGCACGCCGCTGACATTCGCCACGCCCGCGTGCCAGCGCCCGAGGACGTACCACGCGAAGTCATCCGTCGGGTCCAGCTCGATGGACTTCGCGGTCTCGTCCTTGATGATCTTCGAGTATTCGAGCTTCGTTTTGTTGCCCACGAAATCGGTCAGCTTGCCGTAGGCGATGGCGCGGCTGAGGTGGGCTTTGGCGACCTTCGGATCGAGGTCGAGCGCGCGCTGCGCGTAGTCGAGCGACTTGTGCGCGAGCTGCTCGGCGGCCTCCGGCGGCTTGGTCACATCCACGAGATCGGAATACGCCTTCGAGAGGCGCAGGAGCACGCCCACATTCTTCGCATCCACCTCCTCCGCCGCGCGGAAACAGCCGAGCGCGGCGCGGGTGTGGCCCTGGTGCTCCTCCGCGTCGCCCTGCCGGACGAGCGCGGCGAGTGTCGGGTCTTCAGCCAGCGCCTGCGATCCGATGATAAAGGCGAGTAATAGCGGCGATTTCACGGCGAACGATTAGCGCATAAACGCCCCCGCCGCACTCCATAGCTCGACAGCGCCGCGCCATTTCCATACGTCATCGCGCACATGGTTGCCCCCGAATTGGAAATCGTCATCACCGCCGACCGTAGTGAAGTCCTGCGCCGCACCGTGCGCCCTGGCGAATACGTCATCGGCAGCGCGGAGAGCGCGGACCTGTGCGTCGCCCTGCCGGAAATCGCCGGGCGGCACGCGCTGCTCACCGTCAATTTCGACCACACGCTCATCGAGACCCTCGACGGCAGCGCCGCCGTGCGGATCAACGGCCAGCCGATCCAGGAATGCACCCGCCTTTGGCCGAATCAGAAAGTGCAGGTCGGCACCGCGACGGTTTCCTTGCGCCGGAAAAAGAGCGCCGCCGAGCCCGACATGACGATGGCCCCTGCCGCCGAGGCGCTGCGGCGGCTGCTGCCCGAGGAGTTTTTGCGCGAGCAAAAGTACGACATCGGCGGCGTCGTCGCGCAGGGCGGCATGGGCGCGATCCTCGACGCCCGCGAGGCGACCACCGGGCGCACCGTCGCCATGGAGGTCATGCTCGACGGCTCCGCGCCCGCCGATCTCTCGCGCTTCATCGCCGAGGCCCGCGCCACCGCGCAGCTTGAGCATCCCAATATCGTCCCCGTCCACGAGCTGAGTGTGGATGAAAACGAGCAGGTCTTTTACACCATGAAATTTGTCCGCGGCGTCACGCTGCGGCAGGTGCTCGAAGAACTCGCCGCCGGCCGCGCCGAAACCGTGCGCCAGTTTCCGCTCGCGACCCTGCTCACCATTTTCCAGAAAGCCTGCGACGCCATCGCCTTCGCCCACTCGCGCGGCGTCCTGCACCGCGACCTGAAGCCGGAGAACATCATGGTCGGCGAATATGGCGAGGTGCTCGTCATGGATTGGGGGCTGGCGAAGACGGTGGGAAAGGCGGAAGACGTGGGAAAGGCGGAAGACGGAAGGCGGAAGGCGGAAGAAAATGGTGGGGCTGGGGAGGAAACGCCCGCCGCGCGCAGCGCCCAAGACTCTTCCGCCCTCCGCCTTCCGCCTTCCGCCTTTTCCGCCGCCGCCACCGCCGCCGGCACCATCATGGGCACGCCCACCTACATGTCGCCCGAGCAGGCGCGCGGCGAGGTGGAGTCGCTCGACGTGCGCTCCGATGTCTATGCCCTCGGCACCATCCTCTACCAGATGCTCGCCCTGCGCCCGTCCGTCACCGGCCAGGACGGCGTGGAGATCGTCGGAAAAGTCGGGCGCGGGGAAATCGAGCCTTTGGAGTGCGGCGGCAAGCGTCAGCGCGACGCCGCTTTGGCCGGAGCGGAGCGACGCGGCGGCGCACCGGAGCCGCGCACCCAGGCCCACCCCGGCGCTCCGCGCCCTGCCAAAGCGGTGTCGCCGCTACGCTCTGCCACCGCACTCCAAAACATCCCCGAATCCCTCGCCGCCGTGGTGCGGCAGGCGATGGCCTTTGACCGCGACCAGCGCTACTGGAGCGTCCCGGAGTTGCAGGCCGAGATCACCGCGTATCAGGCCGGCTTTGCCACCGCCGCCGAGCGCGCGGGGCCGTGGAAACAGGCCGTCCTTTTCGTCCGCCGGAACCGCGCCGTGAGCATCGCCACCGCCGCCGCGCTCGTGCTGCTCGCCGTGGTCAGCGCCGCCTTCACCGCGCGCGTCGTCCGCGAGCGGGATCGCGCCGAGACCGGCGAGGCCGGCGCGCGGCGGAGCGCCGCCGAGGCCACCGCCCAGCGCACCCGCGCCGTCACCGCGCTCGCGCAGAGCGAGGAGACGCTGCTCCAGATGCAATACCGCAAAGCGCTCGAAGCCCTCGACCGCGACGAACCCGCCGAAGCCCTCGCCTGGCTCGCCGCCGCACTGACTCCAGGCCGTCCCGCCCCTCTCTACGAAGCTCAGCTTCCCCGCGCAAAAAACGGCGTTGCCAAGTCCTCAACCTAGCCACGAGAAGGAGAATCCGTTTCCTTGCCGTTACTGCCGTTGCGGGATTAAAGAACTCGCGTGTCCTATCAATCCGTTGACCAACTCCAGCGCACGCTGACGACGAGCGTCTTTCATTACGCGAAAGACTCGAAGAAGGCGGCGGGACGGGCGCTGGGAACGCTGGTGGAAATCATCACCTACTACCTGCTTCGCTCGTGGAAGCTCGGCAGCCATGTAGCGATTGAGCGCGGCCTTGCGGAATACGGAAATCCGGCAATTACCCACAATGTGGAATACTCGCTTCATCCCGTCGGCGCGCGAACCGTGCTGGAAATGCCAAAAGCGAAGCTGCCGCTAACCTCGGGCAAAATCCTGCGGGCAATGGGAGTCGGCAATGCCGGAGACTGGGTAGACAATAAGAAGGAGTTGCTGACCACGAGCGGTCTGGTGCGAAATTCTTGCGTGGTCGGTCGTTTCGGAAGTGGCGCGCTGGTAGCAACGGAGGTGGATGAGAGCGGAGACCAATACCGCATCGCGCTCGCGGAGCAGATGGCATCACCTTTTGCCATGTTCGAGTGCAAGCGCGTGGGCATTGAGGAGGGGATGAAGAAAGGGCCGCAGACCATCGAGAAGGCGAAGCAAGGTGCCTACGTGGCCCGCGCGGTTTCTTCGCTGCACAAAATTCGCGGGCATGACGGGCGTTTGCTCGGCGTCTTGCCGAGGCCGGATGGGTCGCTTGAGAGCAAACCGCACGATGAGTTTCTCGCCGAGATTGTCGCCAGCGATTCGCCGGATTGGTTGCGCAATTTCATTCTCAGCGTCGGCGCGGTGAGTAACCACGGCAATTGGTTCACCGCGGAAAACCACAACAAAGAAATCATGGTGCTCGCGCAGTCCTACGACTGGCTGCTCTTCCTCACCGATGCAGGCCTGGCGCAATTCATCGAGGATGTGCTGCTCACTCCCCGCGCCGACCTGGCACCGGCGCGCGAGGCCTTTCTCGCCAGCTATCCCAAAGCGAAGGGCGAAAACCGCTTTACCAAGGTGCGGATCGATCTCCACGCGCACCATGCGCTGCTCGCCTACTTCGCCCGCGAAGAAGCTGCGATTGAGTCGTGGTTCAATATCATCGCGCCCTCGTCCGGCAGTATCCGCCACCTTCGTCAGCAACTCGAAACCCTCGCCCGGAAGGACTGGGCCAAGATTCACGCCGTATGAGCGCAGGCCGTAAAATCCGCACCCAAAGTCAGCATTGGGGCACACCGGAAAAATATGTGCGTGCGGTGAAGGATGTTCTTGGGGGCGGCATCGGCCTCGATCCTTGCTCGAATGAGTTCTCCATCGTTGGAGCCGCCATTGAATACCGACTACCCACACAAGACGGGCTCAAGGAATCCTGGGACGCCCCAACGATTTTTGTGAACCCACCTTACGGCCTCGATCACGAGCGGGGCACGGCCATTCGCCACTGGCTGCAACGCTGCCACCTTGCCCACAAACAATACGGTGCCGAAGTCCTGGCTCTCGTCCCGGTGGCTACGAATACGGGGCATTGGAAAAAACATGTCTTCGGCGTGGCGACGGCAGTTTGCTTTCTTTACGACACGCGGCTCCGCTTTCTTGTGGACGGCGCGGACGGAGGAAAGGGCGCACCCATGTCGTGCGCCATGATTTATTGGGGCCGGAACTATGGGCGCTTCTTTGAAGTGTTCCGGCAGTTCGGCGCGGTCTTGACCCTCGGCGAACTGCAAAATGTGAAGCTTGGCGTGGCGAACGGCGACGGTTTGTTTGAGTTGGCTGTCGCGTCGTAGGCAGGCAGCGGAGCCGTGCGCCTCTGGGATGTGGCGACCACGCAGCCGCTCTCGCTGGTCCTGCCGCATCCGGGCGTGAAAGATGTCTTCTTCACTGGCGACGGGCGGCGTCTCGTCGTCGCCGCGGACAACAGCACGATCTATTTCCACGACGTGCCGCCGCTCCCGCAGCCCGCGCCCGCGTGGCTGGCCGATCTCGCGGAAGCCGTGGCCCAGCGCCGCGTGGACGCCGCCGGCGAGACCAGCCGCACCGGCACGCCCGATGTCCAGACCCTGCGCGCGAGCCTCGCCGCCGCCGCCGGGGAGGACGATTACGCGCGCTGGGTCCGCTGGTTTTTCGCCGACCGCGCCACCCGCACCGCCTCGGCTTTCTCCGCCGTGCCGATGAGCGCCGCCCTCGATCAACTCACCGCCATCGGCACCCTCTCCGAACTCGAGGAAACCCGCCGCCGCCGCCCCACCGATCCGAAAATCATGACCCTGCTCGCGCAGAAATACCGCGAAAAATCCGAACCCGCCGCCACCGCCCACGCCGACTTCCTCGACGCCCTCGCCGCCTGGAACACCACCACCGGCCCCGCCGCCCGCATCCTCGAAGCGCAGCAGCAAATGCGCGCCGCCGCTGCCGGTGAAACCGCGCGCACCGCCGCCCTCCGCGACCCGCACGCCACGCCGCGCCAACTCGATCTCAGGCCGCACTTTAACAACGAGCTGGAGACCTATTACCGGGATGCCGCGTCGCCGTGGAATCTGGCAGCGCTGCCGCGCGGCTTGCAGATTTTCGACGGTGTGACCTTCGATGTGCAGGGGATGGCGGCCGTCCGCAGCGCGACCGATGGGAGCTGGCCCGCGCAGGTGACGGGCCTCGCCGTGCGGCAGAAAGCCCGCGTGCTGCACCTGCTGCAAGGTGCCAACTCCAACAGCCCGAACGGCACCCGGATCGGCAGCTACATGCTGCACTACGCGGACGGCGAGAAGCGGGAACTGCCGATCACCTACGGCGAGGACGTGCGCGACTGGAATGCGGACAGCGATGCCGGCCAGCCGGCGAAAAACGCCACCGTCGCCTGGACCGGCCCCGGCGGCATCCACGGCATGCGCCTTTACCACCGCGCCTACGAAAACCCCCGCCCCGACGTGGAAATCACCACCCTCGATTTCGTCTCGGCCGGGGTGCAAGCCGCCCCCTTCGTCGTGGCGATCACGCTGGAGTGAATGCCATCTCGCAGAAATGAGCCGACGGTGAGCGGCGCGCGCCAAGTCGCGTTGGTGGATCATGGTTTGAGCGTCGCGCATGAGCACCAAAGGTGCGCTCCAAGCCAGCCCAGGGCAACGCCCTGGGAAGGTGTGCGAAAAGCGTCCAAGCCCTGAAAGGGCGACACCAGGCAGGTCCGAATTTGTCCCGCCCTTTCAGGGCTTGTCGTCGAGAGTTTTGTCAACCTAGGGCGTTGCCCTGGGCTGGCTTGTCGGTGGGCCGTTGGCCCTCAAGAGCGACGCTCAGCCCACGGGCACGCAGGCGCAGAAGAGATTGCGGTCGCCCCAGACGTTGTCGATGCGGCCGACGGCGGGCCAGAATTTGTGCTCGCGCAGCCACGGCGCGGGATAGGCGGCCTGCTCGCGGGTGTAGGCGTGGAGCCATTCTCCGGCGATCAGCGAGTGCGCGGTGTGCGGGGCGTTTTTGAGCAGATTGTCTTTCGCGTCGGCGGTGCCGTTTTCGATGGCGGTCATCTCGGCGTGGATGGAAATGAGCGCGTCGCAGAAGCGGTCGAGCTCGGCTTTCGATTCGCTCTCGGTGGGCTCGATCATGAGCGTGCCGACGACCGGCCAGCTCAGCGTGGGGGCGTGAAAGCCGTAATCCATGAGGCGCTT
>JAYWEP010000060.1:0-5983 GCA_043779205.1 Chthoniobacter sp. | reverse complement strand
GGGCTGCGGCATTTGAGCTGGCCGAAGTCCGAGAACATCGAGGCCGTGCAGACCCGCGCGCAGCACGAGATCGTGCGGCTCGAGAGCGGGCTTTTTGTGCTCGAAGTCATCGTCGGCATCGCCCCGCTGCTCGGGCTGCTCGGCGCGGTCTCCGGGCTGGTCACGGTCTTCGCGTCCTTCGGCGCGGACGCGGCCTCGCAGGATCCGCGCGGCATTGCCAAGGGCATCTCCGAGGCGCTGAGCACGACCATCGTCGGCCTCGCCATCGCCATCCCGAGCCTCATCGCCTACAGCTATTTCTCGCGCAAGATCGAGACCATGGCCGCGGAGATGCAGTCGCTCACCGCCGACCTGCTGGCCAAGTGCTACTACCACAAAGGCCGCATCGCCGAGACGCCGCGCCGCGAGCCTCAGCCCGAGCGCGAAGCCAGCCAGTATGCGCCCGCGCCGGCGCGTCTGGAAATCCCGCCGCCCGCGCTCGGCGTGCGGCCCACGCAGGAGGGCGCGCTGTGACCTTTTACCGGCGCAAGCGCCGCATGCCGCAGGTCATCATCGTCTCGCTGATCGATATTTTCGCCATCCTCCTCATCTTCGTCATCGTCACCACCACTTTCAAAAAGGCGGAGCCGCATGTGACCATCAAGCTCCCTGAGTCGAAGAGCGCGGTCGCTGCGGAAAAATCCGACGAACCCGTGGAACTCACCATCCAGGACGACCGGACGATTCATTATGGCGAGAAAACGCTCAAAAAAGAGGAGTTGAAAGACGCGCTTACGGTGGCTCTCTCGCGCGCTTCCAAACCGCCCGTAACTCTCCGGGCGGACGAGGGCGTGTCGTTTCAATTTGTCCTGGACGTGCTCGAGGAATTGAAAAGGTCGGGAGCTACAGGCAACATCTCCTTTATAACCAAACCGAAATAATGATCCTGGAAATCGTGCAATATGGAAACCCCGTCCTCCGCGAAAAGGGCCGGGAAGTGAAGGAAGTGGACGCGAAAGTGAAGCGGCTCGCCGCCGACATGCTGGAAACGATGCGCTCCGCAAATGGCGTGGGCCTCGCCGCGCAGCAGGTCGGCGTGCCGCTGCAAATCACGGTCATCGACGTGGCCGACATCGAGGACCGGCCCAGCGCCATGTTCATCGGCGACGACGAAGTGAAGATCGAGGACCACATGCCGCTCGTGCTCCTCAACCCCCAGCTCAAGCTCAGCAAAGAACGGGAAGCCGGCAGCGAAGGCTGCCTCAGCTTCCCCGAGATCAGCGCCGAGATCACCCGCGCCACGGGTGTGCGGTGCAAGGCGAAGCTCCTCGACGGCAAGGAAATCGAGTTCGACGCCTCCGGCCTCCTCGCCCGTGCGCTCCAGCACGAGGTCGATCATCTGCACGGCATCCTTTTCATCGACCGCATGAACGCCGCCGCGAAAGCCACCCTCGCCGGGCGCCTCAAGCGGCTGCAAAAGGAAGCGCGGAAGTAGGTGGCAGGGATGGCACTCCGTGCCGTCCGGGGCGAGCGCAGCGAGGTGGCGGGGGGATGCGCACGGCATCTGAAGTGCCCGCCGCCTCGCTGGCGCTCGCCCGGCGGACGGCACGGAGTGCCATCCCTACCCGCCCGCCTCAGTACGTCTTGTAATGCACGCTCAGCGTGCGGAAGACCTGCGACGGGCTCTGCGCGGCGAAATAGATCAGCTCGATGGCCGTGTTGTTCTGATTCCATTTCCAGCCCACGAGCGTCTGCATGACCTCGCCCTCGGGTTCCTTTTTCCGCGAGATGAGCTGGCCCTGGCCGTAGCGCTGCTCCAGCCGCCGCCGCACATCGCCCATGAAGCCGTCGTATTTCGTCTCGTCCCAGTCCGGGCTTTGATACTGCAACTCCACTTCCACGAGTTCGCTGCCGATGAAATAAAAGACCGCGCGTTTCAGTCCCGGCTGCTTCAGCCCCTCCACGTCCCAGGCCTCGCGGCCCTCCACGTTGCGGCGCGTCACGATGGTCGCCTTTGCGACATTCAGCAGCCGCGCCAGGCGCTCCGCCGTCTCGCCCCAGTGCAGGTTGAAAGGCGGCTTGATCTCGTCCGCGCACCCGCGCCGGGGAGCGGCGAGGGCGAGCAGCAGTGTGGCGAGCCAGGTGAAAGTCGTGCGGTTCATCAGCGGTGAGAGGCGCGTCCGAAGACGAGCGCGACCAGCACACAGCACCGGCGGGATTTGTCAATGCGCCGGGTTGGGTCTGTGGTGGTGCAAACAAAGGCGGACAGGAATTTTTGGGGTTGGGAGATGATGACGGGGAGACGCGGTCGCAGATTTCGCAGATGACGCGGATGGGGAGGGGCGGCATCCACGCAGTTAGGACGGTCAAAAAACCTGCCAGCTCCTCTTGCTCCTGCTCTTGCTCTTGATCCATTCGCCGACGGAAACCGAGGGATCAGGATCAGGAGCAGGAGCAAGAGCAGGACGATTCTTTCGACGCCCGCAAAATTACGGAAACCCACTCGTCCCACACGACCGCCTCGCCTTTCCCCATCCGCGCCATCTGCGAAATCCGCCGTTCCTCCTCCCCTCTGCGGTTCACGCGGCTTCCCGGTTGACCGGCTCCCGCGCGCTGGCGACATTCGCGGCCCTATGACCGACAAAATTCCCGACGCCCTCATCTCCGCCGAGGGCTGGCATGTCCTCCACCTTTTCTACACCATCGAGCACGGCGCGTGGTCGCTCCTCGACCGCGCCGAGCAGATCGAGGCCAAGACCCGCCTCACCGAACTCGTCGCCGAAATCCGCGCCACGGAAGGCGCGCAGCTCCTCACTTTCGCCATGGTTTCGCCCAAGGCCGACCTCGGTTTCATGCTCCTCTGCGCCGATCTCCACGCGGCCAACGCCTTCGAGAAGCGCCTCTCGCTCGCCCTCGGCGCGGACACGCTTTCGCCGACCTACAGTTTCCTCTCCATGACCGAGCGCAGCGAATACACCACGAGCGAAGCCGAATATGGCGAGTCGCTCGTCGCCGAGGAAAACCTCGCCGCCGGCACGCCCGAGCATGAGGCCAAGGTGACCGCCTTCCGCGAGCGCATGGCGAAATACATGAAGGACCGCCTCTACCCCGTGCTCCCGCCGTGGCCGGCCATGTGCTTTTACCCGATGAACAAACGCCGCGGCGCCGCCGGGCAGAACTGGTATGCGCTGAGTTTCGAGGAGCGGAAAAAGCTCATGCTCGGCCACGCGAAAATCGGCCGGACGTGGCACGGCAAAATCCTCCAGCTCATCACCGGCTCCACCGGGCTCGACGACTGGGAATGGGGCGTCACGCTGCTCGCGCACGACCCGATGAATTTCAAAGGCATCGTCTATGAAATGCGCTTCGACACGGTGAGCGCGCAATACGCCGAGTTCGGCGAATTTTACATCGGCCTTCAGCTCCCGCTGGACGAGATTTTCCGCCGGGTGCTGCTGTAGGTCATTGGAAAATGAGCAGCGAAAAGGTCGCCAAACTCCGCGCCCAGCTTCGCGCGCATGCGCCGCTCATCATCGCCTACAGCGGCGGCGTGGACAGCGCGTATCTGCTTGCGGAGGCGCATGCGGTCTTGGGCGCACAGGTGCTCGGCGTGATCGCCGACAGCCCGAGCCTCCCGCGCCAGGCGCTCGCCGATGCGCTCGCGCTCGCGGAGAAAATCGGCGCGCAGGTCGAGGTCGTCCGCACGGATGAACTCGCCAATCCCGACTACGCGGCCAATCCGCCGAACCGCTGCTATTTCTGCAAAGCCGAGCTTTTCACCAAGCTCGACGCGCTCGCCCCGGCGCGTGGTTTTCGCGCCATCGCCTATGGCGAAAACGCCGACGACATGAAGCAGGTCCGCCCCGGCCGGCAAGCGGCGGCGGAGTTCGCGATCATCGCCCCGCTCCGCGACGCCGGGCTCACGAAAGCGGAAATCCGCGAGCTGTCCCGCACGCTCGACCTGCCCACCGCCGACGCCCCCGCGCAGCCCTGCCTCAGCTCCCGCATCCCGCACGGCACGCCCGTCACCACTGCCGCACTCGCCATGATCGAGCGCGGCGAGGCGCACGTCCGCAGCCTCGGCTTCCGCATCTTCCGCGTGCGCCACCTCGCCGGGGATTCCGCCGCGCCGCGCGCCCGCGTGCAGATCGCCCCCGATGAAATGCCGCGCCTCGCGCAAGCCGCGCGCGACCTCGAAACCGGCCTGCTCGCCGCCGGCTACGCCGCCGTGGAAATCGACCCCGCCGGCTACCGCTCCGCGCCGCCGCCGCTGTAGGGGAAGCTGCCAGCTTCCCCCTACAGCGGCGCGCGTCTCTGCCCATGCTCTCGCGAAAACTCTCCGCCGCACCGGGGCTGCCCGTTTTCACCGTCGAAAGCACCGCCCGCGCGCTGCGCCGCGAGATCGCCGCGCACAACCGCCGCGTCGCGCTGATCGCGCTCTTCACCTTCGCCGTTGCCGCCGGGCTCTGGACCGTGCTCTACGCCGTGTGCGCCTGGGTGCTGATGCTCGCCTTCATCGCCGCGGGAACCTCCCGCGACACCCTGCCGCACGGCTTCACCATTCTCTACGTCGTCACCGCCGCCTGCGCCGTCGGTTACGCCTGGATCGACCGCCACTTCACGCCCAACGACCTCCCCCGCGACGACAAAACTCCCGGCGAAATCTCCACCGACTTCCTCCTCGCCCTCCCGCGCATCACCCTCGCCGTCGGGGGCACCCTGCGCGCGTGGCTGCGGCTCAGCCCCGCCGAGTGCGAAATCGCCGCCGCCTTTCTCCACCGGCTCGCCCACGAACGCCGCATCCCGCTCCACAGCGTGCCGCTCGACATCTCCGGTGAGCCCATGCGTTTCCGCATCCTCTTTGCGCTGCAAATCCTCGAAGCCATCGACCTCCGCCGCGACGACCACGCCCTCTGGATCACCCTCAATCCGCGCGGCCCGCGTGCGCTGGTTTCCGACTCTTCCTCTTAATCTTCCGCTTAATCTTCCTCTTCGGCCAAGAGCAGGGAGGAAGATTAAGAGGAAGATTAAGAGGAAGAGGAAGAGACCAAATGCAGGCTGCCTTTGGCAAATGCCCAGCCGCGGAAAATACCCGCCAGCCGCGCACACCACCTGCTTTCTCAAAAGCGGCCCCATGCAGATCGAACACTCGGAATTTCAGGATCAGCTCGTGCGCGGGCTCGCGCACCGGATGAACAACATCCTCACGCTTTTCCATGGCTACATCGGCCTGCTCCTCGACAACAAACGCCTCGACAAAGCCACCCTCGAGGGCCTCGGAAAAATCCAGGACGGCGCCAAAGCCGCGTCCGATCTCATGGACCGCGCCAACTCCCTCGTCCGTCCGCCCTCGGTCGTCTGGCGCGAGGTCCGGCTCGGCGATTTCGTCCGCATGCTGAAACCCTCCTTCGCCACCCTCTGCGGGCCGAAGACCAAACTCGAGATCGACACCCCGGAAGACCTCCCCCCGATCCGCGCCGACGCCGTGCGCGTGAAAACGGCCGTCTTCGAACTCGTCCGCAACGCCCTCGAAGCCACCTTCGCCACCGGCGGCACCGTCCGCATCGAGCTGAGCGCCGAACCCCAGCCCCCCGGCAACCACGCCCGCCAGTCCCCGCAGTGGGTCTCCCTCCGCGTCATCGACGACGGCCCCGGCATCCCCGAAGCCCTCGGCGAGCGCATCTTTCAGCCGTTTTTTTCCACCAAGAAAAAGCAGCACGCCACCGGCCTCGGCCTCACCGTCGCCGCCGGCTTCGTGCAGCAGCACGGCGGTCTTTTGAAATACGAGAGCACCCCCGAGCGCACCGTTTTCCAGATGCTCCTCCCGGCCTGAAGCGCTGCCGCGTCTCTCCGCCGCAGATTTCCGTGAGGGATTGGAGCGTCGGCGGCGGGATGTCGCCAGATCGTTTGCTATGTGTCAGGTTCGACCTACCCTCTGCGGCACCGGAGTCCGAAGTATTTGGTTTGGTAGAGCTGGCGACCGTCCAGCGGCTTGATGCTTCAC
>JAYWEP010000059.1:0-21380 GCA_043779205.1 Chthoniobacter sp. | reverse complement strand
CTTCGACGGCGATCAGATGGCCGTCCACGTCCCGCTGTCCGTCGAGGCGCAGCTCGAAGCGCGCATGCTCATGCTCGCGCCGAACAACCTGTTCTCGCCGGCGAGCGGCCGTCCGATCACCACGCCATCACAGGATCTCGTGCTCGGCTGCTACTACCTCACGCAGAACCCCCGCAAGCTCGCGGCTGGCAAGGAAGCCGAACGCATGCCGCTCTTCGCCGACGCCAGCGAAGTCGAATTCGCCATGGCCGAAGGCAAGGTGAAAGTCCACGACCGCATCCGTTTCAAGAACCCCGACCTCGGCAAGCAGAGCGTCTATGGCGACGACACCAAGCACGTCATCGAAACCACCGCGGGCCGCGTTGTCTTCAACGAGATCTGGCCGGGAGGCGTGGGCTTCTTCAACAAAGCCTGCGGCAAAAAGCAGATCTCGGATGTTATCTTCCGCACCTATCAGGCCGCAGGGCATCAGGCCACGGTCGATACCCTCGACCGGCTCAAGGAGCTGGGCTTCTACTGGGCGATGAAGGCCGGCGTTTCCATCGGTATCATCGACATGATCATCCCGAAGGAGAAAGCCACCGAACTTGAGAGCGCCTACAAGCAGATCGCCGTCGTCGAGAAACAGTATCGCTCCGGCATCATCACCGATGGCGAGCGTTACAATAAGATCATCGACGTGTGGACCCACGCTGGTAACACCATTGCCGACGTGATGATCCAGACCCTCGAGCACAACGAGGGCCGCAAGGAACTCAATCCGGTGTACGTCATGGTCGATTCCGGCGCGCGCGGTAACAAGCAGCAGGTGAAACAGCTCGCCGGCATGCGCGGCCTCATGGCCAAGCCCAGCGGCGAAATCATCGAGCGACCCATCACCTCGAACTTCCGCGAGGGTCTGACCGTGCTCGAGTACTTCATCTCCACGCACGGCGCCCGCAAAGGTCTCGCCGACACCGCGCTCAAGACCGCCGACTCCGGCTATCTTACCCGCAAGCTCGTCGATGCCTCGCAGGACGTCATCATTTACGAGGACGACTGCGGCACCACGCTCGGCATCGTTGTCCGCCCGATCTACGAGGGCGACGAAGAGGTTGTCGATCTCGCCACGCGCCTTATTGGCCGCGTGAGTTGCGAGACCGTGAAGGATCCCGTCACCGCCACCACGATCCTGAAAAAGAACACGCTCATCGAGGAGAAGACCGCGCTGGCCGTCGAGAAGATCGGCATCGAGCAGCTTAAGATCCGCTCCGTCCTCACTTGCGAAAGCAAGCGCGGCTGCTGCGCGAAGTGCTATGGCCGCAACCTGGCCACCGGCCAGATGGTCAAGCTCGGCGAGGCCGTCGGCATCATCGCCGCGCAGTCCATCGGCGAACCCGGCACGCAGCTCACCATGCGGACCTTCCACATCGGCGGCGTCGCGTCCGGCACGTTCAAGCAGCCTATCGTCAAAGCCAAAAACGATGGCGACATCCGCTTTAACGAACTCAAGGCCGTGCTGAACACCGAAGGCCAGTGGGTCGCGCTGAACAAGAATGGCAGCGTCACTATCCACTCCAAGGACGGTCGTGAGATCGAGCGTTACGTTATTGTTGTCGGCTCCACCATCTCCATCGCCGATGGCGGTCGCGTTAAGAAAGGCGAGGCCTTCATCCAGTGGGATCCGCACAACGTCCCGATTCTCACCGAGAAAGCAGGCCGCGTGGAGTTCCGCGACATGATCCCCGGTGTTACTGTTAAGAGCGAGATCGACGAGGGCACGGGCCTCAAAGGCACCGTGGTCATCGAGCACAAAGAGGATTTGCATCCGCAGATCGTCATCGTGGACGAGAAGACCAAGGACATTCTGGCCAGTTACTCCATTCCCGCCGGCGCGCATGTCGCCGTCACGGAAGGGAAGAAAATCCAGGCCGGCTCGCTCCTCGCCAAGACCCCGCGCAAGGTCGCCAAGACCAAGGACATCACCGGCGGTCTGCCGCGCGTTGCCGAGCTGTTCGAGGCTCGCCGTCCGAAAGACGCTTCCGAGATCGCCAAGATCGACGGCTCCGTCGAGATCGGTGGCACCATCCGCGGCAAGCGCAAAATTATCGTCACCGACGCCGAGACCGGCGCCGAGGAGGAGCATCTCGTGCCGATGAACAAACACATCATCGTCCTCAAAGGCGACTTCGTGAAAAAAGGCCAGCAGCTCACCGACGGCCCCGTGGTTCCGCACGACATCCTCGATGTCTGCGGCCCGCAGGCCCTGCAAGAGTACATGGTCAACGAAGTCCAGGAGGTCTATCGCCTCCAAGGCGTCGAGATCGCGGACAAGCACATCGAGATCATTGTCCGCCAGATGCTCCGCAAGGTGAAAGTCACCGAGCCCGGCGACACCTCGCTCCTCTGGGGCGATCAGATCGACCGCCTCGCCTTTGAGAAAGAGAACGAGGAAGTCGAGAAGAAGGGTGGCAAGCCCGCCGAGGCTGTCCCCGTCCTGCTCGGCATCACCAAGGCCTCGCTCGAAACCGACTCCTTCATCTCCGCCGCTTCCTTCCAGGACACCACCCGCGTCCTCACCGAAGCCGCGACCCTCGGCCGCGTGGACAACCTCCGCGGCTTCAAGGAGAACGTCATCATGGGCCATCTCATCCCGGCGGGCACCGGCTTCCCGATCCACCGCGACATCAAAATCGTCAACCTCGGCGACAGCCTCCCTGCGGCCGACGAGAGCGACGAACCCGAGCCCGCAGTCGGCTAGGAGCGCATCCGAAACATTCCGAACCTGCGAAGGTCGAAGGCCGAGAGGTCTTCGGCCTTCGCCGCATCTGGACGTCACCCGGCCGCGCCACTCAGGATGCGGAGAAAAATGGCTTTGGAGAAGCGCATGCGGGCGCGTTCCAGCCCACCGTGGGCAAGGCAAAATGCGCCCTTCGTGACTAAGCTGGGTATCCATTCAGCGCCAAAGGCGCGGCTTTCATCCCAGCCTGGGGCAGCGCCCCAGGAACCAGCACCGCCAGCGCCAGCGCTGAAAGCGCGATTCATCGCCGGTGCGTTGAGGCGCGCTTTCAGCGCTCGCCCGTGTGGTGGCGGGATTCCTGGGGCGTTGCCCCAGGTTGGGATGAGGAGGGCCGTTGGCCCTCATGGACCTTCCCTCGTGATGAAGCGGGAGCTTGGTCGCGAGGGACCGCCGGTTTTTCGACGGCGCGGCGGGTCGCCGGGCGCGGAGGGGCAGGCTTCCCGGCGGGCGGGCCGGCGCGGCGGTTCGCGGCCGCGCCAGTGGGCGGGCGGGCGCGCTCCGGCTCCGCCACGCAGACGCCCCGTCCGTGGGCAAGGCCACTTGCCCTCCTCAGGGCGTTGCCAGACGGAGTTTGGCAGCGGGGCATAAAACCATCCTGCCCTCGTGACCAAGCTCCTGCTTGGTCACGCACTTGTCTTGGAAGCTCTGCTTCCCCGCGTCGGCATCTGCTCGGAGCGCTCGCGCGTGAGCCACGCCGGCGAAGCAGAGCTTCGAAGACAGCGGCATTACCAAGCAGGAGCTTGGTAACGAGGAGGTTCTTCGCTCCGGCTGATTCGGAGATGTTTATTGGTCACGCCGAATCGCATCGCAAATCGGTTCATAGTAAGCCAAGTCGCTTTTGTTCCGAGCTGCAAAATGCCATGTGTTGATGAGCAAAGAACGATGACCACAACAGTCCAACATATATGACTCAGCCTGCTTATGAATCTCAATGAGAGTTCGTTCACCAAGCGAATCCATATATTCATCAAGGTTCATCGTGATAACGATGTCAGGTTCCAAGATAGCTAGTTCTTCTTGGATGAAGTTGCGGTCTCTCGTAGAAAGGGCATGCGCGACATTCATTACACAACCGTCTGCCTTCGGATTGTTACTCTTGTTGCTTAGCTTGGAAATGTTCATAGTGGCGAAGCTCAGGCCACCTTCGAGACCAACCGTATCACCGATCTCGCTTGCCGAAGGAATACTCTCCCACTCCGGCAACCCATGCATAATTCCGTGGGTGATCCTCAGCATCCGTGAGTGAAACCGGTCCGCGTTGAGATGGCGGCCACCAATATCCTTCCCTCCTTTGCGATACGCCGCGCTTAACTCATCAATGTAGTGGAAACCACACAGCCGCCTCGACTCCCAACCGATAAACAGAACTTTTTTCTCCTGCCTGAAATAGTGCGGGTGGAAGCCATCGAACACCATGTCTTCTGGCTCATGTTTCATTAACTCCGAGCTATTGTTAACAAATTGCGTATGCCACTCGCAAAACAAACTTTCGAGTCTTGCAAGTTTAAGCTCCTCGGAGGGCGGAAACGACAGTTCGGGTCGGGTCTTCATCACGTCATTCGAGCCGCACCGCCTTGGCGACGCAAGCTCAATCGTTCTCCCCTCGTTCCCAAGCTCCAGCTTGGGAACGCACTTGTCTTGGAAGCTCTGCTTCCCAGCGCTGGCATCTGATCGGGGCGTTCGTGTGTGAACCGCGCCGACGAAGCAGAGCTTCGCAGACAGTGGCATTACCAAGCAGGAGCTTGGGAACGAGGAAAACGAAGCTCTGCTTCGTGGGCGCGGCTTTAGCGCGGCATCATCTCCACGCGTCGCATTTCAAGACCGCGGCGGCTCCGTCGAGCCATTCGTGGGCGGAGGAGTAACGCCAGTGTTCGGGCGAGGCGACGAGGCCGCGTTTGACGGGGTTGTTGTGCAGATAGTCGAGTTTCTGGAGCATCATCTCGTCGGTGCCGATGGCTGCGGGGTGGGAGCCTTCCTGCCAGACTTGGTATTCGTTCGTCTTGTGCGCGGTGCGGTAGTAACGGAGTTGGTTGAGGAGCCAGTCGCGGCCTTCTTTCTCGGCTTGGGCGAGGAGTTGTTTGGCGGTGAAGCTTTTCAGATCGCGGAGGGTGGAGGCGAGGTCGGGGGCGGCGAGGATGGCGTGGAAGTGGGTGTCGAGGATGACGTAGGCGTGGACTTTTAAGCCTTTGTGCTGGCGGCAATGGTCGAGGGAGCGGATGAGGATGTCGCAGCAGGCGGCGGTGGAGAAGATGGGGAGCCACTCGACGATGGTGGCGGTGATGAAGTGGGCTTTGTCGGGCTCGTGGATGAGGTAGCGGGAGCGCATCGTGGTGGCGACGGTGGCGAAGCGGAGCTTCGGGGACAAGTGCGTTCCCAAGCTGGAGCTTGGGAACGAGGGGGGCGCTTCGCTTTTAGGCGACGCCCGGCCTCCGCTGGAACCACCACCATTCCACCAACAGCACCACGAAGCCGGTGCAGGCGAGGAGCCACCAGAGGGAGCGGTCGGCTTTGGGGACGGCGGTGGTGGCGGCGACGGTGAGTTGGTCGGCGAATTCGATCTGGGTGACGGCGGCGAGGGAGGTCTCGGCGGGGGAGAGGAGGCTGGCGCCGATGTGGCGTGGGGGGGCGGTGCCGTCGGTGATGGTGTAGTCGCCGGCGCGGGGGGCGGGGATGCCGGTGAGCTGGCCGCGGTCGTCGGTGCGTTCGTCGCGGGCGAAACCGCCGGGGCCGGTGATGTGGACGGCGCGGCTGGGCGCGAGGGTGAGCGGGGGGAGGACGCCGGTGCGGGCGGCGGCGGATTCGGCGAGGCCGCTCTGTTTCAGCGCGGCCTGGACGACATTGGAAACGAAGATGGGGAAGCCGACGCGATACGGGAGGGTGCTGCGGTCGGTGTGGAAGAGGAGGGCGATGAGCAGGGCGTCGCCGTCGGTGCGCTCGACGATGAGGGGGCCGCGCGGGCCTTGGGCAAGGATTTCGTAGCCGAGATTGGCGAAGGCGTCGTCCCCACTTGGAGCGGCGGTCTGTGACCGTCGCTGATCTTCACCGGGAGGCGTGCGACGGTCACAGACCTCGCGCGGCGGCACCGGCGGTTTGGCGGAAAAAATGCGCGACTAATCAGCGCCCATGCCCATATTGAGCGCCGTCGTTTCTCCCCCATCCGAATCCCCGCAGCATCCATCCCGCTCCAGACCAGCCGATGAACTCCGAGAGCCCCTCCACTCCCGCGCCGAAGAAATCCCGCGCCTCTTTTTGGGCGACCATCCTGGCGAGCAAGTTTCTCCTCGTCAGCATCGTCGTCCATCT
Source organism: Chthoniobacter sp. (assembly GCA_043779205.1). GTDB lineage: Bacteria > Verrucomicrobiota > Verrucomicrobiia > Chthoniobacterales > Chthoniobacteraceae > Chthoniobacter. The sequence goes on along the minus strand of JAYWEP010000059.1, from coordinate 15,298 downwards.
CCTCTTCGGCGCGGGCGCGGCGGTCTATGTCATCCAGCGCTACCAGGCGGGCCGCAAGCTCTCCTTCCAAGGCGGGCCGCCCGTGGTGAACGCGAGCAGCCGCGCGCTGGAGCACAAGGTTTCGATGGCGAAAAAGAAGAACACCATGAGCGCCCCGGCGCAGGCCAAGCGCATCACCACCGCCGGCCTCTCGAAAATCGCCCTGCCCGAAATCGTCACCATGCCCAACGCCACGCAGGTCGTCCCCAACCGCATGGGCGGCATCGGCGGCACCGGCACCGGCCTCGGAGCCGGCGGCATGGGGGGCACGGGCGGCGGCGGCGGTGGCGGCTTCGCCCTGCCGAATGTGATGGGCGACCGGTGCAGCGCCGCCTCCCGCGCCGCCGCGATGAAGTCCAGCGGCGGCGACCCAAAGAGCGAGGAGGCCATCCTCAAGGGCCTGCGCTGGCTCAAGGCGCACCAGAACGGCGACGGCTCCTTTGGCCAGCAGTTCCAGGCCTCCATGACCGGCCTCGCGCTCCTTAGCTTCATGGGGCATTGCGAAAGACCCACCTCCAAGGACTACGGCGACGCCGTCCGCCGGGCCATCGACTTTCTCGTCGGCGTCGGCAACCAGCGCGGCGGCCGCATCTCCCGGCTCGACGGCCAGCCGTGGGCCTACGAGCACGGCATCGGCACCTACGCCCTCGGCGAAGCCTACATCCTGACCAAAGACCCCAGGATCGCCGAGGTCTTCACCAAAGCCGTCGCCATCATCGTCAATGGCCAGGGTGCCGATGGCGGCTGGATGTATGAACTCAACAAAGCCGTGCCCAGCGACACCTCCGTCACCGGCTGGCAGATTCAGGCCCTCAAGACCGCCCACCTCAGCGGCCTCAATCTCCCCGGCGTCGAGCAGGCCATGAACAAAGCCGTCGAGAATACCATGCGCTGCCGCGGCCCCAAAGGCGGCTTCGGCTACCGCGGCCCCGAGGACCGGCCCTCCCTCACCCCCGTCGGCGTCGTCATCCTCCAGATTGTCAAACACGAGCGCGGCACGGTCGTCCGCCAGGCCATCGACTTCTTCTTCGACGGCAAAGAAGCCCCCAAGTTCAACTACGACGCCGGCGACGCCAACCTCTACTCCTGGTACTACGGTGCCCAGGCCTGCTTCCAGCAGGGCGGCAGCGGCTGGCACAAATGGAACCGCGAAGTCATGCCCCAGATCCTCGCCAAACAGGCCGACGACGGCTCCTGGCCCGAGACCGGCGGCCCCAAGGGCGGTGGCCTCAATCCCGTAGGCACCGGCACCGACCCCGACGCGCTCGTCTATCGCAACTCCCTCTGCATCCTCATGCTCGAGGTCTATTACCGCTACCTCGCCAGCAGCCGCTGAAAGCCCCGCTCCCATGTCCATCGCCACCCAGACCGGCGACGACGGCACCACCGGCCTCATGTATGGCCGCCGCGTCCCCAAGACCCACCCGCGCATCGCCGCCAACGGGGCCGTCGATGAACTCAACGCCGCCCTCGGCATGGTCCGCGCCACGGTCGCCCAGTCCTTCGTGACCGAGCCCATCCTCGGCATTCAGAAAGAGCTCGTCCTCCTCATGGGCGAGCTGGCCGTCCTCCCCGAGGATCGCGAGCGCTACACCGCCGGCGGCTTCACCTTTCTCGGGAAAGAGCACACCGATGCCCTGACCGCGCGCATCCACGACCTCGAGAAAAACCACCGCATCTCCTACCACGGCTGGGCCACGCCCGGCGGCAGCCCCGGCTCCGCCACGCTCGATGTCGCCCGCACCGTCTGCCGCCGCGCCGAATGCCACATCGCCGCCCTCGCCGAGACGCTCCCGTCCTTGAACGCCGAACTCCTCCGCTACCTCAACCGCCTCTCCGACCTCTGCTGGCTCTGGGCCCGCTGGCTGGAGACGCCCGCCGCGCCGCTCGTCGCGTAGAGGGATCTAAGAGGGTGTACCGAAAGTGGTAACGGGAATGTTTTGACCACGGATTGCGCGGATTACACGGATTTTTAGGAATCAGAAATCCGTGAAATCTGTGAAATCCGTGGTCAAAAAGCTGCCGGTTCTGAGTTTCGGCACACCCTCTTAGAGTCGGCAATTCTGAAAATAGCCCAGCACTTTAGTGCTGGGTAGCGATGGGAAGAATGGCGCCAGTCCCGGAGGGACGGCACCAAATAGCCGCCGCGGCGATCAGCGTCAGCTTTCCTTTTTCGCGGCCGTCTTTGCCCCGTCTTCCGAGCGGCGTTTGAAATGGACCTGGCTGACGCGGCGGCCGTCGGTCTCGGTGATGGTCACGGTGTAATCCTCGATGCGGACATGCTCGCCCTGTTTCGGCAGATGGCCGATGAGATGGGTGACGTAGCCGCCGACGGTGCTCACGTCCGCGCTTTCGAGATCGAGGCCGGCGATGTCGTGCAGTTCGTAGAGGCCCACGCCGCCCTCGACGGTGAATTCGTCGGCATCCACGCGCTTGAACTCGGGCTTCTCGGCATCGAACTCGTCCTGGATTTCGCCGACGAGTTCCTCGAGCACGTTGTCGAGGGTGACGATGCCGACGGTGCCGCCGAACTCATCGACGACGAGGCCGAGGTGGGCGTGCTTGGCGAGGAAGAAGGTGAGGAGCTTTTCCAGCGGCATCATTTCCGGCACGGGAAAGATGTCGCGCTTGATGGCGTGCATGTCGGCCTGCGGCTCGCGCATGAGCTTGAGCATGTCCTTGATGTGGACGAGGCCGATGGTGTTGTCGAGGTGGCCGTCGCAGAGCGGAAAGCGGGTGTGGCGGGAGTCGAGGGCGTGTTTCAGGTTTTCCTCAAAGGTGTCCTCGGTGTTGAGAAAGACGACCTCGCCGCGCGGGGTGGTGATGTCGCGGACCACGCGGTCGGCCATGTCGAGCGCGTTGATGAGGAGGGATTTTCCGAGCGGCGAAACCTCCTCCGCGCGCTCGCTTTCCGCGAGGATGACGCGCAGCTCCTCCTCGCTGTGGGCGAGCTCATGCCCGCTCACCGGTTGGATGCGGAGGAACCGGCGCAGGATGAGATTGGCGGCCTGATTGAGGAGCCAGATGGCGGGTTTGAAGACCGCGTAGAAAAGCGCGAGCGGGCGGACGAGCAGCAGGAAGATGCCGAGCGGGTCGCGGATGGAGAGATACTTCGGCCCGAGTTCTCCGAGGATGATGTGGAGAAAGGTGATGGCGATAAAACCGATGCCAACGGAAAGCCCCGAGATGACGGCGTGCGAAGTGATGCCGACGAGGAAGAAGAGCGGCTGGAGGAAGTGGGAGAAGAACGGCTCGCCGATCCAGCCGAGCGCGAGACTGGCGAGGGTCACGCCGAACTGCGTGGCGGAGAGATACGAGTCGAGATGCGCGACGACTTTCCGCGCGAGCGCGGCGCGGGTGTTGCCGTCCTCGATGAGCGGGTCGAGCTGGCTGCCGCGGACTTTGATCAGCGCGAATTCCGCGGCGACGAAAAAGCCGTTGAGGAAGACGAGCAGGAGGATGCCGAGGAAATTGAAGGTGATGACCCCCGGCTCATCCCATTGGCGGGTGAGCTCTCCGCTATTCGCGAGGAGGAAAGGAAAGCTCATGGTCACAAAACGAAACGAGCCGCGGGTGAAAAACCCGCGGCTCGAAAAAGGATCGGAAGCTCAGGGCTACCAGCTCGATTTCGTGACGCCGGGAATCATCCCGTTCGAGGCGAGTTCGCGGAAGCTGATCCGGGAAAGCTTGAAGCGCCGGATGAAAGCGCGCTTGCGGCCCGTGGCCAGGCAGCGGCGGCTGAGGCGCGCGGGGCAGGCATTGCGGGGCAGCGCGGACAGAGCGACGTAGTCGCCCTTCTTTTTGAGTTCCGCGCGCAGGGCCGCGTATTTCGCGACGGTCGCGGATTTGCGTTTTTCTCGTTCGAGCCAGCAGGTTTTAGCCATAAGATTTAGGGCGCGGAAAGTAACGGGGCCGGGAGGCTTTGCAAACAGTTTTTTCGACCCTTCTCACCGCTGGACGCGCCCGCCGCCGGCTCCGGCGGCGAGCGCTTCGACTTCGCCGAGGGTCAGGAGGGCGTAGTCGCCGGGGATGGTGTGCTTGAGCGCGCTGGCGGCGGTGGCGAACTCGATGGCCTGGGCGGCGGCATCGCCGCGGAGGAGGGAGAAAATGAGCGCGCCGGTGAAGCTGTCTCCCGCGCCGACGCGGTCGATGACGGCGATCTCATGGCGACGGGAGAAGTGCGCGGTGCCGTCGGTGAAAAGCATCGCGCCCCAGCCGGTGGTGCAGGCGAGCGCGCCGGAGCGCTGGGTGAGGGCCACGGCTTTGAAGTCGAAACGGTCGCGGAGTTTCACGGCGGCATCGGCGGGGTCTGCGTCGCAATCGAGGCCGAAAACGGTGCGGGCTTCCTCGACGCTGGTGACGCAGAGATCGACGTGCTGCATGAGCGGGCAGAGGGCCGCGCCGGCCTGCTCGAGGGTCCAGAGCTTGGCGCGGTAGTTGAGGTCGAAGCTCACGGTCAGGCCGAGGCGATGCGCGGCGGCGCAGGCTTCGGCGGTGAGTTCCGCGGCCCCGGCGGAAAGCGCGGGCGTGATTCCCGAGAAATGAAACCACAGCGCCCCGGCGAAGATTTTCTCCCAGTCGAACTCCCCGACCCGCGCCTCGGCGATGGCGCTGTGCGCGCGGTCGTAGATCACCTTGCCCGCGCGCTGGCTCGCGCCCTGTTCGAGGTAATAGACCCCGATGCGCTCCCCGCCGCGCGCGATGTGCGCGGTGCCCACACCGAGCCCGCGCAGTTCGTTGATCGCGCGCTGCGCCACGGCATTCCCCGGCAGCCGCGTGACGAATTCCGCGCTGCCGCCGAGCTGCGCGATGAGCACGGCGACATTGGCCTCGGCCCCGCCGAAGTTGATTTCAAATTGCGGAGTCTGCGCGAAGCGCTGGCGTCCGGGGGGAGTGAGCCGGAGCATCAGCTCGCCGAAGGTGACGACATCGGACATGGGGTGGAAAGTAGCTTGGGCTTCAGCCCAAATTGGCTTCCGACTTCGGGCTGAAGCCCAAGCTGCTTTCCGCCTGCGCTTGCCCCTCGGTCTCCGGCTCGAGCCACTCGCAGAATTCCGCGCGCATCGCCGCGGCGATTTCGATGAGCCGGAACTGGATGCCGTCGAGATACTGGTGCAGGCCGCCTTTGATGATGTCGCTGATCTTCGCGTAGGTCAGATCCGAGCACAGCTTGCCCGCGAGCCGCTCCGCTTCATTCGCGTAGTGCGAGCGGCTCGACCCGGAGATCGTGTGCAGCGCCATGTCGAGCTGCTCCGCGCAGAAGCGGATGCTCCGCGGAAAGTGCTCATGCAGCAGCACAAACTCCGCGACGCTCCCCGGCGTGACCTGCCCGGTGTGGATTTTCCGGTAAGCCTCGAATGCGCTGCACGATTTCAGCAGCGCCTGCCATTGCACGGTATCCACATTGCCGCCCACCTGCTCCCCGCGCGGGAGGAGGATGTGATACTTGAGATCGAGGATGCGCGAGGCGCTGTCCGCGCGTTCGAGGTATTTGCCGACCTGGAGAAAGCTCCAGCCCTCGCCGTGGGTCAGCGTGGCGTCGGTGGTGCCGTGAAACTGGTGCGCGTGATCGACGAGGTGGCGGTAGAAGTCGATGGCGCTGCCGGCAAAGGTCTGCCGCGCCTCGGCGGAGTTGAGCCAGAGGTAAAGGCTGTTGATCCGCTCCCACATTTCACTCGAAATGTACTCCCGCACCGTGCGCGCATTCTCCCGTGCCGCCGAGACGCACGAGCGGATCGAGTTCGGGTTTTCCTTCGCAAAGGTCAGGAACTCGCAGACCGTTTCCGCGTTCGTGACCGCGTAGAGTTTGCGGAAAAGTTTCTGGTCTTCGAGCGAGGCGAGGATCGGCTCCCAGTCGGTCTTGTCGCCCTCCTCGCCGGCGTGGTCGTCGTCGAGCGTGACCTGCAGATTCACATCGAGGATGCGCGAGTTGTTTTCCGCCCGCTCGATGTAACGGGCGAGCCAGTAAAGCGAATCAGCGACGCGGGAGAGCATGGAGACAAAGCATGGCGGCGCGGGGATTTTTTCCGCCGCGCTCAGTCCTTTCCCTGCACCGGAAAGAGCAGCGAATCGACGTAGCGCTGGTTCGTCTGGCGGAGGCGCCCGACGAGGATGCGGCCGATGGCGATGAGAAACTTGAAGGCCGCCGTGGGATAGACGCCCGCCGCCGCGGAGATCGCCGCCTGGGTGATGCGGAGCAGCGTGCAATCGGCGGCCGCATCCACGTCCGCGGAGCGCACGCCGGCATCGACGAGGGCGAGCTCGCCGAAGAAGTCGCCGGGCTGGAGCGAGGCGAGATTGATGTCGCGCCCGCCGCTGTGATGGAGCACGCGCACGCTGCCCTCGACGAGGATGAACATGCAGTCGCCGTGGTCGTCCTGCTTCACGATGATCTCGCCTTTCTTGACCTCGACGATGTCGAGGAGCTCGAGAAAATCGGCCAGCTCGTCGTCGGTGAATTCCACGAAGAGGGATTTGCCCTTCATTTTGTCTCGAATCTCGGTGCTGGTGCTCATGGGTGGGTTTCGAGGATTTGGCCGTCGCGGAGGCGGATGCGGCGCGCGGTCTGGCGCGCGACCTCCTCGCTGTGGGTGACGACTACCATCGTCGTCCGGCGCTGAGAAGAAATCTTTTGCAGCAGCTCCATGACCTGCGCGGCGCTGGCGGAATCAAGGTTCCCGGTCGGTTCGTCGGCGAGGAGCACGCTCGGCTCATGGACCAGCGCGCGGGCGATGGCGGTGCGCTGGAGCTGCCCGCCGCTGAGCTGGTGCATGCCGTGCCGCGCGCGGTCGGCGAGCCCCACGAGCTCGATGATGGCGTCGGCTTTGGGCCGCACGGCGCGCATCGGTTCGCCGCGGAGGAGCAGGGGAAGGGAGACGTTTTCAAAGACCGTCATGGTCGGGAGGAGATTGAAAAACTGGAAGACGATCCCGAGTTTGTGCCGGCGGTAGTGGGTGAGTTCGGCTTCGCTGGCGCGGTGGAGCGGGAGGCCATCGACGATCAGCTCGCCCGCGCTCGGCGTATCGAGCCCGCCGATGAGGTGCATGAGCGTGCTTTTTCCGCAGCCGCTCGGGCCGGTGATGGAGACGAAATCGAAGGGCGCGATTTCGAGGGAGACGTCGTCGAGCGCGGCGATGGAGCCGTAGCGGCGGGAGACGTGGCGGAGGGAGATCAAGTTGAGAGTTGAGAGTTGTTAGTTGAGAGCCGCGCGCAGTGGGGCGGATGCGCGCAGGGAATTCGTCGCGGAGTTTTGTCCGGGCGCATAGAAAGGGGAAGCGCATCGCACTTCGAGACGTGGCTCTCAATTGTCCCCGCTGCACCATGGACTTCTCGCAAAGCCTCGAATCTCAACCCTCAACTCTCCACTCTTTCGCCGTCCTCGACGAAAGCGCCGGGTGGCTCGTCGTGGACAAGCCGCCGCATCTCGCCGTGCATCCGAGCAGGCCGGGGTGCGGGTTCACGCTTTGGGACGGGCTGCGCGGGCTGCTGGCCTACGAGCTCGCGAATGGCGGGCAGGTCTCGCTCATCAACCGGCTGGATCGTGAAACCAGCGGGCTGACTTTGATCGCAAAAACGGCCGCGATGGCGCGGACGCTGGGCCTGGAGATGATGGCGCGGCGCGTGGAAAAGGAATACCTCGCGCTCGTCTGGGGCTGGCCGGAAAGCGACGAGTTTTCCGTGGATGCGCCGCTGCTCCGCCGGGGCGCGGTCGAGCCCTCGCGCATCTACTTGAAGCGCATGGTGCATTCCGACGGCGCGGCGGCGCGCACGCGCTTCCGGGTCGAGCAGCGCTTCGCGGGCGCGACCGCGGCGGGCGACCGTTTCGCGCTCGTCCGCGCCTTTCCCGAGACCGGGCGCACGCACCAGATCCGCGTCCACCTCGCGCACGCGGGGCACCCCATCGTGGGCGACAAACTCTACGGGCCGGACGAGGGCTGCTATCTCGAATTCATCGCGACCGGCTGGACGCCCGCGCTCGCCGCGCGGCTGCTCCTGCCGCGCCACGCGCTCCACTCCGCCGCGCTGCGCCTGCCCGCGCTCGGCCTCGCGTGGGCGTCGCCGCTTTCACCCGACCTCGCCGCGTGGATGGCGGAAAATTTCCTCGCGGCCCGCCGAGCGCCCGGCCTATAACCGCCGCCATGTCCCGATTTGGAAAATGCCAGAACCAAGCAGGTTGCCTCCTCGCCTACCGCGGCGAGGAGACGGAAGTCGAAGACGGCCAGCCTTTCATCTGCGCGGAATGCGGCAAGCCGCTGACCGAAGTGCAGGCACCCTCGGCCATGTGGATGAAATATCTCGGCGGGCTCGCCGTTGTCGGCGTCGTGGGGATTGGCCTGCTCTTCGCCATCCCGCAGACGCGCGCGCTCCTCCAGCCGCACAAGAGCAGCCACGACGCCACGCCCGCGCCGAAACCCGTGGACGAAGGCCCGCCCGACACCGGGCTCACCCCGGAGCAAATCGCCGCCGCGAACCCGCCCGCCGCCGAGCCGCCGCCCGAGATGGTGGCCCCGGCGAAGCTCGACCTCGACGTTTCCAAAAAGGAAAACAAGTCGGTGAAAGCCGAGGTGCTGAAACGCGTGGACCTCATGCCCAAGGTGACCAATCCGAACAAGGACAAGCTCTACGGGGCCGTCGAGCGCGCGCGCAGCATGGGCATCGTGCTGACCATCCCCTTTGGCTCGGGCAAAACCGACCTCAGCGCCGCGGACATCGCGAAGCTGAAGGCCGAGTTGGAAAAGCCCGACCTGACCAAACTGCGCGGCGATCCCACCGCGGTTTTCGTCATCCTCGGCTACGCCGATCCGAAGGGCGACGCGCAGAAAAACATCGCCGTCTCGCAGACCCGCGCGGACACCGTGCTCAAGGCCATGCGCGACAAATGCGACGTCATCAATGTCATGCACACCGTCGGCATGGGCGGCTCGAAACTCCTCGACGCGCACAACCTCGAAAAGAACCGCATCGTCGAAATCTGGGCGGTGCTGCCCTGATGCCGTATCTCGCCGTCACGGGCGGCCTGCCGCCGAAAGTCTTCGAGCTGAAGGCGGGTACCTGCACGGTGGGGCGCTCGTCGGAGGCGGATTTTTCGCTGAAGCATGTCGAGATTTCGCGGCAGCACTGCCGGTTCACATGGGATGGGAAGCACTGCCTCGTCGAGGATCTGGGTAGCGTGCGCGGGACCACGGTGAATGGCGAAAAGCTCACCGCGCCGTTCACGTTGCAGCCGGGCGACAAGGTGGGAATCGGCCCGGCGGTCGTGGAGTTTGGCATCGGCGAGCCGCCGAAAATCGAGGCGCAGGACACGCTGGCCGCGGGCTCGCACGGGGCGCAGATGCTCGTGCGCGGAAAGGCGGCGGAGCGCATTGAGGTCGTCGGGGAAATCACCATCGGGCGGGATGCGGGGATCGACGTGTGGCTGAATGATCCGGGCGTCTCGCGCCGGCATGCGACCGTGAAGATGCTGCCGGGCAAAGGCGTGGTCGTCACCGACCTGAACAGCACCGCGGGTTCGTTCGTCAACGGCCACCGCTTCGACACGCACGCGCTGACCATCGGCGACCGGCTGCAAGTCGGGCCGTTCTGTTTCCAGTTCGACGGGCATGCGCTGAACCGCGTGGCCAACGCCGCGGGCGGCACCATTCGCGCGGGCAATGTCTTTTTCCGCACGGCCACGCTGACGATCCTCGACGAGATCAACCTCGCGATTCCGGCGTCGCGTTTCGTCGGCATCATCGGGCCGAGCGGCGCGGGAAAATCCTCGCTGCTCACGACGCTGAGCGGGCTGCGCGCGCCGGAGCGGGGCGCGGTTTTTGTGGATGGCGAGGACATTTATTCCGGCCACGATCCGCGCTCGTTCGGCTTCGTGCCGCAGGAGGACATCGTCCACCCCGAGCTGACGGTGAGCGAGGCGCTGCGCTTCAGCGCGCAGTTGCGGCTGCCCGCGCACACGCCGCCGATGGAGATCCAGAAGCTCATCCTGCAAACGCTCGACCAGCTCGGCCTGCGCCCGCACGCCGCGAAGTCGATCAGCCATCTCTCCGGCGGCCAGCGCAAGCGCGTGAGCGTGGGCGTGGAGCTGCTCGCCCGGCCCTCGATTCTCTTCCTCGACGAGCCCAGCTCGGGCCTCGATCCGGCCACGGAATTTCAACTCATGGAGCTGCTCCGCGACCTCGCGGACACCGGCTGCACCATCGTCTGCACCACGCACGTCATGGAAAACGCCTACCTCATGGACCAGCTCATCGTGCTCACCGGCGGCTGCCTCGCTTTCCAGGGCTCGGCGCAAAGTGCGCGCGAATATTTCAAGGTGCCCAAGCTCACCGCGCTCTACGACCGGCTCGGCGAGCAGCCGCCGAAAAAATGGCAGGCCGCCTTCGTCGAGCGCAACCTCGCCGGCGCACTCGAGGCCGCGGCCGCGACCTCCGCGCCGCTCCTCCCGGACAAAGCGCGCCGCGCCTTTGCGCTCCCGATCCTCCTCGCGCGGCAGTGGGCGATCCTCCGCTCGGACTGGCGCAATTTTGCGCTGCTCGTCGGCCAGCCGCTGATCATCGCCGCGCTCGTCGTGTGGGTGGCGAAGGACAAGGAGGATCCCGAAAAAATGAACCGCGCGCTGACGATGTTTTTCGCGTATCTCGCCACGCTCTGGTTCGGGTGCAGCAATGCCGCGCAGGAGATCGTGAAGGAACTCGCCATCTACCGGCGCGAGCGGCTCGTCGGCGTCGGCGCGCATTCCTATCTCGCGAGCAAGTTCCTTTTTCTCACCGCCGTCACCGCCGTGCAGGCGCTCATTCTTTACGTCACCATGCTCATCGGCAGCGGCGGGCGCGACGGCTCGATGCTGCTGCAATGCGCCGCGCTTTTCGGCACCGCCATCGCCGCCGTGGGCATCGGGCTGACCATCTCCGCGCTGTCGCGCTCGGTGATGCAGGCGGTGATGTTTGTCCCGCTCATCCTGATCCCGCAGATCCTATTTTCCGGCTACACCGTGGCCCCGAGCGACATGACAAAATCCGTCCTCGCGGTGAGCCGCATCACCCCGACCTTCAGCGCGCAGACGGTGATGGATACCAGCTTCCTGTGGATGCAGGAGGCCAAGGGCGACATCCTCAGCGACCATCATCAGGCGTTTTTGAACCTCGACCCCGAACACGAAATCACGACCGGCCAAATCTACGATCGCGGGCGGCCCGCATGGCTCGCGCTGCTCGCGCAGGGGCTGTGGGGCGTGGTCACGTACTTCGTCGCGTGGTTCGTTTTGAAAAAGCGCGAGCGGGTGTAGCGCGGGAGCGGCGGGAGCGAAGAGCAAAGGAGCGGCGCGCTTCCAGCCGCCGAACGAAAACCGACGCGCGCAGCGCCACTTCCACCCGCGCGACACCGAAGGAAGTTTGCGCTTCGCGGTTGCTGACATCGGCGGCTGGAAGCGCGCCGCTCCTTTGCTCTTCACCGGCTTCCCGCCCACCTCCGCCCGTTTTCTGCGCGTTCTACGCGCCGCGTCCGATGAGGAAAAAGACCCCCGCATTTCCCGCGAGCGCGATGGCCGCAAAAGCCCCCGCCAGCCAGAGCGTGAGACTTTTCCACGTCGCATCCGCCAGGCCCACGGGGAGCGACATCGGCACGGAGACGACCTGCGCGCCGATGATCTCGTCCATCTTCCAGCCGAAGCCGTTGGCGTCGCTGTACTGTTTCATCATCTCCGGCGGCGCGCTGGCCGGCGTGCTGTGGCAGGTCAGGCAGCTCACGTTTTTGATCTGGATCGGGCGGGCGAGGACGAGCGCGGTGCCGCTGGGCGTTTCGCGCGTGCCGAGGTATTCGGGGAGCGCGGGGTTGCCGCGGAACTGGTTCACGATGTCCGCCTCCCAATCGCTCGCGCGATCGCGCGGGTTGGTCGGGTTGAGGGTGGCTTCCTTGTAAAAGTAATCGGGATATTTGCCGCGCAGGTAGGTGAAAATTTCCGTCGCTGCAAAGGCCGGCACGGACTGCGGATGAAACTCGGTGTCGAGCAGTTCGGCGGGTTTGTTTTTCACGGACTCGAGGAGCTGCTGCTGCACGGCGAGGAGCTTCTGCTGGCCCAGCATGTAGGCTTTTTTCGCGCTCGCGTAGTGGACATCCTTGGGGATCACCGGGTCGGCGTCCTTCGGCAGTTCATCGAGTGTTTTTTGAAACTCGGCGATGGCCGACTGGAGTTTGAAATTCTTGTGCTGGAGCAGCGGCGCGACCTGCTTCGTGGTGTAGGTGCGGCTGGCGGTCGCGGTCTCCATCATGATGCGCGCGTTTTCCACGATCTGTTTGCGCGCATTCTCCCGGAGGAGCTGGCGCGCGGTGTAGCCGACCGCGCCGAGCGCGAGCGCGAGCAGCGGGAGGAAGAGGAGGTTGAAGCGGAGCATTTTCATAAATCAGCGGTTGCCTTCGTCGGTGGCGATGACGCAGCGGAAGCCGATGTCGTCATGGCGGAAACTCGCTTCAACGGGGCGGCGGTGCGACGAGAGCATTTCGTCGGCGCGCGAGGTCGCCCACGAGCCGCCGCGGAGCACGCCCCACTTGGTCGTCTTGTTGTTGAAAAGATCGCCGCACCATTCCCACACGTTGCCGCCGAGGTCGGAGAGGGCGGTGGCATTTGCCGGCACTGCGCGGGTGCGGGGAAAACCGTCGCGGAAATTCGCGATGACTTGAAACCTTTCGTCCGTCCCCGGCTTCGCTTCCGCGCCCGCGTAGTTGCCGGCATTCGCGGGCGGCGGCCACGTTTTTCCCCACGGCCAGACGCCTTTGATTTTGCCGCTGCGCTCCTCGGGCGTCGCTCCGCTTTCCACCGGCAGACCCACGGCCTCGCTCCACTCGCGGTCGGTCGGCAGGCGGTAGAATTGGGCCGCGGAGAGCGCGCCTTCGCCGTGCTCTTTCGCGGTCAGCCACTCGCAGAAATACTTCGCGTCCGCCCACGAGATGCCCACGACCGGATGCTCGGGCGACTGCGGAAAGCCGGGATTTTGCCAGGTATGATGATGGTCTTTGAACCCATCCGCCTGGAGCGACCACATGCCGCCGGTGGCGTCGTAGGGGCGCGCTTGCGCGAAGGCCTCGAAGTCGCGCACGCGCGTCTCCGTGACCGCCATCCAGATGTCGCCGAGCGGCACGTAGCGCATGTCGAGGCTGTTCTTCCACGGCTTGCCGGGCTGCGGCGGCTGGCGCGGGGCGGTGGCGAGGGGCCGGGCGGAAGGGGTCGCGCCGGGCGTGGCCGGCGAGGGCGCGGCGGGCTGGTGGAAAAGCACCGCGGCACCCGCGGCGAGGAGCACGCCGGCGGCGATGAGCCCGGCGACGAGCGGCCTTTTGCTGACCGGCGGCGGACGGCGGACGGCGGGCGGCGGCGCAGTCTTTCCCGCGAGCGTGCGCGCGGCCGTGGAGCCGGCGGCGGCCGTGAGGTCGGCGGGCTCGGGGGGCGGGCCGGCCGGGGCGGACGGGCGCGGCACGGTGGCAAAACCCTCGTCCGCAGGGAGCGGCAGCGTGAGCCCATGCGCGCTGCTCAGCGCCACGGTTTCGAGATTTCCCTCCAGGCGCACGGCCTGCGGCGCGGGTGCGGCGTCGGGCAGGCTTTCGAGGCAGCGGCGCAGCTCCGCGCGCAGTTCCGCGGGCGTCTGGATGCGCCGGTCCACGTCCTTTTCCAGCATCCGCCGCAGCACCGCGACCACGCCTGCAGGCAGCACGGCGAGCGCTTCAAACTCCGGCGCTTTGTCCAGATGCTGCGCGATGACGCTGGCGATCGAGCCCATGAAAGTGGGCTTGCCCGTGAGCATGAACCAGAGCGTGACGCCGAGCGAATAGATGTCCGAGCGGATGTCCTCGCTGCGCTGATCGAGCTGCTCCGGGCTGGCGAAATACGGCGTGCCGACAAAGCCCGAGGTGGTGAGCGCGCCCGCGGTCGAGCCGATGAGCGCGGATTTCACGAGGCCGAAGTCGATCACTTTCACGAGCATCTCGCCGTCGCCCTCGTGGATGAGCATGAGGTTGGAGGGCTTGATGTCGCGATGCACGAGACCCTGCTTGTGCGCGGCGATGAGCGCGCTGGCGACCTGCGCGGCGATCCCGAGCGCGGTGCGCGTGTCGAGCGGCCCGTCGCGTTTCACGCGGGCATCCACAGTTTCGCCCTCGATGAATTCCATGGAGTAAAAATACGAGTCGCCGTGGCGGCCGAGGTGGAAGACGGAGGCGACATTGCGATGCCGCAACTGCGCCGCGCCGCGGGCCTCGCGGAGAAAGCGCTCGGCGGCGGTGGGCTCGTTGAGGTACGCGGCGCTGATGACCTTGAGCGCGACGGCGCAGCGCAGGTTGGTGTCGAAGGCTTTGTAGGTCATCCCCATCGCCCCATGGCCGAGCTCGACAACCGTGCCGTCGTCGTTTTTCAAAAGCTCGTAGTGCTCGAATTTTTCCGGTTGGGACATCGGCCAAAACGCTAAGCGCCCGGCTCCGGTACGGCAATCCCGGCAAAATCGAATGTGACGCAACCGCCCGGCCTGATAGACGTGCGCGCCTTGAAAACCCCGCCTCCCAAAATGCGCCTCCTCCCTTTCCTGCTGCCGCTCCTCGCCGCCCTCGTCCACGCGGAGATTCCCGAGCCATTCAATACCGAGACCGCCACGACTACGCCGATGCCCGCGGCGGAGGCGGCGGCGAAAATGCAGTTGCCGGAGGGTTTTCGCGCGACGGTTTTTGCGGCGGAGCCGGACGTGCGGCAGCCCATCGCGATGGCGCTGGATGCGCGCGGGCGGCTGTGGGTCGCGGAGTGCTACACGTATGCCGAGGCGAGCGTGGGCTACGCGATGCAGCTCCGCGACCGGGTGGTGATTTTCGAGGACACGGATGGCGACGGGCGCTTCGATAAGCGCACGGTCTTTTGCGAAAACCTCCAGCGGCTCACGAGCGTGGAGGTGGGCTTCGGCGGCGTGTGGGTGACGGCTCCGCCGAGCGTGCTTTTCATCCCGGATCGCGATGGCGATGACCGGCCCGATGGCGAGCCGGAGGTGCGGCTGGATGGCTTCGATTTCGCAGGCGCGCGGCACACGATGGTGAACGGTCTGCGCTGGGGGCCGGACGGCTGGCTCTATGGCCGGCAGGGCATTCTCGGCACTTCGCAAGTCGGCGCACCGGGCACGCCGCCGGAGCAGCGCACGACGGTGAATGTGGGCATCTGGCGCTATCATCCGGTGCGGCGCGCGTTCGAGGTCGTGTGCGACGGGACGACGAATCCGTGGGGCATGGACTGGAACGAATT
>JAYWEP010000058.1:0-13650 GCA_043779205.1 Chthoniobacter sp. | reverse complement strand
TGTAGGGGAAGCTGGCAGCTTCCCCTACAGCTCCAGCGGCAGCCACGGCTCGATTTTTTCATCCGCGCCCGAACTTCGCGCGGATTTCCAGCCCATCGCGCACCGCGATTTCCACGTCGCGCAATTTCAATCCGCCGGGTGCCAGCGCGAGCAGCGGAATGACGCGGCCCTCCAGCTTGTCGAGCTGCGGGCGGACAAAACCCGCGGCCAGCTTCGTGATCATCGCATCGCCGCCGAGCGTGAGGCCGGAGACGCGCGCGTTGAGTTGTTCGTCCACGTCGAGATTGCCGCTGAGCGAAAGATCGGCGCTCATGACAAACATCTTCGCCGTCACCTCGCAGCGGAACGACAGCGCCCGCGGGCCGCGCGCCGTCAGTTCGAGTTTCGTTTTTTTGATTTCCACGCCCTGCTTCTCGGCCGCATTCGTGGCGAGCCGGTGCAGCAGCCCCTCCAGCGCCGCGTGCCCAATAGCGAACGAAACGAAACCACCCGCGGCATCCGCAAGCACGAGCGCGCCATCGCCGGGCTGGCCCGCAAAACGCATTTCCGCGTGCTCCGCCTGCACCCGCACCTCCAGCGGCGTGCCTTCAAAATCGAGCGGCGCACCGATGATCTCCAATCGCTCCGTCACCACCGCCGGTTCCGCCGCCGGCATGGCCGACACCCGAAAGCCGCGCGTGAACCGCGCCCCCGTCAGTCCGATGTGCAGCGCCGTGAGCGCGCCGAGTGCCGCCCCATCCGCGCGCAAACTCTGCACCGCGACCCCGCGCGCCGCGAATCCGCCGGTCAGCGCGGCGGCCAGTTCGTCGGGCGTGGCGGGGAATTTTTCGGCGGCGAGTGGAAGCATGCGCGAGCGTCCGGGCCGCACCCGCGAGCGTCAAGCTTTGACGCCCGCCCGCGTGCCCGCTAGCTTCCGCGCCCCATGCCGCTCAAGCTCTACGTCAAAATCTGGTGCCCGTGGTGCGTCATGGCGTGGGAATGGCTGGACGCGCGCGGCTACCGCTACCAGCTCATCGACGTGGAAAAAACCCGCGCCGACTACGACGAAATGATCCGCCTTTCCGGCCAGCGCCGCACGCCCACGCTCGTCACCGGCGGCGGCGCGGTGCTCCCGGATTTCGGTCCCGAGGAACTTGAAAGCTTCCTCAAAAAGCAGAGCATCACGCCGTGACGGCCACCCTTCTCCCGCTCCTCCTCGGCGAAGCCGTCACCGGCTTCGACCACCTGGCGCACGGCGACATCGGCCCGAAAATCCTCGCCATCCTCGGCACCTTCGCGCTCAGCCTCGGCCTGCGCACTTTTCCCTATC
This sequence comes from Chthoniobacter sp., assembly GCA_043779205.1. Taxonomy (GTDB): domain Bacteria; phylum Verrucomicrobiota; class Verrucomicrobiia; order Chthoniobacterales; family Chthoniobacteraceae; genus Chthoniobacter. The sequence goes on along the minus strand of JAYWEP010000058.1, from coordinate 12,341 downwards.
CTGCGCTGCGCAAACTCGGCGCGCTCGGCGTGCTCGCCACCTCCTTTCTCATCGGCTGGCTGCTCAGCGGCGGCGTCTGGCAGGTGGGCGCGTTCTGCGCGTCGAGCTGGCTGCTCCTGCCCTGGCTGGAAATCCTGACGCGCGTCCGCAAGCTCACCCTCCCGCTGGAGAAAAACCTGCGCCACAAAACGCCGCCAAACTCCGGCGTCTTTCCCGCGCTCGACGAGATCACCGCCGAGGTCGAGGGCGAGGGCTTCGAGCACGTCGATGACGCCGGCTGGGACTGGCAGGACTACGCGCAGTTCTTCCGCCTTTTTTACAAACCCGCCGACCGCTCCCAATCCGCGATCTGCCTCATCGACCAGCACGACGTCGCCTTTTACTACCTCAGCATTTCGTCGCGCGCGAAGGACGGCACCATCTGGACGACGTGGAACTACCCCTTCAGCTACAGCCTCAAGCTCGTCCCGCAATGGCGCGTCAACCGCCTCCGCGGCGACCAGACCTTTTTGCAGATGTACGAAAGCCATCGCCATTTCCTGAACCTGAACCGCGTGTCGCTCGCCGACCTCGCCGAGCTCGATCCCGAGACCATCCAGCACGACATCCAGAAAGATCTCCGCGCGCAGATCACCCACAACATCGCCGCCGGCATCCTCAAGCAGAACGCCACCGGCGAAATCCGCTACTCCTGGCGCGGCATGTTTTTCATCTGGATGCAATTCCTCCGCGACCTCGTGCGGCTGTCGTGATGACCGAGCCGCAGACCTTCCGCGCCGCCGGGCGTTTGATCGACTTCATGCGCCAGGCCGATGAACCCGGCCTCATCAACCTCGCCGCCGGCGTCCCCGGCCTCGACGCGCTGCCCGCCGATGAACTGCGCGCCGCCTTCAACCGCGGCTGCGAGCGCGAGGGCGCGAAGATGTTTGCCTACCATCATCCCGAGGGCGACCGCGCGCTCCGCGAGCACCTCGCCGCGCGGCTGAATGCGCGCGGCGCGAATCTCCGCGGCGAGCAGCTCGTGACCGTCACCGGCTGCACCCAGGCCCTCCAGCTCCTGCTCTCAGTGCTCGTGAAACCGGGGGACATCGTGGCCGTCGAAGCGCCCGCCTACTACGGCCTGCTCGAACTGCTCAGCGTCGCCGGCGTGCGCGTGCTGCCGCTGCCCGTCGCGGATGGCGACGGCATCGACCCCGCGCAGGCGGAACCGCTCCTCGCGCGCTGGAAGCCGCGCTGCCTCATCGTCTGCACCGCGCTCTCCAATCCCTCCGGCGCGACTGTGCCCGAGGCGAACCGCGAGCGCCTCGTCGCGCTCTGCCGCGCGCACGGCGTCCGCCTCATCGAGGACGACATCTACGGCGAACTCGTCGATGGCGGCGCACCGAAGACCATGCTCGCGTGGGACGACGGCTCGACCGTCAGCTACGTCACCAGCTTCTCCAAATCCGTCTCGCCCGGCATCCGCGTCGGCGTCTGCGTGCCCGGCTCGCTGCACGAGGACTACGCCGCCCGCAAGTGCCAGCAGGACCTGCACAGCGCCGTCACCTCCGAGGTCACGCTCCGCGAGTTTCTGGAAAGCGGCGCGCTCGATCCGCATCTCGCCCGCCTCCGCGAGCGCCACCGCCACCGCCGCACCATCGCCATCGACGCCATCGCCCGCAGCTTCCCCTCCGGCACCCGCGTCACGCCGCCGCGCGGCGGCTACATGCTCTGGGCCGAGCTGCCGCGCACCCTCGACCCCGCCGCCATCCGCGACGCCGCCCGCGCCGAGCGCATCGTCTTTGCGAGCGGCGCGGTCTTCTTCACCCAGCCGCCGGAGAAAACCTGCCTCCGCCTGAACTGCGCCAAAGCCACCGAGGACGAACTTCTCCACGGCCTCACCACCCTCGGCACAATCCTCCGCGCCGCAGCGTAAGCGTCTTTGAAGTTTAGTCCGAACACCGCATCTGGCAGGAAGGTGAACGATCCTGAACGCAGGCCCAAAGGCCTGACCCATGCCAGCCCAGGGCAACGCCCTGGGAATGGATTCAAAAAGGAGCAAGCCCTGAAGGGGCGGCACATCGGCACAGCCCCGCATTTGGAACGCCCTTTCAGGGCTGAATCGGGGTGCGCTTGGCGAAGCGCAAAATAGCTTGGGCTTCAGCCCAAAGTCGGCGGCTCTTTGGGCTGAAGCCCAAGCTACTTTGAAAGGTTGCGCTTGACCGCGTCCGGGCGCGCGGGGCGAAAGTCGCGCTGCCATGAAACTCCTTCCCTCCCTCGCCGGCGCGGGCGCCGCAATCGTGCTCGCCTTTCACCCCGCCCACACGCTCGCGCAAGCCGCCGCCGAGGCGGGCGGCGAACAGGATGGGCCCGCCATCCTCTCAATCACCGAGGAGACTTTTTCCCTGCCCATCGCCGACGCGGATCATCTGCTCCACGAGATCCCGTCCGACGCGCTCCGCTACGCGCGGCTCCGCGAGCTGCTGGCCGGCAGCAAAGCGCGTCTCGAACGGCTCATCGTTTTGCGGACGAAATCCGGGCAGCGCGCCGTGGCCGAGAGCATCGACGAATTGCGCTACGGGACGGAGTTTCGCCGCCGGCCAACTCCCGACCAGACGAACCCTGCCGACAAAGCCGACAAGCCCGCGCCGAAGACTCCGCCGCCGCCCGCGAATGCGGCGGACAATTCCATCGTGCCGATCACTTTCGAGACGCGCAATGTGGGTGACACCCTCGAACTGGAACCCGTCCTCGGGCCGGACGGAATCATGATCGACGTGAACCTGGTGCCGCAGTCCGTGCGCTATGTGGGCGATCATGCGGATGGCGGTCCTTATCCGCTGAAAACGCCGATCTTCGAGACCTCGAAAATCACGACCTCGATCACTCTGCGCGACGGTCAGCCGTTTTTTCTGGGCACGCTCAATCCGCCTTTTGGCAACGGGCTCGCGCGCGAGCAGAAGGAGCAGCGGGTGTGGCTGGAGTTTCTCACGGTGGATGTCGTCCGGCTCAATCGCGCCGACACCAAAGGGGCGGCCACGCTCGCCAGGGCGCAGGGCATGCGCCTCGCGAAGCTGGAATTTCGCGAAGCGTCCGTCACCGAGGCGGTGGATTTTCTGCGCCGGAAAAGTGTGGAACTCGACCCGGAAAAGAAGGGCATCAACATCGTCCTCAGAGCGCCGCCCGACCTCGCGAAAATCAAGATCACGCTCAGCCTCACCGATGTGCCGCTGCTGGAGGCGGTGCGCTACGTCGCCAACCTCGCCGCGCTCATCGTCGAGCCCGAGGACTCCGCGCTGCTGCTGCGCGCGGCGGGTGAAAACCCGTAGCGCATTTCGCCCGCGGACGGTTTCGGCTTTGCCTTGCGCGCGGGGCGCGTCGTAGCGTGCGCGGCCCATGACCGCCGTCACGACACCCGACCTTTTCGCCGGCTACCGGCCGGCGGCGGATGTTTTCGACGAGATGCGCGCCGCCGACGGCTCGGTGCGCCCGCACTGGCGCACGCTCGCGGAGAGCATCGGGCGGCTCGGGGCGGACGGGCTGGATGAGCGGCGAGAGAGCGTGCGCGCGCTGCTGCGCGAGCATGGCGTGACTTACAACGTGTCCGCCGACGGGCGCAGTGCGGAGCGGAGCTGGGAGTTGGGCGCGCTGCCCATGGTCATCAGCGCGGAGGAGTGGGCGCAGCTCGAGCCCGGCCTCATCCAGCGCACGCAGCTTTTGAACATGGTGCTGGCCGACATCTACGGCCCGCAGCGCCTGCTGCGCGACGGCCTGCTGCCGCCCGCGCTGATCCACGCGAACCCCGGTTTTCTCCGCCCGTGCAGCGGCATGCGCGCACCGCGCGGGATGTTTCTCACGCTCCACGCCATCGACCTCACGCGCGCGCCGAATGGCAAATGGTGGGTGCTCACCGACCGCACGCAGGCCCCGAGCGGCATCGGCTACGCGCTGGAAAACCGCAGCATCATCTCGCGCGTTTTGGGCGACGAATTCCGCGCCTGCAACGTGCAGCGGCTGGCGGCTTTTTTTGCCGCGCGCACCGAGGGTCTGCGCGCCATGGCCCCGTGGACCGACGCCCCGCGCAGCGTGCTGCTCACGCCCGGCCCTTTCTCCGAGACGTATTTCGAGCACGCCTACATCGCGCGGCATTTCGGTGTCCCGCTGGTCGAGGGCAACGACCTGACCGTGCGCGACCGGCGCGTTTTTTTGAAAACGCTCGACGGGCTCCAGCCGGTGGACGTGATCGTGCGGCGCGTGGATGACACGTTTTGCGACCCGCTGGAGCTGCGCGGCGATTCCTTCCTCGGCGTGCCGGGCCTCGTCGAGGCGGCGCGCGCGGGCCGCGTGGCGATCTCGAATGCGCTCGGCTCCGGCGCGGTCGAGTCGCCGGCGATCCTCGCCTTTCTGCCAAAACTCGCGCGGCACCTCCTCGGCGAGCAACTGCTCATCCCGAATGTGGCGACGTGGTGGTGCGGGCAGGAGCCGGAGCGCGACGCCACCCTGCGCGGCCTCGCCACGCGCGTGGTGAAGCGCGGCTTTGTCGGCGGCCACGCCGACCCCGCGTTCGGCGATGCGCTCTCCGCGGACGAGCGCGAAAAACTCGCCGCCCGCATCCTCGCCAACCCGCAGGGTTACGTGGGCCAGGAGCGCGTGGCGCTTTCCACCACGCCGGTCTGGAACGGCGAGCGCCTCGACCCGCGCCCGCTCATTCTGCGCTGCTACGTCTGCGCCACGGCGCACGGCTACGCGGTCATGCCCGGCGGACTCACGCGCGTCGCGGCCTCCTCCGGCTCGCCGATCGTCTCCTCGAAGCACGGCGGCGGGAGCAAGGACACCTGGGTGCTTTCCGCCGGCCCAGTGGAAAGCGCGCCGCAACCCGAGGCGAGCATTGCCTCGATCCACTTCGACCCTGGCCACGCCGCCGTGCCGAGCCGCGTGGTCGAAAATCTTTACTGGCTCGGCCGCTACGCCGAGCGGCTCGAAGACACCACCCGCCTCCTCCGCACCGCGCTCGGCCGGCTCGCAGGCGAGGGCGGTCCCGCCGAGGAGCGCGAGCTCGCGGCGCTCATGCGCTGGTTCGTCTTCGTGGAAAAACTGCCCGAGGATTTCGAGGAGAGCGCGACCAATGCCAAGTTCGCCGAGGCGCTGCGCGGACTCGTCTTCGCGGCGGACGAATCCGGCAGCGTCCGCGAACAGCTCGGGCGCGTCGGCTTCATCATCGCCAGCGTCCGCGACCGGCTGAGCGGCGATACGTGGCGCATTCTCAATCAAATGCAGACCGAGTTTCCGGCGACCATTCGGCGCCCCACGCCCGGCGCGATCCTCGCCGCGCTGCACCGGCTCATCTTTCAGCTCGCGGCCTTCAGCGGCATGGAGATGGAAAACATGACCCGCGGCCACGCGTGGCGTTTCCTGGAAATGGGCCGGCGCCTCGAACGCGCGATCAATGTGGCGACGAACATCCGCGCCGTCCTCGCCACCGCGCCCGCCGACCCCGCCGCGCTCCCGCCGCTGCTCGAGTACACCGACAGCACCATGACCTACCGCCGCCGCCATCGCGCGCGGCCCGAGCTCGCCGCCACCCTCCACCTCCTCCTCGCCGAAGACACCAACCCGCGCTCGCTCGCCTTTCAATGCCGGATGCTGCGCCACCACTTCGACAAACTCCCCGACGGCAGCCACGCGCGCCCCGATCACGAGCCGTTTGCGCGCGTCGTCCAGCTCCTCGCCGACGCCGACATCCCGGCGCTCGCCGAGGTCGCGCGCCAGGGCGATCCCGAGCCGCTCGACACGCTGCTCGCCGAAATCACCGCCGGCTGCTCGGCGCTCTCCGCTCTGCTCAGCGCCACCTATTTCAGCCACGTCGCCCCCCGCCTCAGCTAAAAACTCCTCCTCTTCCTCCTCTTCCTCTTCCTCTTCCTCTTAATCTTCCTCCTCCGCTGCGACTTGGAGGAAGATTAAGAGGAAGAGGAAGAGGAAGAGTTTTCCAATGCTCTACGCCATCACCCACCGCACCACCTACACCTACGAATCCGACGTTTCGGTTTCGCACCACCTCGCGCATCTGCGTCCGCGCATCCTGCCGTGGCAGGAGGTGCTCGACTACTCGCTGGAAATCACGCCCGAGCCTTCCGTCCACGTCCACCGGCTCGATTTTTTTGAAACCCCGACGAATTATTTCACCATCGAAAAGCCCCACGCCGAGCTGGTCATCACCGCCCGCAGCCGCGTGCGCGTGACCGCCTCCGGCCTGCCCGCGCAGACGCCCGCCTGGCAGACCGTGCGCGACGCCTGCGCCCGCGATGTCCTCACCGAGGCGACCGCCGCCGGCGAGTTCCGCTTCGACTCGCCCTACGTCGCGCGCAAAGCCGCCTTCGCCGATTACGCCGCCGCGTCCTTCCCCGCCGACCGTCCCTTGCTCGAAGGTCTCAGCGATCTCACCCTGCGCATTTACCGCGACTTCAAATTCGACAAACGCGCGACCACCGTCGCCACCCCGCTCGACACCGTTTTCAAAAACCGCCGCGGCGTCTGCCAGGACTTCGCGCACTTCGGCATCGCCTGCCTGCGCTCGCTGGGCCTGCCGGCGCGCTACGTCAGCGGCTATCTGGAAACCCGCCCGCCGAAGGGAAAAAAGCGGCTCATCGGGGCCGACGCCTCCCACGCCTGGCTCGCCGTGTGGTGCCCCGGCCACGGCTGGATCGACGCCGACCCCACGAACAACGTGCTCCCCGGCGTCCGCCACATCACCGTCGCGTGGGGCCGCGATTTCAGCGACGTGAGCCCGCTCCGCGGCGTGGTCATCGGGGGCGGTGAGCACAAGCTGAAGGTGGCGGTGGATGTCGCCCCGCTCGCGTAGCGCATTAAAAAAACGCCGTCATTCTGAACGGAGTTCCGGGAGGCTTTGCGACCGGAACGCAGTGAAGAGCCGAGTCCGCGGCGCGGAAATCTTTTGACGCCCTCCGCACCCCGCCCGCATCTTCCGTCCTCTTTTTCCGAACCGCGGCTCTCAACTCTCAACTCCAAACTCTCAACTTTTCCCCAATGGCTAACTACGATCTCATCGTCATCGGTGCCGGCCCCGCCGGCTACGTCGCGGCAATCAAAGCGGCGCAACTCGGCAAGAAAGTCGCGTGCGTGGAAAAGGAGCGCGGCGGCGGAACGTGCAACAACTGGGGCTGCATCCCGACCAAGGCGCTGCTCAAAAACGCCGAGATGTATCACGCCATGGCGCATCGCGCGGCGGAGTTTGGCTTCAAGATCGAGGGTCTGAGCTACGACTGGTCCGCGATCATCAAACGCTCGCGCGTCGTCTCGGACAAAGGCGCGGCGGGCGTCGATTTCCTTTTCAAAAAGAACAAGATCGACTCGCTCCGCGGCGAGGCTTCGCTGGAGAAAAAGGGCGAGGTGAAAGTGAAAAGCGCCGACGGCAAGGAGGAGACGCACACCGCCGCGAAAATCCTCATCGCGACAGGTTGCGTCGCGCGCGCGATGCCCGGCCTGCCGTTCAACGGCACGACCGTCATCGGCTCAAAGGAAGCGATGAATCTGCCGGCGCAGCCGAAGAGCATCGTCATCATCGGCGCGGGCGCGATCGGCATCGAGTTCGCGTATTTCTACAACGCCTTCGGGACCAAAGTGACCGTCGTCGAAATGCTCCCGAACCTTCTGCCCGTCGAGGACACCGAGGTTTCGCAGGTGCTGGAAAAATCGTTCGCGAAGCAGGGCGTGACCTTTTTCACGAACACGAAAACCACCAAGACCGAAGTCACCGGCAACGGCGTGAAGATCACCGTCGCCGACGCCAAGGGCGCAGAGAAAATCATCGAGGCCGACGTGTGCCTCGTGGCCATCGGCGTCGCGCCACTGCTGCCGGGCGGGAGTTTGAAAATCGGGCTCACCGACCGCGGCTACATCCAGACGAATGACCGCTACGAAACGACCGTCCCCGGCATCTTCGCGGCGGGCGACATCATCGGGCCGCCGTGGCTCGCGCACGTCGCCAGCTATGAGGCCATCGAGGCGGTCAAGGGCATGTTCGTGGCCGGTTTCAAACCGAAGAAAGTGACCACCTTCCCCGGCTGCACCTACTGCCATCCGCAGGTCGCCAGCGTCGGTCTCACCGAGCGCGCGGCGAAGGAAAAGGGGCTGAAGTTCAAGGTCGGCAAGTTTCCCTTCATGGCCAGCGGCAAGGCGCGCGCCATCGGCGAGAGCGAGGGCTTTGTGAAAGTGCTCGTCGGTGAGCCGCACGGCGAAATCCTCGGCGCGCACATCATCGGCCCGGAGGCCACGGAGATGATCGCCGAGCTTGGCCTCGCCATGACCCTCGAAGCGACGTGGGAGGAAATCGAAGCGACGATCCACGCCCACCCCACGCTCAGCGAAGGCGTGAAGGAAGCCGTGGAAGTCGCCGCCGGCCACGCCATCCACGTTTAAGTCGACGGGCCGCCTACGGCAGGAGCAGCACCGTCAGTTTTTTCGGCCCGTGCGCGCCGAGGACGAGGATGCGCTCGATGTCGCCGGTGCGGCTGGGGCCGCTGATGAAGGAAATGAAGCTCGGGTAATTCGCGCCGTATTTCTCCGCGAGGTGCTCGTAGGCGGCGGCGAGGTCGGTAACGAGTTGAGCGCGGGTGGCAATGACGACGTGATGCGGGGGCAGCACGCTGAGCGCGCGCCCGCCGGAGCTGCGCGAGGTCACGCAGACGGAGCCGGTTTGCGCGATGAGCGATTCGCATTCCGTGAGCCCAGCATCGCAGGCTTCAAGGGCGTTCTTGTCATAGCCGCCGTCGATGTGGAGAAGATCGAGATCACCGGGGAGGCTTGCCGCCACAGCATCCGCGAGCTTTCCCGCATGCAGCGCGAGCCGCTTCCACCCGTTCTCCCGCGCCATCCCGGCGAGGTGCTGGGCCGCTGCTTCGACGGACAGGCATTGGAAAAATTCCGTCCGCAAACTCTCCGACCGCTCGGCGAAAAGCGCGATCTGCTCCTCGATCGACGCGCCCACCGGCGGCAGCCATTCCCGGAACGGCGCGGTGACGGTGTGCGTCGCCGGCTTCGATGGTTTCTCGTGATGCAGCGGAGCCGGCACGCGCAGCGCCTCGGTCACACGCGCGAGGATTTGTTCACGGTCGCCGTTCATTTGCGCACCGCCTTTCGCTCCTGCCAGTAGTCGTGAAAGGACTGCGGCGCAGCCTCGGGAAAGTCGCGCGTCTTCGTCCACGCGCCGACCGGATCGAGCGGCGTGCCGAGCACCAGCGCGTGCATCTTTTGCCCAAGCGGTGCGAGGCGCATGGCGATTTTGAAAGCCCACGGGCGTTTCATCAGCTCCACGTAGCCGAACCAAATGAGCCGCTCCCACCACACTTTTTTTTCCTGCACGGCGTTGCGGCGGTTGTGGAGGAGGTGGTGATGGATGTCGATTTTTACCGGGCACGCCTCGGTGCAGGCGCCGCAGAGCGACGACGCGCCACTGAGATGTTTCCAGTCCTGCAAGCCGCGGAAATGCGGCGTGATGACCGAGCCGATCGGCCCCTGATACGTGGTGCCGTAGGCGTGGCCGCCAATGTTTTTGAAAATGGGGCACACGTTCAGGCACGCGCCGCAGCGGATGCAGTGGAGGGCGTCGCGCTGCTCGGCGTCGGCGAGCAGGCGGGTGCGGTGGTTGTCGAGGAGGACGACGTGAAATTCCTCCGGGCCGTCGAGTTCGCCGGGCAGGCGCGGGCCGCCATACATCGAGTTGTAGCAAGTGAGATGCTGGCCGGTGCCGGCGGTCGCGAGCATCGGCAGGAGCAGCGCGAGGTCGGCGAGTTTCGGGATCATTTTCTCGATGCCGATGAGCGCGACGTGGATTTTCGGCAGCGCCGTGGTCAGCCGCGCGTTGCCTTCGTTTTCGGTGATCGAAATCATCCCCGTCTCCGCGACGATGAAGTTCGCGCCGGAGATGCCCATGTCCGCGTCGATGTAATGCCGGCGCATGAACCGACGCGCGATCATCGTCAGCTCCTCCGGCGAATCCGTCTTCGCCGAACCGAGTTCGCGCTCAAACAGCGCGCTGATTTCCTCCCGCTTCAGGTGCATGCACGGGAAGACGAAATGATACGGCGGCTCGTGCATGAGCTGCTGGATGAACTCCCCGAGATCGCTCTCCACGACCGCGTAGCCTTCCTTTTCCAGCGCGGCGTTCAGGTGGATTTCCTCGCTCGTCATCGCCTTCGATTTGACGATGGATTTCACCCCCCGCTCCCGCGCGAGACCGAGGATGTATTCCCGCGCCTGCGCGCTGTTGCTGGCCCAGAAAACCTTCCCGCCCCGCGCCGTGAACTTCTCCTCAAACTCCCGCAGGTAAACGTCCAGCCGGTTGATGCCCTCGTATTTGATCGCCGCCGCGGCATCCCGCGCATGCTGCCAGCTCGTGAACGCATTTTCCGTTTTCCCGCGCGCCGCCTTGTAATTCCCCAGCGCCTTCCGCACCGCCGCCCGCCGCGGGTCATCCGCCGTCGTGCGGTCGGCGTCGGTCTGAAATTGCTGGCTGGGTTCGGGTGCGGAAATCATCGGCGGCAGTGAACGTCCGATTGATCCAAAATTACAAGGATTCTGCGGACGGGACACCGGCGCGGCTTGCACAGTTCCCCATCCCCGCCAATAACGACCTCGTGAAATCCAAAGAACCAACCGACCTCGAATCGCTCGCCGCCTACGCCGAGGGCTACGCCGAGTTTGCCATGAAGAACATCGGCCGCGTGCCGCCGACCATGCTGGCGGTGGCGCCGGAAGGGCTGCTCCATTTCATCCCCGAATCCCTCGCCGACGAGCGCGCCAAGAACAACTTTGCCAATATCGGGCGGCTCATCTGCGCCGCCTACGGTGCGACCCAGATGGTGATGATCCTGGAGTCCTGGGTGACGATGGCGAAGCCCGGCGAGGCGCTCGACATGGAGACGCCGCCCTCCGAGGCGTTCGACCGCGAGGAATTTGTCGTCGTGATGGGCGAGGCCTTCGGGCGAAAGACGCAGCGCTTTCTGCCGATTTTGCGGACGGACGCGGGCGGGTTTTTCGGCTTCGGCGAGTTCAATGCCACGAAGTTCGACGGCATCGAAGGACGGTTCGCCGGGATGCTGCCGCCCGGGGAAACGACGCCGGAGACGCGGGCGATGGCGCAGGCGCTGCTCGCCTCGATGGGCGTCACCCGCGAGGTGCTGCTGCCGAAGCCCGGCAACAATTAGCGGACGCTGCGCGCCAGCCCTATTTGATGTCGCCGAAACTCACGTTCTCCGGGGCGTCGGCTTCGTCGAGAATTTGGATGGTCGTGGCCGGGCCGAGGTCGGGCTCCGTCCACGAGCGCAGCGCCCAGACCACCTTCTTGTCGGGGGTTAGTTCCAAGGCTTGCACCGGGGCATTGGCTTTGTCCACCTTGCCATTCCATTGGTTGAACCAGTTGTTGATAAGCGTATTCCCATTGGGCAGTCGCCAGGCCAGTTGCAGGTTCGTCAGCTTGTAGTCGGGCAGGTCGGTCTTGGCGCAGGCCCAGACGGTGTCGCCGCGCTTGGTCACCTCGCGGGTGCCGCGCTTGTCGGTGATGAGGACGTTGCCGTTTTTCAGCGGCTCCACGCCCCACGCGCCGTCGGCGGGAAAGGACCAGATTTCTTTCCCGTCGGCGTTGTATTCGCAGACCTTGGCCGCATCCATGTGCGCCACGAGCAGCGTGCCCGCCGCCGTCAGCCGCGCGTGGCGGAACTGCCCATGCACGCTCTTCGGATTGCGCACCGGCAGGGGAAATTCCCTGCGCGTTTCGCCGGTGATGATGTTGACGACTTTGAGCATCGCCGGGTCGCCGTTTTGGATGAAAAGGACATGCTCTTTCCCAATCATCTGAACCGTGTGGATTTCGCAGCCCGCAGGTGCGTCGTAATTCCACAGCACCTTTTTTTCCGGCGTGACGATCTTCACCGCGAACTGATGCGCGAGGGCGACATTCCCATTTGAAAGCAGCACGGCGTCGCTGATTTCGCCTTTGCCGTCGGGATCGTCGTAAGACCAGACGATCGCGCCTTTTCGCACGATGAACATCTTCCGATCTTTCGCCTCGCCCGCGTAAAAAAAATCGTGCTCGGCCAGTCCCTTTCCCGGCAAAATCTCGGGTGCCGGCGGAGTGTCCTGCGCCCATCCGGGCAAAGCGGGAGTGAGATTGAGGACGAGAAAGATGGGGAGGAGTTTTGGGTTCATGGATGGATGGATGGCAGGTCGTTTTTTTCTCGTTCCCAAGCTGGAGCCAGTAGTGTTCGGCATCGGATATGCGGTGGGGTTTGTCACGAGATATACGTGAGTTTGTCACCTGATTGTCACTGGTACGAGCGGAGGGTTTC
>JAYWEP010000057.1:0-8139 GCA_043779205.1 Chthoniobacter sp. | reverse complement strand
AGAGGGCGTCTAAAAAGTCCGATCAGGTCTGTTTCTTCCTCTTCCTCTTCCGCCTAATCTTCCTCCCAGCCAAGGCGAACGAGGAGGAAGATTAAGCGGAAGAGGAAGCGGAAGAGGAAGAGGAAGAGACCGGCGAAACCGACTTTTTGGAGACGCCCTCTCAACGGAGGAGACGGAATGACGGAATTTTTCCAAATTACGGAATGGCGGTTCTGGCCAAGACTTGGCCGCGCCTCCGGCACCGCCGCCTACTTCGTCACCGGCTTCACCGGTGCGGGGCCCACGGGCCAGTCGTCGGTGCGGAAAGGCGAAGCCGGAAGCCCGGCGGCGTTGATGAGATTGCACTCGGGATTGTCGGCCCACGCGTAGCGCACCGAGGCGGGCGCTTTCACCTCCGGGCTGGAGATGATGACGTGGTCGCCCGCGATTTCCGCATCGGCCCAGACGAATTTGCGGTCCTCGCCCGCGATGGCAAAACCCTTCACTTTGCCGCCCTCGGCCGGCTTCATGCCCTCGCCGTTGCGGAAAGTGAGCCGCACTTTTCCCCCCTCCATCTGCGCGCCGCCAAACATCGGGCCGGAGTACTCCACATCGCGGTAATAGACCGTGGCCTCGGCGGCCAGCGCGAGGCGTTTGCCCACGGTCTGCTTGTCCTTGGGATGGATGTCCGCGGCGTCGCCTACATCGATGGCCAGGGCCATGCCGGTGTGCGGGAGTTCCAGCGCCATCGTCTGCGCCTCGCGGAGCCGCGCCCAGTTTGTATCGGTGGGCTCATCGTGGCGCTGCATGTAGTTGGCGAGCTGGACAAAGAGGAACGCGGAATCCGGCTCGCGCCACGCCAGCCGCCAGCTCTCGATCATCGTCGGAAAAAGCTTCCGGTAGAGCGTGGCGGCGCCGGCATTCGACTCGCCCTGGTACCACGTCACGCCGCGGATGGTGTAGGGGAGCAGGGGCGCGATCATCCCGTTGAAAAGCGACGACGGGCTGCCGACGATGTCGCCGCCGTGCGGCGCGTGGGGCGGTGCGGGCGGCGGCGTGCCGCCTTCCTTGGCCTTCTTCTCGGCCTCGCGCCAGACCTCCATGTCGGCGTCATATTTCGCCTTTGCCGCCGGATATTCGTCCACGGTTTTCTGCCACGCGGCGGTGATGGGTTTGAAGTCGGGATCGGCGTTGAGGACAGGCTCCGGCGTCCAGAACTCTGCCGGCGTCCCGCCCCACGAACTGTGGATGAGGCCGACGGGGACTTTGAGATTCTGGTGAAGCTGGCGGCCGAAAAAATACCCGACCGCGGTGAAGCCCGCGACGGTCTGCGGCGAGCACACTTCCCATTTTCCCGCGCAGTCCTCCTGCGGCTCCTTTTGCGGCGACTTTCCGACGGTGAAGTGGCGGATCATCGGGAAATTCGCGCCGGCGATTTCCTCCGTCGCGTTCATCACGCCGCGCACCGCGAACTCCATGTTCGACTGCCCGGAGCAGACCCACACCTCGCCCACCGCCACGTTTTTGATCGTCAGCGTATTCGTCCCCGCGACGGTCAGCTCGCCGGCCGCGCCCGACGTGAGGTCGGCGAGTTTCACGCTCCATTTGCCCTTCGCATCGGCGGTCGCCTCCGCGGATTTGCCGGCGAATTTTACGCTCACCTTTTCGCCCGCATCGGCCCAGCCCCACACGTTCGCGGGGAGGTCCTGCTGGAGCACCATGTTGTCGGAGATGAGCGCGGGGAGCTTTACGGCCGCGTGGGCGGCGGCGGTGAGGAGGAGGAGGGAAAGGGCGGGAGTTTTCATGGAAAAGAGTGCGGGAGAATGTGCCGGGACGGCAGGTGGCGCGAGGGGATTTTTCCGGGTAGCGCACGCGCCCTCGCGTGTGGTGTCCGGCGCCCTCGCCGCACACTCGGCGGCAGATTGGACTCTCCTCATTCATTACTGCGCTGGATCGGGGGGAAAACCGGCGAGGGCGCCGATTCCAGCACGCGCGGCGCGTGCGCTACCCATGTAGAAATGTGTTCTCTTGAACACATTCCTGGCCGGGCCTATTTTGCCCGGCGATGCGCGCCAGCCCGAAGATTATCGAACTCCAGAAGCTCCTTGCGGAGAAGTATCCGCAATTGCCCAAGGCGGCGGCGAGCGCTGTGTCCACGGGCGCGGAGCGCTGGGATGCGGCGCTCCGCGGCGGTCTGCGCAAGGGCGCGGTGACGGAGGTCATCGCCGCCCAGCCGAGCGCCGGCACCGCGCTGCTCCTCGGCGCGCTTTTCGCCGAAAGCGCCGCCGCGGGCCGCTGGGTCGCGCTCATCGATGCGCGCGATGCTTTCGACGCCGAGTGGCTCGGCGAGGAGCACGATTTCTCGCGCTTCCTCTGGGTGCGCTGCCCGGACGCCGCGCTCGCGGTGAAAGCCGCGGATCTGCTGCTGCGCGACGGCAACATCGGCGTGGTCGTGCTCGACCTGCGGCTGAACCCGCGCGCGCAGCTCCGCAAAATCCAGCCGCAGGTCTGGTACCGGCTCCAGCGGCTCGTCGAGGAAAGCGCGGCGGTGCTGCTCGTGGCCACGCCCTTCCGTGTGGTCAGCAGCGCCAGGCTGCAACTCATCCTGCACGGCCCCTGGACGCTCGACGCGCTGGAAACGCCGCAATCCGCGCTGCTGCCCGCGGCGGAGTTTTCCGTCGAGGGGCTGCCGACAGCGGAGCACTGCGAACTCAAAGCCGGGTGAAATGTTCGCCGTCATTTTCATCCCCGATTTCGCGTTGCAGACGCTGCTCCGCCATGAGCCCGCGCTGCACGCCAGCCCGCTCGCGCTCTTGGAAGATGAGCCGCGCAGCGGCTCAGGTAGGGACGGCACGGAGTGCCGTCCCTACCCATCTGCAAAAATGCGCGTGCTCCAAGCCAGTGCCGCGGCGCAGACCGCGGGCGTCTTTCGTGGGATGACGCCGTCCCAGGCGCAGGCGCGCTGCGCCGCCGTGATCTTCCGCAAACGCTCGCCCGAGCAGGAGCGCATCGGCGCGGAGGTGCTGCTGCAAACGGCGCAAAGCGTTTCGCCCGAGATCGAGGCGACGGGCGAGGGGATCGTCACCGCCGACCTGCGCGCGGTGCGGCAGCCCGACTGGCCCGCGCTGGCGGGCGCGCTGGTGGAAAACCTCGCGGCCTTTCATCTGCGCGCGCAGGTCGGCATCGCGGAGAGCCCCGATCTCGCGCTGCTCGTCGCGCAATTGGCCGCGCCGTGGCGGGTGATCGGGCGCGACCTCACACCGCTCCACGCGCTGCCGGCAAAGGTGCTGCCGTTTTCCGCGCAGGCGCTGGCGATCCTGCAAAAATGGGGCGTGCGCACGGTCGGTGAATTTCTCGCGCTGCCGAAAGATCAGCTCGCCACGCGGCTCGGCATCGAGGCCGTGCGCTGCTGGGAGCTGGCGGCGAACCGCCGGACGCGGCTGCTGCGGCTGGTGCGCGCGGAGGAGGTTTTCGCGGAGACCATGGAATTCGAGCACGGGATCGAAACGCTCGAACCGCTGCTCTTTGTCCTGCGCCGGTTCCTCGACCAGCTCGCGCTCCGCCTCGCCGCCGCGCATCGCGTCGCGCACGCCCTGCACTTCCGCTTGGGCTTTGCCGACGGCGGCGGGCACGCGCGCACCTTTGCCATCCCGTCGCCCACGCGCGACGCCGCCACGCTCTTCCGCCTGCTCCACACGAGCCTGGAAAATTTCACCGCCGCCGCGCCCATCGTCGCGCTCGGGCTGCGCGTGGAGGCGGGCCGCGCGGTTGCGGATCAGTTCGAGCTTTTCGACCACGCGCTCCGCGACCCGAACCGCTTTTTTGAAACGCTCGGCAAACTCACCGCACTGCTCGGCGAAGGCCGCGTGGGCCGCCCCGTCCGCGCGCCCGGTTTCCGCCCCGATGCGCTCGCCGTGCAGCCCATTTCACCGCAGGAAAAAAGCGCGCCGCCCCTGCTCACGGCCGCGCCGCGCATCGGCCTCGCGCTTTGCCGCTACCGGCCTCCGCTGGCCGCCACGGTGGAAGTGCGCAGCCGCCAGCCCGTGCATGTGCGCACGGCGGAATTCACCGGCGCGGTCACGGATGTGCGCGGGTTCTGGCACTCGTCCGGCGAGTGGTGGCGCGAGGACATGTGGGACCGTCTCGAATGGGACGTGCAGCTCGACAGCGGCGCGCTCTGCCGCCTCTTCCGCGAGCGCGGGGCGTGGTTTGTGGAGGGCGTGTATGACTAGCGGCGTGACCAGCCGCGTGGCGCGGACGCCCTCGTCCGCGTTTGTCCGGCGGACGCCCCGTCCGCCGTGCCACGATCGACGGACGAGGGCGTCCGCCGGACAGTCGCGGACGGGGCGTCCGCGCCACGCATGAGCGTCCGCTCGCCATACGTCGAGCTGCATTCCCGCAGCGCTTTTAGCTTCCTGCGCGGAGCCACGCAGCCGGAAAAACTCGCGCAGCGCGCGGCGAAGCTTGGCCTCCCTGCGATGGCCCTCACCGACCGCGACGGGCTCTACGGTGCGCCGCGTTTTTTCGCCGCCGCGCGGGAGTGCGGTCTGCGCCCGATCATCGGCAGCGAGCTGACGATGGAGTGCGGCGGCGTGCTCCCCGTGCTCGTGGAATCGCGCACGGGCTACCAAAATCTCTGCCGCCTCATCACCCGCGCGCGGCTCCGCGGGAGCAAGCACGCGAGCGCCGTGTGCTGGGACGAACTCGCGGAATTTGCGCCCGGCCTCGTCGCGCTCACCGGCGACGAGGAAGGCCCGCTCCACCGCGCGCTCGGCGATACAGCGGCCACTTCCACCGTCATGAAAAAGCTCACCGCCGCGTTTGGCGACCGCAGTGTTTTCGTCGAGATCCAGCGCCACCGCGTGCGCGGAGAAAACCGCGTGAACGCCCAGCTCACCGCGCTCGCCGCCGCGCAGCGACTTCCCCTGCTCGCGACCAACGGCGTGCTCTACGACACGCCCGCCAACCGCGAGGTGCTCGACGTTTTCACCTGCATCCGCAAGCACACGCATCTCGACGCCGCGGGCCGCCTCCTCGCGCGCAACAACCGCCGCGCCCTGCTCGACGGCCGCGCCATGGCCGACCTCTTCCGCGATCTCCCCGACGCCATCACCAACACCGAGCGCCTCGCCGAGCGCCTCGAATTTTCGCTCGAAAATCTCGGCTACGAATTTCCCCGCTACCCGCTGCCCGACGGCGCCTCCGCCGAGGATTTCCTCCGCCGCGAAACCCTCGCCGGCGCACGCCGCCGCTACGGCCGCCTCTCGCGCCGCGTCGCCCGCCAGCTCCGGCATGAGCTCGATCTCATCGGGCGGCTCGGCTTCGCGGGATATTTTCTCATCGTCTGGGACATCGTGAATTTCTGCCGCGCGGAAAACATCATGGTGCAGGGCCGCGGCAGCGCGGCGAACTCCGCGGTCTGCTACTGCCTCGGCATCACCGCCGTGGACGCGGTGAAATCCGAGCTGCTTTTCGAGCGCTTCCTCAGCGAAGGGCGCAAGAGCTGGCCGGACATCGACCTCGACCTGCCGAGCGGCGACCGGCGCGAGCGCGTGATCCAGGAAGTCTATCGGCGCTACGGCAAAAACGGCGCGGCCATGACCGCCAACGTCATCACCTACCGCGGGCGCAGCGCGATGCGCGAGATCGGCAAGGCGCTGAACTTTCCCGCCGACATCATGGAGCGCTTCTCCAGCCTCTTCGCGAACGGCGACTTCCCGCACACGCTCGATCTCCAGGCGCAGATGGAAATGGCCGGCCTGCCCCGCGAGCATTCGCGCGCCTCGCATTTCGCCTCGCTCTACCAGCGCATCCACGGCCTGCCGCGGCATCTCGGCCAGCACTCCGGCGGCATGATCATCGCGCAGGGCCGGCTCGATTCCGTGATGCCGCTGGAGAACGCCTCCATGCCCGGCCGCGTCGTCGCGCAGTGGGACAAGGACGACTGCGCCGACCTCGGCATCATCAAGGTCGATCTCCTCGGGCTCGGCATGATGTCGGTCCTGCAGGACACCATCGAGCTTTGCCGCGAGCGCGGGCGCGAGGTCGATCTCGCCACCATCCCGCAGGACGATCCGGCGACTTACGAGATGATGCAGCGCGCGGACACCATCGGCGTTTTCCAGATCGAAAGCCGCGCGCAGATGGCCACGCTGCCGCGGATGAAGCCGGAGTGTTTCTACGATGTCGTCGTCGAGGTCGCGATCATCCGGCCCGGCCCGATCCAGGGAAACATGCTGCACCCGTATCTCGCGCGGCGCGCGGGGCGCGAGCCGGTCACCTACATGCACCCCGACCTCGAACCGGTGCTCAAGCGGACGCTCGGCGTGCCGCTGTTTCAGGAGCAGCTTTTGAAAATGGCGATGGTCATGGCGGACTTCAGCGGCAGCGAAGCGGAGGAGCTGCGCCGCGCGCTGAGCTTTCACCGCTCGCACGAGCGGATGGAAAAAGTGTGCGTGAAACTGCGCGCCGCGATGGCCGCAAAGCAAGTGCCCGCCGAGGTCGCGGAGCAGATCGTGAAGTCCGTGCAGTCCTTCGCCGTCTATGGTTTTCCCGAGTCGCACGCGATCAGCTTTGCCCTGCTCGCCTACGCCAGCGCGTGGCTGAAGGTGCATCGCCCCGCCGAGTTTTGCGCGAACCTGCTGAACAATCAGCCGATGGGTTTCTACAGCTCCGCCACGCTCGTGAAAGACGCGCAGCGCCACGGCCTGCGCGTGCGGCCCGTCTGCCTCGCGCGCTCCGAGTGGCGCTGCACGGTCGAGACGGATGACACGATCCGGCTCGGCCTCTGCGTGGTGAAAGGGCTGCGCCGCGAGTCGGGCGAGCGGCTGCTCGCGGAGCGCGGGCGAGGGGAGTTTGCGTCGGTCGAGGAGCTGAAACGACGCGTGAGTTTGAGCGCGGAGGAATGGCGCACGCTGGCCGCGCTCGGCGCGCTGAACGCGCTCGCCGCGCATCGCCGCGACGCCCTCTGGCGCGTGGAAGCGCCGCAGCCGGCGGACGATCTTTTCACGCGCAGCGCCCCGCCGACCGCAGCCGCACCGCTCCGAATCATGGAGCCGCACGAACGCCTGAGCGCGGACTTTGCCGGCCAGGAACTGACCATCGGCGCGCACTCCATGCAGCTCCTCCGCGCGAGCCTGCCCGACGTGTGGCGGGCCGCCGATCTTGTACAGGCGCGGTCTGGCGAGCTGGTACGCATCGCCGGCGCGGTCATCTGCCGGCAGCGCCCCGGCACCGCGAAAGGCTACGTCTTCGTCAGCCTCGAAGACGAAACCGGCACGGCCAACGCCATCCTCACGCCCGAGCTTTTCGAGCAAAGCCGCCTCGTCGTGACGCAGGAGCCTTTTCTCCAAATCGAAGGCGTGGTGCAAAACTCCGACCACGTCATCCACATCAAAGCCCGCCGCGTCCTCGCGCTGCACCACGAGGCAGCGACGGCGGTGAAGTCATACGATTTCCATTAGTGCGTGTTCCGCCCGTTGCGGAGACACGCTCCCGCCAGCCGAAGCGCCCCGCGCGTGCCGCGAGGTTTTGGAGTGCGCCAGTCCTCTGGCGCTTTAGTGGAAGAGGAGCGACACGGCGGGCGCGAACGATTCCCACCCCGGCTCCGTCGCCTCCGCAAAGCGCCAGAGGACTGGCGCACTCCAAAAGCTGCCGCCCGTTTCCAGCCGCCCCGGCGATGGATGATACGTTCTAAAGCCGGACGGGCCTTGCGTCACTTCGGCTGCGTGAAGCTCATCGTCACGGGCTTGCCATTTTTCTTGAACGTCGATTGCAGCTCGAAGCCGTCCGGCTTCTCCACGTATGAAAACGCTGCGCCGCCCACCGGATCGCGAAACTGCGCGAGCTGCTCCGGCCCGTTCTGGAGCAGCGTCAGCCCCGCGCCGAGCAACGCCCGCTCGACCTGCGATTGCTGCAGCCGCGTCCGCATTTCAGCGAGGCCGGGCAGCGACAGCGCGGCCAGCGGATGCTGCGGCATAGCGCCTTCCACGATCTTCCACCATGCTTGATACTGCGCGTCGGGCCAAAGCATCGCCTCGGCCATCTGCAGCTCGATTTGTCTTAGAGTATGTACCGAAAGTCTGAATTCTAGTAATTATAAATGTACTTTTGAGAGCGGTTTTGGCAGAAGCTTGGGATGCAAAATCTGACTTCGCACGC
>JAYWEP010000056.1:0-3041 GCA_043779205.1 Chthoniobacter sp. | reverse complement strand
CACGTTGCCGAGCACCTGCTCGTATTTGTCGGCCCAGCCGGCGTAGTGGATCAGCCGGTCCACGCTCGCGGCGACCTCGCGCGCGGCGGCGGCTTTCGAGGCGCCGCCGAGGAGGATCGCACCGGCCATCTCACCGGCGCGGGCCTCGAGCATTTCGCCGAGGCGGTAAAGAATCTGGCCGC
This sequence comes from Chthoniobacter sp., assembly GCA_043779205.1. Lineage (GTDB taxonomy): Bacteria > Verrucomicrobiota > Verrucomicrobiia > Chthoniobacterales > Chthoniobacteraceae > Chthoniobacter. The sequence goes on along the minus strand of JAYWEP010000056.1, from coordinate 2,859 downwards.
GATTGTAGCCGGTGCGTTTCGCCCAGCCGGGGCCGGCCTTCGCGGCGGCCTCGACGGCATTGCGCAGGTCCTTGCGCGTGCATTGCGGGATGTTGGCGTAGAAATTTCCCGCCGCGTCTTTCAGCGGAAACACGCGCGCACTTTCCGAGCGGATGAAAGCGCCGCCGACATAGACTTTCGGGGTCTTGGTGATGGGAAGGCGGGACATGGGGGAATTTTAACGCAGAGACGCAGAGGCGCAGAGGTCGCGGAGGAAAAGCCAATAGATCGGAGATTTCTCTGCGTTCTCTGCGTCTCTGCGTCTCTGCGTTTCAAAAAACATAGCGCTCAAACAAGCTGGCAGTAATCCAGCAGCCCCTGCCGCCCGCCCTCCCGCCCAAAGCCGCTTTCCTTGTACCCGCCGAAGGGCGACGCCGGATCGAACTTGTTAAACGTGTTCGCCCACACCACACCCGCCTTCAGCTCCGTGCTCATTTTCAAAATGCGCGAACCCTTGTCCGTCCACACCCCGGCACTTAACCCATAGGCTGTGTTATTCGCCTTCTCGATCGCCTCATCGACCGTGCGGAAAGTAAGTATCGAAAGCACCGGCCCGAAGATTTCCTCCCGCGCAATGCGATGACTCATACTTACCCCGCTAAATAACGTCGGCGGAAAGTAAAAGCCCTTCGCCGGTAACTTACAGACCGGCTGAAACATCTCCGCGCCCTCCTTTACCCCATGCTCGACTAACTCCCGAATGCGCCCGAGCTGCTCCCGGGAATTGATCGCCCCGAGGTCGGTATTCTTGTCCATCGGATCGCCCACGCGCAGCACGCGGAGACGGTTCTTGAGTTTCGCCAGCACGCGCTCCGCCACCGGCTCATGCACGAGCAGACGCGAGCCCGCGCAGCAGACGTGGCCCTGGTTGAAAAAGATGCCGTTCACGATGCCTTCCACTGCCTGGTCGAGCGGCGCGTCGTCGAAGACGATGTTCGCCGCCTTGCCGCCCAGCTCCATCGTCATCCTTTTGTCCGAGCCCGCGAGCGAGCGCATGATGATCTTGCCCACCTCCGTCGAGCCCGTGAACGCGACCTTCGCCGGAATGGCGTGGCCCATCACCGCCGCTCCGACCTCGCCCGCGCCGGTCACAAAATTCACCACGCCCGCCGGCAGCCCCGCGTCCTGGATGATCTCCGCGAGCTTCAGGCAGGTGATCGGTGTGGTCTCCGCCGGCTTGAGCACCACGCAGTTGCCCATCGCCAGCGCGGGCGCGATTTTCCACGCACACATGAGCAGCGGGAAATTCCACGGGATGACCTGGCCCACCACGCCGAGCGGGGCCACCCGGCGGCCCGGCGCCACGTAGTCCAGCTTGTCCGCCCAGCCCGCGTGATAGAAAAAATGCGCCGCCGCCATCGGCACATCGAAATCGCGCGACTCCTTGATCGGCTTCCCGCCGTCGAGCGTCTCCGCCACGGCAAACTCCCGCGCGCGATCCTGCAGCAGCCGCGCGATGCGAAAGAGATACTTCGCCCGCTCGCGGCCCGGCATCCTGCTCCAGACATGGTCGTAAGCGCGGCGCGCAGCCTGAAAGGCGGCATCCACATCCGCGGCCCCGGCGAGCGCGATCTCGGCGAGCTTCTGCTCATTGGCCGGATTGATGGAGTCGAAATACCGCCCGCCCTTCGGCGCGGTGAACTGGCCGTTGATGAAAAGGTCATAGCGCGCCTTGAGCTTCGGGTCCGCCGTCTCGGGAGCCGGATCGTATTCCCAAAGATCGCCAAAGATCAGCTCCGGCGCAGGCCGCGACGCGCGGGTGGATTTCGGCTGGCGGCCGTTGGGTGAGACGGTTTTGGAAAGCGCGCGCTGCGGATTCGCAGCGGCGCGTTTTGGGATGTGGGGAGCGGCGGGCATCGCGTGCGGAAACGTGCCGGGCGTGACGCGCAGTGTCAACGCTCGAGGCGGTGGAAGCGGTTCCACGTAAAGGCACTATTAGAACGGCGAGAGCAAATCCCTTTCGAACATCCCTGCTTCGGAGCCGACGCCCAATTTGCGGAGATAGTCTATACCGAGTGCTAGTGAGGGCTGGAAATTGCAAAAGAACTCTTGGAACGGAGGAAAGGATGCAATGGCTTTGTCCAGCCGCATCTTACGTACGCACCTGAGAATCCCGACAAGAAACTCCTTAATGTCATCTTTATTGGCTGGGTAGGGAGGATGAAAACTCTCTGGAAGCACTGCCATGGCCCGATTGAACGACGTATTAATCAATCTGGTGAAGATCGCCAAATCCTGATCCCTATTGGCGCGATGAATCGAAACCGCATAAAGCCTTTGAATCATAGATACGCATTCCTCAGTTGCTTTATGCGCCTTCGCGATCGAGTCCAAGGTGGCAAGCTCGGGATTTCCGCCATACCTGAACTCGCAAAAGGCGATATTCACGGAGTCGATTGTCGCGTCATCGAAGTGCTTCGTCCCTGATCCGCACAGTTGAGAAAGCAAATCTCCTAGAACTTCCAAACTTTGAACTGCTTCTAAGAAGAGATTCTCACCACCTCTTCCGTATACCACTTCGACCGCTCTCGAGATTTCTTCTATAGATCTCATTTGTAGGTTTTGGGATAAGTCAAAGGCGATACCGGAACACAGAATGTTTGTCGTCACGCTGTAGACAGACTTCGCTGGACATCTTCTAGGCATTCCTCCACGTCCTTTCCGGTAATGTCAGCGTTTGACTCTAGGAATTTCTCCATCGTTACGCCTTCTCCAAGTCTCTTTGGCCTGCTCCCCAAAAGTTGATCCAGGCGCTATGAGAGATTGGCGGCGCGATAGCGCCGCCGAACTCTCACCATGAAACGCAAACGACACACACCC
>JAYWEP010000055.1:0-37063 GCA_043779205.1 Chthoniobacter sp. | reverse complement strand
GTTGCACATTCGCGGCCTTGACCATGGCGTCACTGGCTTCCACCAGGCCCACGTAGCCGCGAGTTTCGATTAGTCCGATTGCTTCGCTCATTTGTTTTTGTTGTTGGTTTGTTGGGTTGAAATGCGCCGCGGGCTTCGCGGCTTACTGGGTTTTGAAAAGTTCGACTTTTGTCGCGCGTTCGAGGTCGCAGGCGTTGGCTTCGTCGGTGTCCATGTGGACTTCTAGTTTGAAACTCGGATCGACGCGCGCAATCAGGTCGTCGAAGCGGGTGTTGCAATAGGGCGAGGTCACTTTCAGGGTGATCCGGTCGAGGTGCTTGACCCCGTAAAAAGCGGCGTCCGACGGGGACATGTGGACATGGCGGGCCGCGCGGATGAGCCCGTCAGGCATCTCCAGCATCCCCTTTGGCCCCATCACGTATCCGCCTGGCGTCCCTTTGATGTCGCCGGACATGCGCACCGGGAGATCCACCCCGAGCTGGATGGCGTCGGTGATGGCGAGTTCGATCTGCGTGAGGTTCCGGCACGGACCGAGGATGCGGAGATTCGGAATAACCCGGCGGCGAGGCCCGATGAGCGTGACGGTTTGCTCGGCGGCAAATTGCCCCTCTTGATAAAGCCACTTATGCACCGTCAGCTTGGCCCCCGCGCCGAAGAGCGTTTCCAGATTCTCCGGAGAGATGTGCATGTGCCGCGCCGAACTGTTCACCACGAGCGTCGGAGCGGGAGCCGCCGGAGCCGCGTGCCCAAGCTGCCGGAAGAGCGACGAGCGCACGAGCGCTTCGACGGCGGGGCGGCTGGGGGCTTGGGTGAGACTCATGGCGCGGTCAGAAAGTTATATGACTGGATACGATCATATAAGTTTGCCACCATCGGTCAATGGAAAACTTCATTTTTATTAAGACCGACATCAATCATAAACAATGGATCGGAAAATCCGCTTCGCCCAGGGCGTCGGTTGGCGGGTGCGGCTCCGGGGGGGGCGGGCGGGCGGTGGTTCTGGCGCTCGCCTGGACACGCTGGCTTTCATTGAGCGAGATTCCGGCGCGGACGAGTTTTTCGTTCGGAACGTCGGTCAGGAGCACGTCCACCTGATCCCACGGGAGCAGGAAATACGGGGCCTGCCGGTTCAGCTTCGAGCCGTCGATGCAAAAGACACTCCGCCCCGCCCGCCGGAGCACGACCTTCTGCTGCTCGACGATGGCGGCCTGCGAATTCCAAAGCCCCTTGGCATCCATGCCTTCGGTGGACAGGAACGCAAGGTCGAAGTTCCAAAACTCGAGGCTTTTCTGCGCCGTCTCGCCGAGCAGGGTGGACTGGAGATGGAGGAGTTGTCCGGCGAGTTGGAAGACCTGCACGCCGGGAATCGACGCGAGCATTTCCCCGACCGGGAGATTCGACGTGACAATGGTCACGGGCGTGACCGGATGATCGCGGAAGGCCTCCGCCAGCGCGAAAATCGTAGTGCCGGAATCGAAGAAATAGACCCGGTTTGGCTCGAAGAACGCGAGCGCCGCCCTGGCAATTTTCGCCTTGGCCCGAGACCCGTCACCCTGCCTTTCTCGAAATGACGGGAACCGATCATTAAACTCGTGGAGCGCCCCGCCGTAGGTGCGGGTGATCTTCTTCTCCCCGACCAGTGCCGCCAGATCGCGCCGGGCCGTCGCCTCGGAAACTCCGAGGCGGCGGCAAAGCTCCTTCAGCGGGAGGTAGCGGTGTTGTTCGAGCAGTTGGGCCAGCCGCTCGCGGCGGGCCAGAACCACATGCATGGGGACTTTCACACCGGCAGCGTGCCGATTTTATGAGTGGAGTCAATTATATCCAATCGAGAATCCAACCTTTGCTCTGCCAGACTATCCTTGCTGAAACGAATCCCGAATCAGCGCAGGAAGACTCGGGAGTGCGTCGCGCATCGCTTCGTCCGGTTTTCAGCGCATAGGAGCCAGCGGTAACATTTCCGTTTGCGACATCGATTCCGCACGCTATTTTGCCAAACTTTCGCCCCCCTTCGGAACGCTTCACGCTCCATAACAGTGCGAGAGTTCCATTTCGTTCCAATCCCCATCACTTACCATGAGCCAAAATCGCATTTTCACACCACGCCGGATTCGCACCCTGCATCTGCTTTTCTCGCCGCTCCTCGCCCTCATGCTGCTGGGGCTGCCCATGCCTTCGCATGGCCAGATCGATGCCAACATCAACAAATCGGTTTGGAAGCAGAAATACAACGTGCTCGATGCACAACTGAACGAACAGGCACCCTATGCCGGGTGGCTCTCCAAGGACGACGATGGCGACGGCGTCACCAATGGCGATGAACTCGCCGCGGGGACGAATCCTTTCCAGAAAGGGGTGGTCGATGTCCACTTCAAGCTAACGACGCTAACGGGCAATCCGACGCAATTGCTGCTCACGTTTCCGACCGTGAGCGGAAAGCTCTACCAGGCTGAGAGCAAGGCCACCCTCACCGATGCCACCTGGTTGCCGGGCACCCTGCCCAGCGTCGCCGGAGACGGGACACTCAAGACGCTGACTGTGCCGAAAAGCGCCGGCGCCTTTTTCCATGTGAAGGTTCTCGACCAGGCCAGCCAGGGCGATGGAGTCAGCGACTGGGCCAAACAAATACTCGGTTATTCCATGGGTTCGCCCATTACCGCCCAATCCGGCTACACCAGCTCCACCCTTTCGAGCGCGCTGACGACTCAGCAAAATGTCGTTACCATCGCCGCGACCGATCCCACGACCACGGCTCCCACTGACGGCGCGACACCGGCCACGGACTTGGGAATCATCACTGTGAGCCGCGGCGGCTACTATCTTTTCAGCACGATCACAGTGCCGTTGTCGGTCCTGACGATTGCCGGAACCACCGCCCAGCCGGGAGTGGATTACCTGGCCCTCCCCGGTTCAGTTACTTTCCCGGCGGGGGTAAAGTCAGTCGAGTTGAAAGTCACGCCGCTTTACAACGCGAATGTTAAGACCACGAGAGCCGTGATCGTCACGGCCGGCTCCGGTGGTGGCTACACCGTGGGCAGCCCGAGCCAGGCCGTGGTCACGATCTACCCATCCCCGACCCCCACCGGCACGGGTCTCATGGGCTCGTACTTCAACTATTCATCCGCACTCGGCAGCCCGCCAGCCTACCCCGGCACCCTCTTCAATGGCACCCCCGTTACCCGGCTTGACCCGACAGTCGATTTTGTCTGGAACGGTGCGGTTCCGGTCGCAGGGATCAATGCCACCTATTTCGTGACCCGTTGGGTCGGTCAGGTGATGCCGCAGTATTCAGAAACCTACTATTTCGTGACGAAGACCGACGACGGAGCGAAACTCTGGGTCAATGGGCAACTGGTCATTGACAAGTGGCTGGCTCAGGGGACGACAGAATGGGCTGGACAAATCACCCTTCAAGCCGGTGTCCTTTATGACATCAGAATGGAATACTATCAGGGAAATGGTGGCGATGAGGCGCACCTCTCCTGGTATAGCGCGGATCAGGTAAAGCAGGTCATTCCGCAGAGTCGGCTCTATCCGCTTGCTACCGGAACGGCCGGAGCGATCCCGCCAGCTATCACGAGCGATTCTTCGGTGGTCGCTTTTGCCAATCATCTTTATAGCACCACGGCTGCCGCCCCTCCGCTGCTCACCGTCACCGCGAGCAATGGCCCGAACACCTATGTCCTGACTCCGGGCAGCGCCCTGCTGCCGAGCGGGCTGGCTTTGAATGTAAGCACCGGCGCAATCACCGGCACACCGACTGTCTCCGGGAGTTATTCCGTCTCGGTTCAGGCCACAAACGCCGCCGGAACGGGCAGTGCCGGGCTGAACATCACGGTCGTGAACTCAACCGGAACCGTTACCAGGGAAACATGGACCGGTCTTGCGGGCCGCAATGTCTCCGATATTCCGGTTAGCACTGCACCCTCGTCCACCGACACTTCCCTGACCTCGCTGGAAGACAACAGCACCCAGACCGGTGGAGGCACCAGCACCGGCGAACGCCTGCGCGGCTACATCACGGTGCCGACGACCGGAAACTATTACTTCTACATCGCCGCCAATGGTGACCCGGCGGCGACCGGCAACGTGGCGGAGCTATGGGTCTCGATAAACGGCGATGCGGTCAATAAAGTCCGGCGCTGCTTGACCGCAGGACCCAGCGGCACCGCCACACGCGACTACCTGGCCCAGACGATTCAGAAATCCGGCTGGCTGTCCTTGGTCAGCGGGCAGAAGTATTACTTCGAGGTGCTCCACAATCTGGGTGCCGCCGCCCCGGTCGCGGGCAACCTCGCGGTCGGCTGGCTCATGGACCCGACCGGGAGCACGACCGTCAACGCCGGCAACGTCGCCACCCTAGTTTCCGTGACACCCGGCTATGTCCTTTCGCCGTGGGATAACCCGGCCACGACGGCTGTCACAGGATCGCTTTATGTCACCAATCTCTCGGCCATTCCGGGAGTCGCGTCAGCCGCCACAGGCTCGGCCTATCTGCGGCTCACCGGTTCCACGGCCATCGTCCATTATTTCAATCCCTCCGGTCTCAATTCCGCCGTCACGGGCCGGGGAATTTACTCGGGAAGCCTGGCCTCGCCAACGCTCCTGTTCGACCTTGACGCCCAGGATAAGTTTTACCCCGGCTCAAAGACCAACGATACCGGCTATACTTGGAGCGGCATTTCCGGCCCGGCTCTCACCAGTCTCACCAATGGTGCCGCATTTCTGCTCGTTAAGACAGTCGCCAATCCCAACGGCGAACTCTCCGGCACTTTCGGATTCACCAAAGGCTCGCAAGTCGCGCCAGCGGCACCCAGCTACCCAGCATGGGCGGACAATCACTCCTCCAGTGACGCGGATAACTCCCGGTTCTTGACTCAGGCGACATTCGGCCCGAGTCCGACGGACATGACCAGCGTCAAATCCGTCGGATACGACGCCTGGATGACCGCGCAATTCGGCATTGCGGCGTCCCATCACACGCCCTATGTGCTGGCAAACCTCAGTTCCGATCCGACGCAGCCCTATCCGAGCGACCGGTCCTTCAATTCGTGGTGGCAGCAGTCGGTCACAGCGCCGGATCAGTTGCGGCAAAGGCTGGCATTCGCCCTGAGCGAAATCATGGTCGTTTCAGACACCGGCCCGTTAAACAATGAAGCGCGCTACCTGTCTCCCTACTACGACACCCTGCTGGACAACTGCTTCGGCAACTTCCGCAATCTCCTCAAGACCGTCTCGCTGACCCCGGCGATGGGGGTGTATCTCGACATGCGGGCCAATGACAAAGGAAACCTGACCACGGGGCTTCACGCGAATGAGAACTACGCCCGTGAGATCATGCAGCTTTTCTCCCTCGGCCTCTACCGACTGTGGCCCGATGCCACACTAGTGCTCGATTCGGCCGGCAGTCCTGTGCCGACCTATGACCAAAACGTCATTACTGGCTTTGCCCGTGTCCTGACCGGCTGGAACTGGGGCCAGAGCCTCCAGGGTAATAATCGCTTGCCCACGAACTTCGGCCCGTCGCAGACTTTTTTCACCCCAATGACCCTCGTGCCGACCCATCACGAGTTGGGCAGCAAGATCGGCTTGGACAATGTCATGCTGCCGGCAGCCAACGCCGCGCTTTCGCCCGCCTCCATCGCCTACACGCCGATCACCACACCCGTGACCGGTTCCCAGGCCGACTCGAGTAACTCGGGAGCACTGCCGCCCAACAATCTTTTCGACAACTACTGCACCCAGGATTTCGAGGCGCTTCTCGATCAGATCATGAACAGTTCCACCGTCGCACCGTTCATCTGCCGCCAGCTCATCCAGCGGCTCGTCACGAGCAATCCCCAGCCGGCCTATGTGCAAAGGGTCGTGCGCGCCTTCAACGGCGAGCAATTCGTGGATGCGCTGGGGCAACCCATCGCCGGCAATGGAGTCCGCGGAGATATGCAGCAGGTCATCCGGGCCATCCTGCTCGACTCCGAAGCGCGCAGCGCCACGGCGAAAAGCGCCGTCACCTTTGGCAAGCAACGCGAGCCCGTGCTTCGCATCACCGGACCGGCGCGAACCTTCCCGGCAAATGCCATTTCAGCCGCTTACCGGGAATTGGGCGTTCCGGCGATCTTGCTGACCACACCCACGGCCCACCGGCTCAATACCAGCGATACCGTCTTCCTCGACAATATCGTGGATGCGGGAGCTTCCGCCACCAATCTGCCCACTTCGCAGTCCTATTCCGTCAGTAACGTGACGCCGAGCTATACCCTCACCACACCCACCCTGGCCTATGCCAATGTCGGAAGCACAGTGACGGTCACATCGGCGGGCTATGCGGCGGGCAACAGCGTTTACGTGAAGTTCACCACCGGCGGGCTCGCAGGCGCATCGTTGGACGGGCTGTATGTGATTAACACCGCGAATAACACGAATTTCACCATTATGCTAGGATCGGTCCCCGCGGATACCACTGGAAACTGCCAGGTTCCCAACACCACGATCACCGCGCCCGGCTATCAATTGGGCGACACCGTGGCTTTGCAGTTCACCTCGGGGACACTTGGCTCCAATGCACCATTCAATACGGTGCAAAACTACACGGTGACCAGCGCGACCGCGACCAACTTCTCGGTCAGCATTGGCAATACGACCTTTGGCAGCACCTCGGGCAGCACGCTGACACCCAACAATTTCACGGTGAACGCGGGCTCCCTCTCCTCCCTCAACTACAACAGCGTCGGCAACACCGTGACGATCACCGCCTCGGGCTATACCGCGGGTCAGCAGCTCTATGTCCAGTTTTCTTCCGGAGGGCTGCTCGTCGGCGGGTTCAATGGCATCTATCCCATCACGACGGCCACTGCGACCAACTTCACCATCACGCTCGCCTCGGCCCCGGCCAACGCGAGCGGAAGCTGCCTCATTCCCCGGCTCACCGGCGGCTATAGTGTCTCGACCGTCTCGACCACTTCAACGATTACCGTCGCCACTGCGAGCAATCACAATTTGAACGCAGGCGCTCAAGTCCAGCTCGACTTCACGGTCTTTAACAGCCCCACCCCGGCGGTCGATGGCATTTACACGGTCGGGAGCATCGTGGACTCGGATCACTTCACCGTGACCACGAGCCCAGCGATCACCAATGGTTCCCAGGGCAACTCGGTCACGGTCTATCCGCTGGTGGCTGCGCCACTCACGCGCAACGGAACGCTGATGATCGAACTGAGCACATGGAATGTCGGCTCCAGCTCTGACACCGCGGACCTCAGCCAGACGCCACTCAATGCGCCGTCGGTCTTCAACTTCTTCTATCCTGACTATCAATTCCCCGGGCCTCTGGCCACCGCCGGGCTCACGACGCCGGAGTTCCAACTTTCCAATGACACTGGAACAATGGGTATGACGAACACCGCTTCACGATCGATTGTCAACGCCGGCAATACCAATGGCTTTGGCAGTTTCCGGGCCGGCAGCGGGGCCATTGCCATGGATTTGAACCCCTATATGACGGCGGCCCAGACGAATAGCACAGCGGCTATTACTATTCTTGTTGAAACGATGAACACCCTCCTGACCGGAGGGAATTTGCTAGCTTCGACGAAAAGCGGCATCGTGAGCTTTGTGGCCAATACGACAAACTTCCCGCTCTCAGCGACCCCGACCAACAGCCAAATGAGAGACCGGGTTCGAGCCATCGTGCAACTGATTGTAGTCTCGCCCGAATACGCCATTCAAAAATAACGCCCCATGAACCCTGATTCCTATCTATCACTCAAGAGCCGCAGAGCCTTTATCCGTCAGGCCGCGTGCGCGGCGGTCGGCACTGCTGCGTTAAGCAATACGCTGCGCGATCTCCGTTTCATCAATTCGGCAATCGCCCAGTCCAGTGTCACCGGTTACAAGGCGCTGGTTTGCGTCTTTCTGAACGGCGGCAACGACGGGAATAACCTGATCATTCCCGTCAACCCATCGGAATGGGCGAACTATGCGGCGGTCCGGACGCCGGTCCTTGCCATTCCCAACGCCGTGTCGGGCAATCCGGCGACCGCCCAAGCTCTGACCTCCATGAACGGACAAGCCGGATTTCCGGCGGCGGACGGACACTCCTACGGGTTTCACCCGGCGTTGATCGAACTGGCGAATTCGTTCAATCAGACCAATACACCGCCCTACAATGCGGCGAAGGTGGCTGCCATGTTGAATGTGGGCACGTTGAGCTATCCGCTCACCAAGGCGCAATACAACTCCGGCTCGGTTCCGAAACCGCCGCAGCTTTTCTCCCATAGCGATCAGCAGATCCAATGGCAGACCTCTATTCCAGACAAACCTCCCGTGAGCGGCTGGGGTGGCCGCATGGCCGATCTGCTCACGACGCCGGTGGATGTCAATGCGGGGGGGCAGATTTCCATGGCGATCACGCTGGCCGGTTCCAATAAATTTGAGGTGGGCGATCAAAATGCCGCCGCCCAGTATTCTGTGACGACCAGCGGCGCAGTGGCGGTCTCGAGCAGTCTGACCAACGCACCCTCCCGCCTGCCCACACTGCAAAGCATCATTAACACCGACAAGGCACTTCCCGATCTTCAAATCGGTGCCTATGGCAAAATCCTCGATCACGCCATAGCTGAGTCGGGCTTGGTGAGCACGGCGCTCGCGGTCAACGCCAGCGCGCCTTGGCTAAGCTATTTTCCGGGAAACATCACCACGCCAAACGGCGGAGCGACTTTCGGTTCGAGTCTGATGAGCCAGATGAAAATGGTCGCCCGCCTGATTGATGCAGGTAAGCGGAACTATATCGCCGGCGGCGGTGCGGGAACCGGCTTCGGCATGAAACGCCAGATTTTCTTTGTCCAAGTCGGAGGCTACGATACCCACACCGGACAGACCAATAACGCAGGAGCTACGACCACAAATGACGCCGCGGTAATTCTCGGCCAGCAGGCCAACCTGTTTGCGGAGTTGAGCCAGTCGATAAACGCTTTGATGAAAGCCATGACCGATCTCGGCATGGCCAACGAAGTGACGGCGTTTACGGTCAGTGATTTTGCCCGCACTTTTCCCTCGAACGGATTGGGCAGCGACCACGGCTGGGGTGGGCATCAGATCGTGGTCGGTGGCGCGGTCAAAGGCGGGGCGACCTATGGAAAGCTCCCGGCTTTGACGGTCAACGGCCCCGATGACACGGGCACCGGGCGCTGGATTCCGACGATGGCGGTGGACCAATATGCGGCGGAACTCGCGAGCTGGTTTGGCGTCGATAGCGCCAATCTCTCGACGATCTTCCCAAACCTGGGCCGCTTCGGACGGATGAGTGTGCCGTTCATCTAGGAACGGATTGTCCTATTGATGGGGCAGCCAAATCCATGTTCTGACTGATCGGAGATGCGTTGAGAGCCTTGTCCCGGTTTGAGCTATCAGTGCCATTATGAAAAAGCGCACGCTGATCGTTGTGACCATGACACTGGCGATGGCGGCCTTGGTGTGGCTGGCAAGACGCCCTGAGGAAGCGCAGAAGGATTTTCCACCGCAGGAAGGCATCGAGGCGGTGTCAGGCGATCGTGCAGCGCACCCCGATCATGGAAATGCTGCGGGCAGAGACGCCCTTGCACATCGAGACTCATCCATAGCTTCTCCCTCGTCCGGCACCACGGCTCCGGGCATTGCACCCAGCGCTTCCACGCAACCGAATGCGAACCCATTGCCGCCCAATGTCCCAGTAACCGTTGGGGCAAGAACCTTTGTTCCAAAGGTGCCGCCGCCCCAGGCTGAGCCGGAGGCGGCAATCGAACTGGACAAAGTCCGATTGATGCTGCGCGATTATCGAACCCTGTACCATGAGAATCCGGTGGGAACTAATGCGGAGATCATGCGGGCGGTGATGGGCGGAAACCCCAAACAGGCCCGGCTAGGACCACCGGAAGGCCAGCCCCTGAGCGCGGACGGCGAACTCCTGGATCGGTGGGGGACGCCCTATTTCTTTCACCAGCTCTCCAGCGACTTGATGGAAGTCAGGTCAGCCGGTCCGGACAAGACCCTGTGGACGTCGGACGACATCGTGACCAAATGACTTAATGTCATTACCAGCCCCAGAGCTGGTAACTATTATGGTATCGGTATCCGCCGACGCCACCGGATGCCAAGCAAACCCATGCCCGCAAGGGCCAGCGGGGATGGCTCTGGAACGCTGTAGGTTAATTCGAGCTGAGGGCCAGGAATGCCGCCACCCGGCTGCTCCCGCGACGCAAAGCGCCTTCCCGTGCCGGACGTTCCTTCGGATTGACTGATGAGGATGAAACCGAAGTTCGCCGCCGGATCGTCGAGCCACGCCTGGGTGTCGGCGATCAATTCGGTGGAGGAACCCCAGGCATAGGTGCCAATCCCGCCGACGGAAGTCGTGGCACTCGGGTCATTGGCGTAATCCGTGCCCACGAGCCCGCCGGGGCTGGACCATGAGGCGGAGCCAAAATGCCGATCATTCCAGGTCGCATCACCGGATTGGGCGTTCGAGCCGGTAACTTCCCCCCCGCTTCCCTCGCCCCAGCCGGCGAGCAGCCGGTAAAGGCTGAAATCGGAATCCACAGGTCCACCATGCTGGTCAGGATCGGGACGCCGGGTAACATGCAGGGTAACGTGAACCTGGGTAATGGTCGCTCCGATGGGCAGCGCGCTCAGGTCGAAGCGGAAGAGCGCGCGCGAGCGGGAATACTGCTGGTTGGTCCCGGCGACGAGGGTCGTGCCACCGAGATTTGAATCGGGGTGATTCTCGAAGAGGGAAGTGTCAGCCGCGGCACTCAGGGTGACCTGCGCAGCAAAGCTCTTGACCACTGAGCCGGAAAGCGCCAGCAGACCCACCGCTAAGATTGGAAAAACGGAAGCTCTCATTAGGTTTCGGCTCGTCAATTAGGTGGGAGCAAAGTTAAGCTGGCTATCAGAATGGAGTTCCTAAAATGCCCGAATGACCCGCAGGCGGAAGAATTGTTTGGCAGGTGTGGGCAGGGTTTCCGTCGCCGTCACAATCTTGACAGGCGCCTCGCCGGGCGCCTCGGCCTCGGAGACATATCCACTGCCGGTCGGGATGGCGCCCGCGGCACTTTGCACGATGGTGCTCCAGGTTGCCATGTCACTGCTGGCTTCAAGGTTGTAGGTCAGGTCGGTGGCGCGGGGATCGCGCCGGAAGGTAACGGTGAAGATGGTGCTGGCACCGGATGGTGTCGCGGAGGTCTGCAACTCTGCGGCCGGTGGATTGGCTGCCAGCGGCGACAAGGCGAAGGCGTATTCCACCAGACTGACCAAGCCGTCGCCATTAAAGTCCGCAAGGTCGTCCACATAGGTGCCAGGTGTGGGGAAATACTGTCGCAGCCAGCTTTCGCGGCGCGTGAGCGGCGGGAGCACCGGGTTATAGTTGAGCGCAAGCGCGGGCCGGACATTGGCGGCGCCTTCCCGGCTGTCGAACCGGCGTGCCGATTGGTTGCTCACTTCGTCGCCAACAAGAACCCAGCCGAAATTGGTGGCGGGAGTGTTGACCCAGCCTTGCGCGTCGGTGGCCAGCAATGCAGATGTCCACAGGTACTGGCCAGCAGTGGTGCCGACGGTCGCAGTCGAGGAAGACGACGCGTTGTAACTGCCGCCGGCCGTGCTCCAGAGCGTCGGGCTGGTCGGATCGTAAAAGCGGGCGGTCCACGTAGCGTCGCCTACCGTGGCGGCCACGCCCGCACCTCCAGCGTTACCCAGCGGATCGGATGTGCCTTCGCCCCAGTCCTGGCTGAGCCGATACAAGGACATGCTGGCATTGGTCGTGGCCGTGGTCTGATTCAAATTCAGGGTCAACTGCGCCGAGGTGACCACCGCGCCAGCGGGCAGTTGTCCGGCCACGTTGAATCCGAGCAAGGCCCGCCGCAGGTTGCCGACGTTCGTGCGCCCGGAGGTTAGTTTCCCGCCGGCGTCGCTGTTTGACGTTAGCTCCGAAAAGATGGTGTTATCCTTCGATGGATTGAGGGTCGCGGTTGAAACTTGAGCGACGACAATTTTGTAAATGCCACCGGTGGGCTTGCCATTGACATCCAACTCAAAGGGACCCTTCGTGACCTTCGTGGCGACGTAAATTTCGCCCTGCTCGTCGCGGCCAAAAGCGTAAATCCGTGTGGTCAGCGGGTTGCCTCCGGCGACCGGGAGCAGCGAAAGCGCCCAGTTATTGGAGTTAGGCGGGGTTTCCTCCAGCCCGAGCAGGGTTCCGTTGGCACTGCCGATGCCGTGGCTGTAGTCGCCGAAAACGTATTTGCCGACCAGCCCCGGAATCGCACTCCCACGGTAGAGATAGCCGCCGGTCACGGATGCCCCGATCTGTGGCAATACGGGAGGGCCAGTAACTTTCCCGATATGGGCGTACTGGGCGATGGGTGCGATCAGCGGCAAGCCACCGTTCGGCGCGGTTGAGTCATGGTCAAAAGTACCCTCCTTGATCCGCCAGCCATAGTTACCGCCGGAGACGATGATGTTGACCTCTTCGACCGTATCCTGGCCAACGTCGCCCTCGAAAAGGCGGCCAGTCCCACCGAGTCCGTCGTCGAACGAGAACCGCCAGGGGTTTCGCACGCCATAAGCATAGATTTCCTCGCGCACGCCACCGCCCACTCCCACGAACGGATTTGATGCCGGAATGCCATATTGTCCGCCGGGGCCATTGGTGCCCAGCGGATCAATGCGCAGGATTTTGCCCAGAAGCTTTGTCTTGTCCTGAGCGTTGCCGAGGCTGCTTGAAACTGAAGTCGCTGAATTGAGCATTTGCCCGCCGGTGTGTCCGTAGTCGTTATCATGCTGGCTGCCGCCATCGCCGATGCTGATATATAGAAAGCCGTCAGGGCCAAACTGAAGCTGGCCGCCGTTGTGGTTGGACTGCGGCTTGTCGAATGAAAGG
Organism: Chthoniobacter sp.; assembly: GCA_043779205.1. Taxonomy (GTDB): domain Bacteria; phylum Verrucomicrobiota; class Verrucomicrobiia; order Chthoniobacterales; family Chthoniobacteraceae; genus Chthoniobacter. The sequence goes on along the minus strand of JAYWEP010000055.1, from coordinate 24,162 downwards.
ACCACGCGCTCCGAAGCGGGGTCAGCGACATTCGGATTGCCGGCCGAGATTTGGAATTCGGAGATCGTCGTGCGGCAATTCACCGGCTGTAATGGAAAGACCTTGGCGTTATTGACTAGGACGCCAGTGTTATCCAGGCAATTGACCGGCACGGTAAAGTCACTGGGACCGCCTACGGTCACCGTGTAGGTGGCGTTGATGGAAGGGCTGAAGTTGCCTCCACTGACGCTGGCAATCGTGACCGCATCGCCGGTCGTCAATCCGTGAGGCTTCGTTGTGGTCACCGTACATGGGTTGCCGACTGCAATGGAGCTAATGGATCCTCCCCGTGAATTTGGCGACGGCGCGCTGTAGAAAGCGTAAAACATTCCAAAGCCGGGGAGCGGCAGGTTATTAATGTCCTTCTTGTTGAAATTTGGGTGGAAGGCGAGTCCCAGCAGGCCGCGTTCGTCGTAGCTCGTACTGAGGGGAAAGAGGTAGGTCGTGGGGGCCTTGGGCACGAGTTTGCCGGAGAGATCGAGAAACGGCACGGGCAGCACCATGTCGTCGCGGATGATGAGGATTTGACCGGCCTGATCGCAGACGAAGAGCCGCTTGGAGCCGTCGCCCGCGTTGCTGATATTCACCGGCGACGTGATCTGGGTTAAGCTAATGGGCTTAAGTGCCAGCGCTGGAAACTCCGCCCGAGCACCAAAGCCCGGCAGGATCCCAATACAGATGGCGACGAGGAGGCGAAGCAGGCGGGCTTTCATGGGGTGCAGGGAGTGAGGGGAAAAGTTACACCGCCGTAGGGAGGGACGGTGTGCGCCTATGACTTAACATGCGAATTTCGCCCCACAAACGAAAGTTTGCGCGATCCCTGCTGAGGTGCGCCTGGCGGGCGGAATCGCGCTTTCCGCAGACCCGCCTGCGGGTGCGCTTTTACAGCAGGTTCATCTGCGGGTCGGCGTCCGCGATCGGGCCGCCGTCGCCGTCAGGCACGGGCAGTTCGATTTTCGCGCCAAGCCGCTCGCCGAGCCGCTGGCAGGTCTGCGGCGCGAAACCCTCGTAGTGATTGCTCGCCGCGATGAACACCGCCGCCTTGCTCGCCGCCGCCTGCCGGATGCGCACGGTCCAGCTATCCAGCCCAGGATCGCGCAGCCACATCAACTCCCGGTAGCGGTGGAACTGCCGGCCATCCGGGCCATACTTTTTTCCGAGATCGCCCAGCAGCCGCACATAGGCGAAGTCCGCCGTGTCCGGCTGAAACGCGAACGCGCCCTCGGCCTGCTCCTCCAGCGCCGTGGCATCGCTCCACACCCAGCAGACCCGGTGCTCCTCCAGCAGATGCGCGAACCTCGGCACATGCCAGTCCGCGTGCCGGAACTCGATCGCGAAACGCACCCCGCGCGGCAGCCCGCGCACAAAGTCGCGCAGTGCGGTCGCATCGCGCTCCGGCGTGAAAAAAGGCGGCAGTTGCACGAGCACGCACGCGAGCTTCTCGCCGAGCGGCTCGATCCCGGCGAGGAATTCGGCGAGCACGGTCGCGGAGTCACGCAGCTTGCGCTCGTGGGTGATCTCGCGCGGCAGCTTGCAGGCGAAGCGGAAATGCGGCGGCGTGACCTCGTGCCAGTGCGCCGCGGCGTGCGGCGTCGGCACATGATAGAAAGTGGAATCCACCTCCACCGCCGCCAGATGCCGCGCGTAGAATTCCAGCCACTTCGCCTGAGGCAGGTGCCCGGGATAGAACACCCCGCGCCAGTCGTCATAGCTCCAGGCGCAGGTGCCGATATGGATGTGGGCTTCGGGGTTCAAAACGTCAGCACCATCTTATTGCGCCACCCGCGACCATGAGCCGTCTTCTTTCCTCTCTGAAAAAATTGCCCAGCGGCAATTCAAGCCGCCTGCAACTCGCGGACATGCGCAATGTCGCGGCGGGCGATGGTGCGGAGTTGGGCCGGGAGCAACGTGGCTACCGCGACCGTTTCCCCGGCCAGGGTCATGAACTCGACCTCATACCCCGCCCCGCCGCCGTGGATGTGGACGACGGTTCCGATGTCTCCGGCTTCCAGATTTTCCGCCGGCAGGTTTTGCGTGAGCACCACGCAGTCGTGTTCTTTGATCATAACGCGGCCAGAGGATAGGCGGTGATGAGGCGCGGGGCAATCTGTCCTTTATCCATCTGCCAGACGGTGCGCACGCGCGGACGCCGGCCACCGGGCGCGGTCATCTCACCCTCCACTTCGTAGCGCGGGCCAAAGCCGGTTTCCCGCCAGCGGGCGACCTCGTGCTCCTGGGCGTGCGCGTGGAATTCTGCCGCCAGCACCTCCCACGCTGCCGACGTAAATCCGAACCCCACAAAAAACCGCGCCTTGCTCGCCCCGAAGCGGTGCTCTGGGTTGAGCAAATAATCTGTGATCTTCTCGCGCTCGACGATGGCGAGGTGTGCGTTCGGCAGTTTCATCCGGGAGCTTTGGCGGCGAAAAATGGCGGCTGTCCGGCGTTGGTCAAGAATCATTCCGCTCTCGTTCCCAAGCTCTGCTTGGGAACGCCCTTGGGAGCGAAGTTACACTTCGCATGGCGGGGGTGTCTGCGGGCGGCGCGCACCGACTCCCACGCGCGGACACCCCGCCCGCCGCGAAGTGCAACTTCGCCCCACAGGCGCATTCCCAAGCAGAGCTTGGGAACGAGGGGGAGAAATCATGCTATCAATGAATTTCAAGAGGTGCATGCTCCGTGCTTGCTATGAATGTTTCGCCTGTATCGGTACAATCCTTGTTTATAACAATGCGGTTTAACGGAACTGTATTGGCAACCGGGACTGCGTTCATCGTCATAGGTGCGTCCGGTCCGCTTTTAGTTACGAACTGGCACAACGTATCGGGTCGCGATCCCGATACTGGGAAAGTGCTTGATGAAAAAACAGGAGGAGTTCCCAACGAGATAGTCATCCGGCACTTGGCAGGGAACGCACCAATTACATGGATCGACAAAGTGGAGGCGCTATACAATGAGAATGGCGAACAGTTATGGGTTGAACACCCGCGTTTGGGACAGCGCGCTGATTTAGTCGTGCTACCGCTCCGTGATGTTGCAGGCGTCACTCTGCTACCATACGACCTTATCGATCCTCCCGATGGAATGGAGTTGGAACCGGCAGACTCAGTGAGCGTTGTCGGATTTCCATTTGGCTTATCCAGGGAACGCCCGTTCGCAATATGGGTCACTGGGTCAGTGGCCAGTGAACCGCAAGACGACTTCGGTGACCTGCCACGAATCCTAATCGACTGTCGGACGCGCAAAGGCCAGTCAGGCTCCCCCGTCATCCAATTCAGGCCCAAAGGACCATGTTCATTGAAGAATGGTGTAATGACGTTCCTTGGAAATCCGCTGGTTAGTCTCGTCGGCGTATATTCAGGACGGGTGAACCTGGAATCGGATCTGGGGTTTGTGTGGAAAACATCTACGCTCCGGGAACTCGTCGATTCATTGGGTCCTTATGCTGGAAAGCTCCAAATGAACGTGCCTATGTCGCAATCGACGATTGGACTGATGAATGCTCCCGCGTGAGCGCCATCTTCTTCACCTAGGGAATCTATATGGTAAGGATGCTTACGCCTCCATCGCGAGGGCGATGGCTCCGTACCAGGTGTCGTGGAGTTTGGCCACGGGCCAGATGGTCGTCTCGCCGTTGGCGGTGATTTTCAAATCCGCTCCGCCGACGGTGCCGAGCTTGCGCGCGGGGAGGCCGCGGAGTTCGAGGAGCATGAGGACGGCGCTGGCATTCGTGGCGGCGACGCTGAGGACGATGCGGGATTGGGTTTCGTTGAACAGCGCCTGGTCGGGGCGCAGACCGGTGGGGCCGAGGTCGATGGTCGCGCCGATTTGCTTTTCGCCGCTCATGCAGGACTCCGCGAGGGCGACGGCGAGGCCGCCTTCGCTGCAATCGTGGGCGCTTTTGACGAGGCGGGATTTGATGAGCGAGCGGACGGCGTCCTGGACGGCGAGTTCGCGCGGGTAGTTCATGCGGGGGACGGGGCCGACTTTCATGCCATGGATGGCTTTGAGGAAATGGGACGCGCCGAGTTCGTCGCCGAGGTCGCCGACGAGGAGGATGGCGTCGCCCGCGGTTTTGAAATGCGAGGTGGTGACGTGGCGCTCGTCCTCGATGAGGCCGACCATGCCGACGGTCGGCGTGGGGTCGATGGAGCCGGCGGGGCTTTCGTTGTAGAGCGAGACGTTGCCGCCGGTGACGGGCGCGTTGAAGGCGGTGCAGCCTTCGGCCAGGCCCTCGACGCACTCGCGGAGCTGCCAGAAATTCTCCGGCTTGTAGGGGTTGCCGAAGTTCAGGTTGTCCGTGGTGGCGAGCGGCGTGGCACCCGCGCAAGCCAGGTTCCGCGCGGCTTCGGCGACGGCGATGCGCGCGCCTTCGCGCGGGTCGAGCGCGCAGTAGAGCGCGTTGCAATCGCTGGTCGCGGCGAGGATTTTATTGGCCTCGCGGACGAGGAAGACGGCGGCGTCGGAGCCGGGCAGGACCATCGTGCCGGCGCGGACCATGTGATCGTACTGGCGATAGACCCAGTTCTTCGACGCGATGCTCGGATGGGCGAGCAGCGTGAGCAGTGCGGCGCGGCAGTCGGTCTCGGGCAGCGACGCGAGATCGAGCGGCGCGGGCGCGGGGCGCGGGGTAGCTTCGCGCTCGTAGAGCGGGGCTTCGTCGGCGAGCTGGCGGGCGGGGATTTCGGCGACGACTGCGCCGTTGTTCAGCACGCGCATCATGCCGTCGTCTTTGACCACGCCGACTTCGGCGTAGGGCAGGTCCCATTTTTCAAAAATATCCACGACTGTCTGCTCGTGCCCCTTTTTCACGATGATGAGCATGCGCTCCTGCGACTCGCTGAGCATGATCTCGTAAGGCGTCATGCCGGTTTCGCGCTTCGGCACTTTCGCGAGGTCGATCTCCACGCCCGTGCCGCCGCGGCTCGCGGTCTCGCACGTCGAGCAGGTGAGGCCCGCCGCGCCCATGTCCTGGATGCCGGCGACGGCGTCGGTCGCGAGCAGTTCGAGGCAGGCTTCGAGCAGCAGCTTTTCCTTGAAGGGATCGCCGACCTGCACGGCGGGCCGGTCCTGCTTGCTCTCCTCGGTCAGTTCGCGCGAGGCGAAGGCCGCGCCCGCGAGGCCGTCGCGCCCCGTCTCCGCGCCGACGTAGAAGACCGGGTTGCCGATGCCGCGCGCCGCGCCGCGCGCGATCTGCTCGTGCCGGAGGATGCCGAGGTTGAAGACGTTCACGAGCGGATTGCCGTCGTAACTTTCGTCGAAATAGACCTCGCCGCCGATGGTCGGGATGCCGATGCAATTGCCGTAGTGCGCGATGCCGGCGACCACCCCCGCAAAAAGGCGGCGGTTCGCTTTCACGTTCGCGCCGTCGCCGGTGATCGGGCCGAAGCGCAGCGAGTTCAGCGAGAAGACGGGCCGCGCACCCATCGTGAAAATATCGCGGATGATCCCGCCCACGCCCGTCGCCGCGCCTTGGAAGGGCTCGATGGCGCTCGGGTGATTGTGGCTCTCCATTTTGAAGGCGATGCCCCAGCCGTCGCCGATGTCGATGACGCCCGCGTTTTCCTCGCCCGCTTTCACGAGCACCGTCGGCCCGGTCGTCGGGAATTTCCGCAGCTCGCGCTTGGAGTTTTTGTACGAGCAGTGCTCGCTCCACATGACGGAAAAGATGCCCAGTTCGGTGAAGTTCGGCTCGCGTCCGAGGATCGTCTGAATGCGCGCGTATTCGTCCGGCGTGATGCCGTGCTTGGCGATGATGGCGGGGGTGATTTGCGGTTCGGTCATGGGATTCAAAGAAGGTGAAGGCCGTGCGGCACAAAACGCACAAAGTCGTCGCGGTTGTAGGTGGCAAGCTGTGCGCCGTGTTGAATCGCGGTGGCCGCAATCAGGCAGTCGCGCAAACTGCGGGAGCGTCGGCCTGTGGCGTTGAAAAGCTCCGCCGCTTTTTTCGCATCCGGTGCAGTCAGCGGGATCGGGTCGGGGAGCAAGGTTTGCGAACTTGCCTCATCAGCGGCAGAAAGTGGGCCGCACAGAAACTCGGCGTAGGCCACGGTGCTAATCGCCAGCACTTCACCATCCTTAATCCAAGACTCGAGATGGATTGCCGCTTCGCTGCCATCGGTCAGCGCGGCGATAAGGAAATTGGCATCGAAATGAATCATCGAAACAGCCGCTGCGGAAACCGCCGTGCGCTAGAAACTCTGGTCACGGATTGTGTTCATCCACGCCGCCGCCTTTTCCGGGGTCAACCGGAGACTCTGCTGCAATTCGCGCAACGCGCGCAGGCGCTCCGAGGCCAGCGCCGGTTTGGGATCGGATTCGGAAAGGATCGTCAAATACCCCTGACCATGTGCGGGCATCTTCTCGGGCTCCCGCGGCACGATCCGGCCATCGGCAATATCGACGGGCAAAGTCACGTAGCTCATGGCGACAAGGTGAGGGAAGACAGGCGGTGCGACAAGGCCCGGCTTAGGCCGCTTTGCGCACGCCGAGGGTTGTGAGGATCGACTCGAAAACCACGCGCCCGTCCGTGCTCCCGAGGCGCGGGTCGCAGGCGCGCTCGGGGTGCGGCATGAGGCCGAAGACGTTGCGCGCGGCGTTGCAGATGCCGGCGATGTTTTCGGCGGAGCCGTTCGGATTCGCGGAATCGATGGCCGCGCCGTTGGCGTCGGTGTAGCGCAGGAGCACGCGGCCGGTTTGGTTCAGTTCGGCGAGCGTGGCGGTGTCGGCGGTGTAGCTGCCTTCGCCGTGGGCGATGGGAATGCGCAGCAGTTCGCCGGTCTTGGCCTCGTGGAGAAAAGGGTTCGCGACATTTTCCACGCGAACGTGGAGATGCTCGCAGCGGAAGTGCAGGTCGCGATTGCGGATGAGCGCGCCAGGCAGCAGGCCAGCCTCGCAAAGAATCTGGAAGCCATTGCAAATGCCGAGCACGAGCGTGCCGCGCGCGGCCTGTTCGCGGACGGATTTCATCACCGGCGAAAAGCGCGCGATGGCTCCGCAGCGCAGGTAGTCGCCGTAAGAAAATCCGCCGGGCAGCGCGATGAGATCGTAGCCCGCGACGGACTCGTCCTTGTGCCAGACGAAATCGGTTTCGACCCCGAGCTCGCGCAGCGCGAGGACGCAGTCCTGATCGCAATTGGAACCGGGGAAGCGGATGACGGCGGCTTTCAAGGAAGTTGAGAGTTGAGAGTTGAGAGTTGAGAACCGCGCGGGGTTTGCGTGGGCAGGTGAGTTGCGGTGCGGTTGGCGATGGAAAAAGCGGGCGGGTTGGGGATCAAGCGTGGAACTGCATTGGCGCGGCTCTCAACTCTCAACTTTCAACTCTCAACACATAATCCTCGATCACCGGATTGCTCAGCAGGTCGCGGCAGACCTCGTGGAGCTGGGCCTCGGTCTGCGTGCCGTCGAGTTCGAGTTCGATGAATTTGCCGACGCGCGCGGCTTTCACCGCCGGCAGGCCGTGGTGATGGATGGCGTCGCGCACGGCCACGCCCTGCGGGTCGAGCACGGTCTGTTTCGGCATCACGATGACTTGGGCTTTCATAGGCGGCGCACCGTAGGGAGCGGGCGTGAAAGGGGAAGCGGAAAAAATGCGGCGGAGGGAGAACTTCGATGTTTAACGTTCGACGTTCAGCCTTCAGCGTTCAGCGTTCAACGCCCGTGCGTGGTCGTGCTGTGGTTGAACGTCGAACGTCGAACGTTGAACATTGAATGCTGCACGTTGGCCTCCACTTTGTCCTCCCACCGCCGCCCGCCGCCCGTACTTTCCCCTTTCCCACCCGCGCCCGCTCCCCTTATCGTCCGCCAATGATCCCGACTCTCCGCATCTTCGCCAGCGGCCTTGCAGCCGTTTGTCTGTGCGCCTCCGCGGCTGGCGAGGCCACGCCCCTGACCCCCGAGGAAATCGCCGGCGCGGCGCGCATCGACGAGCTTTCCATTCCCATGCCGGGCGAGTTCATGGCCTCGCTGAACAAGGTCGGAAAAATCGACTGGACGAAGATGTTTCGCACGCCCATCGCCACGAGCTACACGAGCCGCCCGCAGATGGCGCTGAACCTCGGCGGGCTGATCGCGGATGGCTATGTGGCGATCGAGGCGGAGGACGCGCCGCAGGTCAAAAACATCGGCAAAGACATCCTCGCCATCGCCAAGACGCTCGGGGTCAGCAAGGACGTGATCGAGCGCGGCGGCAGCATCGCGAATTTCGCCAACGAGAAGCAATGGGATCAGCTCAAGGAGGAAATGGAGGCCACGCAGAACGAGGTGAAAGCGGGCATGGCCGAGCGCAAAGACGGGGAGTTGGTCACGCTCGTGACCGTGGGCGGCTGGCTGCGCGCGATGGAAGTAATGAGCGGTTACCTCACCAAAAACTACAGCGAGGGCGGCGCGAAACTGCTCCGCCAGCCGGGCATCGTCAGCTTTCTCAACAAGCGCCTCGACAAGCTCGGGGAGAAAGTGCAGGCAGACCCAAGCGTCGCCGCGGTGCGCAAAAAGATGGCCGACATCGAGAAGTTCATCACCTTCCCGCTCGACAAGTCGCCCAGCGCCGAGGACGTGAAACAGCTCAACACGCTCGTCGCCGACATCGTGATGGAAATCACCAAGAAACAAACGAAATGAAGCGCCTCCTTTTCACCCTCGCCCTCGCCGCCACCGCCGCAGCTCCGCTCCGCGCCGCCAGCGACGATGAAGTCGCCGCGCGCAAACTCGCGCTCGAAATCGCCGGCGCGTTTTCCAACGACGGCTTCAAGCTGCGCGACGGCAACTGGGGCGGCAAATTCGAGCCCGGCAAACCCGCGCTCATCCAGGTCAATCTCTACGCCGGCAACCAATACTGGTTCACCGTCGGCGCGACGGACGCGGCGAAAAAAGTGGCGGTCTCCGTCTATGACGAAACCGGCAAGCCGATGACCACCGATCCCTACGCCGATGTCTCGGTCGCCGCCGCCGGCTTTGCCCCGACGGCCAGCGGCCCGTATTACATCAAGGTCGAAGTCGCCGAGGGCAAGCCCGCCGCCTTCTGCCTCATCTACAGCTACCGCTAAAATCCGATGCCCTTTGAAGCCACGAGAACGACCGAGAAAATCGGCGGCCAGCGCGTCACGCAATTCTCCATCTTCCTCCCGAACCGCGTCGGCACCCTGCTCGATGTCGTCCGCGTGCTCAACGAGCGCCACATCCACGTCCTCGCCATCAGCGTGCAGGATTCCGCGGACACCGCCATCGTCCGCATCGTCGTCAGCGATCCCGAGAGCGTGCAGCAGATGTTCATCGAGCACGCCATCCCCTTTTCCATCTGCGAACTCGTGGTCGTCGAGTTGAAAGAAGGCGCCACCGAACTCGGCCGCCTCCTCGCCGCCCTCCTCGCCGCCGAGTGCAACATCTTCGGCAGCTACGCCCTCCTCACCCGCCCCCGCGGCCGCACCGCCCTCGCGCTGCATGTGGAGGACAACGAATGCGCCACCGCCGTCCTCGAAGGCGAGCAGTTCAAGATTCTCAACCAGTCCGACATCTCGCGGTAGCGGCGTTGCGCTAGGCTCGGCGGTTTTTATCGCCAATACGCACGCGCATTCTGCATCCTCACGCGCATGCGTTCCCGGAAATTTCCCCTCATGCTGTTCGCCGCGCTGACGGGCATCGGTTTGTTCTTCAGTTCCGCCGCCGAGCCGGATCCCGCGCTTCTGACCATCGCCGAAGCCGGTGCCGCGATCCCACAGGCTTCCGGCGTGCAGACGGAGCGGGGTTTCTTGCTGCTCAATGCCGATTGGTGCCGCCGCCGTATTCTCACACCACTGCGGGAGGTTGCAAAAGGCCAGCCGTGGGAAGTCACCGGGGTAAAATTTGTCGATGACTCCATTGCCATGTGGAACCGTCACGGGATGGACAAGGGAGGGTATGAGGAGCTTGCCGTTCGCGGTGAAAAGCTCTTGCAGGATGGATGCGACGATCCGGTGGTGCGCTACTACGCGGCGCGCGCCGAGAATGTCGTTCATAGCGACCATAAGGTTGCCTTGGCCGAATTCCGGCGATCGTTGGCGCAGCTTGAAAAGGATCATCGCTATCCTCGCGCGGTCGCGTTTCTTGTCGCTCGCAGGCTCGAGGGCACGTTGGATAAAATGGATCGCGCCGTTGAGCAGCAACTCGTCAATCTCACCCGAGAGGCGTTTGAAGAAGGCAGCTTCGCCGGCGCAGATGACGCGATCTTTGTCGGCTTCATGATGGAACCCTCACCGTACCTCGACCGGATGACCGATGAGGTGGAAAAAATGATCCGGGAATTGAAAGAGCTGCCAGAATGGGCACGCCGGACGATCCTTGGCAAAATCGAAGTCACCCGCGCGTGGAAAGCGCGAGGCGGCGGCTGGGCGAGTTCAGTAAGCGAGGAAGGTTGGAGAGGCTTCGGCCGAAGTTTGGACAAGGCGCGCGCGGAACTCGTGGAAGCATGGAAGTTGCGTCCGGAGCAGCCTTACGCCGCTAAGGAGATGATCGCTGTGACCATGGGTGGGGATGCCGTCGAGGGCGAGAGCCTCCGTCTCTGGTTCGATCGAACCGTGAAGGCGCGATTCGATTACATGCCCGCGTACGATGCGTTTGGCTGGGCGCTGCGTCCACGCTGGGGCGGAAGCTACGAGGAGATGCTCGCCTTTGGCCGCGCCTGCGCCGCCACCAAACGCTACGACACCGAGGTTCCGCAATACTTCCGCACCATGATCGAGTCCATCGCTTCGGAGCAAGATGACCCGGCGGAGTACTACGGCCGTCCCGCTGTCGCCGCCGACGTGATGGCCCTTCACAAGCAACTCATCGCCAACCCGACAAGTCCCATCAACCTGAGGTTCCGCCTTTCCGCCTTCCTCATCGACGCCTGGCTCTGCCACCGGTTCGACGGTGTGCGCAAAGCTCTCGATCAACTTCCCGATCACCAGATTGTCCCGAAACTGACCGGGCGGATGAGTTCCTTCGGCACCAGTGGCCCAGAGGTCGTCGCCGAGTGCCTCATCTTTTCGGGCCCCGCGGGCGATGATTACGCAAAGGCGAGGGAATCGGAAAAGAGCGGCCATTACGCGGACGCCGCTGGGTACTTCGAGGCTGCGCTGAAGAAATGCGGGCCAGACTCCGAAGCCACCGAGTTTTTGCATTACTTCGTGAAATCGACCGCGGTTCGCGTGGAGTTTGCAAAGGGGCAGTGGATCGATATTTCCCCGAAGATGGCCGACCATAGCGACTGGTCAATCTCCCCAGCCGCGCAGTGGAGCGTGCCGGAGGACGGTACTTTCAAGGTCACCGGCAGCGGCGCATCGACGCTCACCCACTGGCACCGGCCCGTGGGGAAAAACTACGAACTCCGCGCCAGCTTCGAGTTTCTCCCCATGCCCGATCCGCCGAACCCGGTCGTCTTTGCCGTCGAACTCGGCTACACGCGCGGCAGCACGGGCAAGTCGGTCGTCTGCCAGTTCTATGCCAACAAAATGCCGGATGCGACTGTGCAAGTCTTGCGCGGATTTTTCGACGCGAAGAACCCGACCTCCCAAGTAAAGTTTGCGGAAAAGAATGACGTGGACATGCAGTGCTGGAACGGGCGGATGAGCCTCTATTTCAACGGGCAGGCCGTGTTTGAAAACTTTAAGACGAAATGGGGCAGCCCCGGTGAACCCGATGGAGAAATCGGCTTCGGCGGCTACGAAATGTCGCCCAAGCAAACCGTGCGAATCTCGAAAATCAGCGTCCGTAAACTCTCTGCGGAACCGTCGCCACCGGGCGTGCCCTCCGCAAAATAACGGGCGGTACCCCGCCGCCCGCGGCTTGCCCTCGGCTCGCGCGCAGCGTTTTAATCCCAAACCATGCCCTCCATCCCTCGCCTGCTCGCCGCCGTCCTTTTCGCCCTGTGCCTCGCCGCCCCGTTGCGCGCCGCCGATGCGGACTTTCTGCCCGGCGTAAAGCGCATCCTTTTTCTCGGCGACAGCATCACCTACTCGGGGCAGTACGTGGATGACTTCGAGACGTTCCTCTTCCTGCGTTTTCCCGCGCGGCAGTTCGAGGTCATCAATGTCGGCCTGCCGAGCGAGACGGTCTCCGGCCTGTCGGAAGACGGGCACGCGGGCGGCCAGTTTCCGCGCCCCGATTTGCACGAGCGCCTCGACCGCGTGCTCGCGAAAACGAAGCCCGATCTCATCTTCGCCTGCTACGGCATGAACGACGGCATCTACCTGCCATTCGACGAGGGGCGTTTCGCGAAATTCCGCGACGGCATCGGGCGGCTGCGCGCGAAAGCGCAGGCCGCGGGCGCGCAGATCGTCCACCTCACACCGCCGAGTTTTCATCCGCTCTCGGCGCGCAACAAACCCGGCGCGGACGGCCAGCCGCCCGCGAAATCGCTCGGCGGCTACAACGAGGTGCTCGACCGCTACGCCGCCTGGCTGCTGGAGCAGCGGGTGAAAGGCTGGCGCGTAATCGACATCCACGGGCCGATGAATGCGTTCATCGAGGAGCAGCGGAAGACGAAGCCGGATTTTGTTTTCGCCAACGACGGTGTGCATGTGAACTACGCCGGACATCTCATTATGGTGGAACAAATTATTGCCGCGCTCGCTCCGAACACCGCGGAACAGACACCGGGGAATCTGCAATCTCTTATCCTTTTCTCCCAACTGAGCGGTTCCACCGAATTGATCCGAAAACGTGGGCGCATTCTGGCAGACGCGTGGCTGACAGACATCGGCCATCAGCGTCCGGGCATGGCGAAAGGGCTGCCGTTGGTTGATGCCCAAGCGCAAGCCGCGAAACTCGAAGTGGGAATCCGCGCCAGCTTGAAGAGCAAGGAATACCAAGAAATCCCGTGAGCGAACTGCCGCCGGAAAAGCCGAAGCGGCGCGTGCGCTACGCTGGGAAGAACCCGCGGAAGTTTGCCGAGAAATACAAGGAGCACGCGCCCGAACGCTACGCGACCGACGTGGAGAAAGTGCTCGCGAGCGGGAAGACCCCGGCGGGCACGCACCGCCCGATCATGGTGCGCGAGATCATGGAAGTGCTCGCACCGCAGCCCGGCGAAACCGCCGTGGATGGCACGCTCGGCTACGGCGGGCATGCGCGGGAAATCCTCGCTGCGATCCAGCCCGGCGGGCGGCTCATCGGGCTGGACGCCGATCCCATTGAGTTGCCGAAAACCGAAGCCCGCCTCCGCGCACTCGGCTTTCCCGCCGAGTCGCTGCTCGTGCGCCGGATAAACTTCGCCGGCCTCGCGCAACTGCTCGCCGCCGAAGCGCCCGGCGGCGCGGACACGATCCTCGCCGACCTCGGCGTGTCCTCCATGCAGCTCGACAACCCGGCGCGCGGCTTCACTTTCAAAACCGACGGCCCGCTCGATCTCCGCATGAACCCCGAGCGCGGCCAGTCCGCCGCCGCGCTGCTCGCCAGCATCTCCGCGGCGAAGCTCGAAAAACTCCTCATCGAAAATGCCGACGAACCGCACGCCGCTCCCCTCGCCCGCGCGCTCACGCAGCCGCGCGAGCCGATCACGACGACGACCGCGCTCGCCACACTCATCCGCACGACCGTCGCCGCACTCTCGCGCAGCGACGACACCGAGCTGTCTGTCCGCCGGGTTTTTCAAGCATTGCGCATCGCCGTGAATGACGAGTTCGCCGCGCTCGACACCTTCCTCCGCAACCTCCCGCAATGCCTGAAACCGGGCGGCCGCGTGGCCATCCTCACCTTTCACTCCGGCGAAGACCGCCGCGTGAAACACGCCTTCAAAGACGGCGAGCGCGACGGCGTCTATGCCGAAATCGCCCGCGATGTCCTGCGCCCCGGCGCAGACGAGCAGCACGCCAATCCCCGCTCCGCCAGCGCCAAGCTCCGCTGGGCGCGGCGGGCCGCGCATCTGTAGGGGAAGCTGGCAGCTTCCCCTACAGATGCGCCGCGCGGCGCGGTGAAATGCGCCGGGGTCTGTCCTTGCGCATGCGCCCCGCCGGTTTTAGACATCCCACCCGCATGCCTTACCGTCCGTCCCGCCGCGAGCCCATGAATTACTACGTCACCTCGTTCATCAACATCCTCCACTTCATCAGCGACGACCTGATCCAGGTGGACTCGACCACGCGCGTCGCGGAGATCTTTGGCGACGAATTCGACGACCTCGATTTCGAACTGGCGCTCTGCTGCTTCGAGGCCACGCACAAGGTCTCCTTCGCCGCGCGGCTGTGGGAATCGGATGCGGACGACTACGAGGAGCTGACGATCGAGGAATTCATCGAGGCCTACGTGGAGGGCAGCGAGCAGCGCGACCCGCTCTTCGTGACGAAGCGCTTCATGATGTATCAGGAATCGCTCACCAAGGCGCTGACCGAGGAAGCCGAGGAGCCGCCGGACGAATACTGAGCGCAGCGCGCGAAAGTAGCTTGGACTTTAGTCCAAAGTCGCAGGGGAGTTTGGGCTAAAGCCCAAGCTACTTTCAGTACACATCCTTCTTGTAGCGCTTCTCCTTTTTCATCGCCTCGACGTAGGCCACCGCTTCCTCGGGCGATTTTCCGCCCTCGGTTTCCGCGATGCGATGCAGCTCGGCATCCACGTCTTTCGCCATGCGCGCGCCGTCGCCGCAGACGAAAAAGTGCGCGCCCGATTCCAGCCACGCCCATAGCTCCTTCGCGCTTTCGCGCATGCGATCCTGCACGTACACCTTTGCCGCCTGGTCGCGGGAAAAGGCCGTGTCGAGCTTGGTGAGCACGCCGTCGGCCTGGAGTTGCGCGAGTTCGCTTCCGTAGAGGAAATCGACGGCGCGTTTTTGCTCACCGAAGAAGAGCCAGTTCCAGCCGGTCGCACCGATGGCTTTGCGCTCCTGCAGGTAGGCGCGGAAGGGCGCGACGCCGGTGCCTGGGCCGACCATGATGACCGGCGTCGCCGGGTCTTCCGGCAGGCGGAAATGTTTCGCCGTGTGGATGAACACGTTCGCCGTTTTCTCGCCCGGCCAGCGCTCCGCGAGGAAGGTGGACGCGACGCCTTCGCGCGGACGCCCGTGGCTTTCGTAGCGCACGCTGGCGACGGTGAGATGCACGGATTCCGGGTTCGCCTTGAGGCTGGAGGCGATGGAGTAAAGCCGCGGCTGGAGCTTGCGCAGCGTTTTCACAAACTCCTCCGGCGTCCATCGCACGCTGGGATGCGCGAGGAGGAGGTCGATGAACTCGATCCCCCACAAATAATCTTCGAGCGCCTTTTTCTGCGCGGCGTCGGCCATTAGATCGCGCAGTTGAGCGACCTCATCGCCAGCGCGTTCGACGAGCGCTTTTAGAAATTCCTTCGACGGCTGGGTGATGATGTAGTCGCTCGTCAGTGCCGCGCGAAGCGGCTTGGGCACAGCATCCGCGCCGGGGACGACCTCCTCCCCGGTCGCGCCGATCGCGGCGATGATCTCGGTGACGAGCGCGGGATTGTTTGTCGCGAAGAGGCCCAGCGAATCGCCGACCTCGTAGTTCAGCCCGGAACCGGCGAGCGAAATCTCGTGATGCCGCGTGTCCTTGCCGGAACCTTCGCCGGAGAGTTTGCGATTGACCGGATGCGTGGCGGGAAAGGGATTCTTGCGCGAGTAGAGCGAGGCGGGGTCGGTGGACATAAAGCGGCGGAGATTAGCCCGCGCGGAGGAATTGCCGCAAGCGCGCGCCTGCGTGGCGCGGACGCCCTCGTCCGCGGTTGTCCGGCGAACGCCCCGTTCGCCAAACTTCGGCGGGCGAGGCGCCCGCCGGACGGTCGCGGACGAGGGCGTCCGCGCCACGCTGGCTCGCGATCCCTCACTCCGGCCTCAGCTCTTCGGTGCGGCTTTGCCGAGCTTGTATTCAAAGCTGTCCACCAGCGCGAGCCAGCTCGCCTCGATGATGTTATCCGACACGCCGACGGTGCCCCAATGCTCGTCGCCATCCGTGGAATCAATGAGCACGCGGGTGCGCGCGGCGGTGCCGGCCTGGCCGTTGCTGATGCGCACTTTGAAGTCATCGAGCTGGATCGCGTCGATGGCGGGATGCGCGGGGCGGAGCGCCTTGCGGAGCGCGGCGTCGAGCGCGTTCACGGGGCCGTCGCCCTCGGCCACGGTGTACTGGAGCTGGCCGTTGACGCGCAGTTTCACGGTCGCCTCCGTGGCGGTGCAGCCGGCGCCATCGCGGCGGAAAGAAATGTGATAGCCCAACTGCTCGAAGAGCGGTTTGTGGATGCCCAGCGTTTTGCGGACGAGCAGCTCGAACGAAGCCTCCGCCGCCTCGAACTCATAGCCCTCGCTTTCGAGCTGTTTCACTTCGGTCAAAATCGCCGCCACTTCCGGCGCACCCTTCGCCAGTTTGAAGCCGAGCTTTTCCGCCTTCACGATGACGTTCGACTGCCCGGACATGTCCGAGATCGTGATGATCCGCTCATTGCCCACGAGCGCCGGATCGACGTGCTCGTAAGTGCGCGCGAGCTTTTGCACCGCATGCACATGCAGCCCGCCCTTGTGCGTGAAAGCCGCCGCGCCCACGTAGGGCGCGCGGATGTCGTGCGGCACATTCGCCAGTTCATCCACGAAATGCGCGAGGTCGCGCAGTCCGGCGAGATCGAGCCCGAGGTCGAAGCCCATCTTGAGCTGGAGGTTCGGCATGACCGTCGTGAGGTTGCAGTTGCCCACGCGCTCGCCGTAGCCATTGATCGTCCCCTGCACCTGCACCGCGCCGGCGCGCACCGCGGCGAGCGCATTGGCCACGCCCACGCCGCCGTCATTGTGCGTGTGGATGCCCACGGCCTGCCCCAGCTCGGCGATGACTTCGCGCGTCACCCGCTCGACGAAATCCGGCAGGTTCCCGCCATTCGTTTCACATAAAACGATGAGGTCAGCCCCAGCATCGCGCGCCGCCTTCACCGTGCGCAGCGAGTAGTCGCGGTCCTCCTTGTAGCTGTCGAAAAAATGCTCGGCGTCGTAGAGCACCTCGCGCCCGTGCTTTTTCAAATGCGCGACGGTGTCCGCGATCATCGCGAGATTTTCCTCGAGCGAGACGTTGAAAACCTCGGTCACATGCAGCGGCCACGTCTTGCCGACGATGGTCACGGCGGGCGTCCGCGCATCGAGGAGCATCTGCACCTGCGGGTCGTCCTCCACGCGCACCTTGCCGCGCCGGGTCATGCCAAAGGCGGTGATCTTCGCGTGCTTCCAAGTGCGCTTCGCCGCCTCCTCAAAGAACGCCGCGTCCTTCGGATTCGAGCCCGGCCAGCCGCCCTCGATGTAATGCACGCCAAACGCGTCGAGCTTTTCCGCCACGCGAATCTTGTCCACGACCGAGAACGAAATCCCGGTCCCTTGCGTACCGTCGCGCAGGGTGGTGTCGTAGATGGTGAAACGTGGCGTGCTCATAATGAAAGGGCGCGCAACGTAGGGCAGCCGGGCGGTGGTGGCAAGCGACCGCGGCGGACGCGGCTAATCCTCGACCGGCGCCTTCTTTCCCCGCGGCCAGCCACGCAACTCCACCTTGGCGGCTTCGATTTTCTCGGGCGGCTTGTTGCAGAGGGTCACGCCCATGAGCTGGCCGAGAACGAAGTGGCGGACGAGGAATTTCTTCTTCTCGCGGTCGCCCTCGATTTCGAAGCGGGTGGCGGGTTTCGAGAAGTCGCCGATGAAGTCGAAATGCAGGTCGAAGACGGTGCTGCTGAAATGCGGGAGGTAGTCGAACTTGATGCGCTTTTTGCCGCTCATGTTCGCCCCGGCCACATGCCCCTGCTCCACGGCGCAGGGCCAGTGCTCGACGCGGCGGACGCCGCCGAAAATCCGGTCGGGATACGAGGCGATGTCGCCGACGGCGAAGATGCCTTTCTCGTCGGTTTCGAGGTATTCATTGACCGGCGTGCCGTGCGGATAGGCGAGCGGGGTGCCGGCGACGAGCCCGAGATTCGGCTCCGCGCCGAGCGCGACGATGGCGAGCCCGGCGGCGAAACGGTCGCCGCTTTTCGTGGCGATGTTTTTCAAAACCGTGCGGCCCTCGAAGCCGCTGAGCGACTGGTTGAGCATGAGTTTCACGCCCTGCGCGGCGTAGTATTCCGCGAGCCACGCGCCGAACTCCGGCCCGAGGTAGCGCGCCCACAAATGCGGCGCGCGATGCAGCAGGCTGACGCGCGCCTTGGGCAGTTGCGAAAGCAGCGCCGCCGTCTCCAAAGCGATGCAGCCGCCGCCGATGACGGCGATGTCGTGCTCCAGGTCCGCGACTTCGCGCAGCGCCTGCACGTCGCGCAGGGTGCGGAGGTAGAAAATATTGCCGAGAGTCCCGCCCGCGACCTGCGGACGCCGCGCGCGGCTGCCCATGGCCATGCAGGCTTTGCGAAACTCGACGGCCTGCCCGTTGGCCAGCACGGCGACACGTCGCTCCAGATTGATCTGCGTGACCTGCGTGTCCGTGCGCACCTCGATGTGCTGCTTCTCAAACCACGCGGCGTCATGCACCTGCACCTGCTCCGGCGAGCCCGCGCGCTTGCCAAGCAGCGATTTGAAAAGCTGCGGGCGGTGGTAGGGCAGCGCGGTTTCGTGGCCGGCCAGGAGGATCGTTCCTTTCGGGTCATGCTCCCGGAGGCCCTCGCAAACACTGACGCCACCGATGCCTGCACCGACGATAAGGTAATCTCGACGAATCATTTGCCGCAGTGGATTACCCCCAATCGCCACGGCTTCGCGAGAAATTTCTCGCGGAGGGGAAAGGGAGGGGGATTTTTTGGACGGAATTAACGGAATTTTTCCAAATTAACGGAATGGAGAGGATGGGGTTTTCCCGATGGACATGAGGGCGGGAAAGCGGCGTATTCCCCGGCAGCTTCCGCCGTTCGCAGCCGCCAAATCCCATTCCATTAATTTGGAAAAATTCCGTTAATTCCGTCCCCGCCTTTTCCCCCGCCGCATGATCTCGCTCACGATTGAAAATCTCACGAAGCGCTTCGGCGACACGGTCGCGCTGCATGGGCTGCATCTGCGCATCGAGGCGGGCGAGATTTTTTTCCTGCTCGGCCCGAGCGGCTGTGGAAAGACGACGCTGCTGCGGAGCATCGCGGGTTTTTACACGCCGGAAAGCGGGCGCATTTTTTTCGGCGATGAGGACGTGACGCGGGTGCCGCCGCATCTGCGCAACACGGGGATGATGTTTCAAAGCTACGCGCTCTGGCCGCACATGACGGTGGCGCAAAACGTGGCCTTCGGGCTGGAGGAGCGGAAGGTGCCCGCGCGCGAAACCGCCGGGCGCGTGGCGGCGGCGCTGGCTTCGGTGAAAATGGAGGCGCTCGGCGAACGCCGGATTCATCAGCTTTCCGGGGGACAGCAGCAGCGGGTGGCGCTGGCGCGGGCGCTGGTCATCCGCCCGCGGTGCCTGCTGCTCGATGAACCGCTCTCGAATCTCGACGCGCGGCTGCGGCTGGAAATGCGCGCGGAAATCCGGCGCATCTGCAAGGCATTCGGGCTCACGGCGATCTATGTGACGCACGATCAAAAGGAGGCGCTTTCGATCGCAGATCGCATGGCGATTTTGGAAGGCGGGCACATCCGTCAAGTCGGCACGCCGGCGGACGTGTACCGGCATCCGCACTCGCGCTTCGTGGCGGATTTCATGGGCGAGACGAATTTCATCGAGGGGAAAATCAGCGCGGTGAACGGCATGTCGGTTGTGGTGGAAACGGCGCTGCGCGAGTTCGCGGCGACGCTCGGCGGCCATGGCTGGCTGCCGCGCGCGGGCGAAAGCTGCACGCTTTCCATCCGCCCCGAATGCTGGCGGCTGGCGACGCAGCCCGCGCCGCACAACTCCGTCGCGGGCCGGCTGACGGAGCGCGTGTATCTCGGCGAGATGGCGCAGTACCAATTCGCCGCCGGCCCGCATGCGCTCAAGGTCTTCGAGCTGAACCCGCGCTTCGTCGAGCTGAGCCCGGAGCGCGAGCTTTTTGCGGGCGTGGAGCCGGAGGATGTGGTCGTGCTGCCCGCGTAAATGAAGACGACCTGGCCGCTCCTGCTCGCACTCGTCGCGGTGTTGCTCGGGCCGATTTTGCTGCGGCCAAAGCAGGAGCGCGACGCGCACGCGGGCGAGCGGGCGCTGGTCATCATCACGCCGCACAATGAATCCATCCGCTCGGAATTCGGGCGCGCGTTTGAGGCGCAGTATTTCGCGAAGACCGGCCAGCGCGTGCGCGTGGACTGGCGCACGCCGGGCGGGACCAGCGAAATCGGGCGCTACGTGGCGTCGGAATATCTCGCCGCGTTTCAAAACCACTGGACGCACGCGCTCGGCAAGCCGTGGAGCAAGGCGGTCGATGGCAGCTTCGACAATGGGAAGATCACGCTCGGCGACGATCCCGCGCGCGACACGCCGGAGCAGCAGGCGCGGCGGGCGTTCCTCGCGTCGGAGGTGGGCTGCAAGATCGACCTCTTTTTCGGCGGCGGCGCGTATGATTTCCAGCAGCAGGCCAAAGCCGGGCGGCTCGTCGATTGCGGTTTCATCAAAGCGCACCCGGAGCTTTTCGGCGACGGCGCGGGAAAGATTCCGCAGACGCTGAGCGGCGAGCCCTTTTGGGATCCGCAGGGCCGCTGGATTGGCAACGTCGTTTCGAGCTTCGGCATCTGCTTCAATACCGACGCGCTGGCCCGCATCAGTGTCCCGCCGCCGGCGCGCTGGGCCGACCTCGCCGACCCGCGTTTTCTCCACGAGATCGCGCTCGCGAATCCCACGCAGAGCAGCTCGGTGAACAAGGCTTTCGAGATGCTCATCCAGCAGCAGATGGGCGAGGTGGTCGCCGCCATCCGCAGCAGGGCTGACGATCCGCGGACGCCCGGTGAACAAGAGCAGGCGGGCGTGCGCATCGGCTGGACGCAGGCTATGCGCCTGCTCATGCGCATCGGCGCAAACGCCCGCTATTTCACCGACTCGTCCACGAAGATCGCCCTCGACGTGGAAGCCGGCGAGGCCGCCGCCGGGATGACGATTGATTTTTACGGCCGCTTCCAAAGCGAAGCCGTGCGCCAGCCGGACGGCACCTCGCGCCTGCAATACGTCAACGCCGCGGGCGGCACGTCGGTTGGCGTCGATCCCATCGGGCTTTTCCGCGGAGCGCCGAATGCCGACATGGCCCGCGAGTTCATCGCCTTCGTCATGTCGCCCGAGGCGCAGCGGCTGTGGAACTGGAAGGTCGGCACGCCCGGCGGCCCGCAGCGTTACGCCCTGCGCCGACTGCCCGTGCTGCCCGCGCTCTACGCGCCGGAGTTTCGCCCGCTCCGCTCCGATCCCGAGGTCGATCCCTACGAACTCGCGAAGACCTTCACCTATCACGGCGCCTGGACCGGCCCGCTCTTCTCCTCAATCTCCTTCACCTTCCGCGTCATGTGCATCGACACGCACGACGAACTGACCGCCGCCTGGCGCGCGCTCATCGCCGCGCATTTTCCGCCGGAGGCCACCGCGGCGTTTGAAGACGTGAGCTCCGTGGACTACGCCACCGCCAGCGGACGAATGCGCGAGGCGCTAAGTGCCGACAAGATCAAGGAAGTGCAGCTCGCCAAAGAACTCGCGGATCATTTTCGCCAGCAATACCGGCACGCCGCCGAACTCGCCCGCGCCGGCCGCTGAGAGCATCCGGGTAGCGCACGCGCCCTCGCGTGTGGTGGGCGGCGCCTCGCCGCACACCGAGGAACCGGCGAGGCGCCGATTCCAGCACGCGGGGCGCGCGCGCTACCCGCATCGTTGTCGCCGTTGATCAAAACGCAACCGGAGCCTGCGTCGTTCTGAACATCCCCCGCGACGAAAGTCGAAATTTGGCCTTGCCCCCAGCGCCGCCGCCCCTCGTAATGCCCGCCTTATGAACGCGGGCACCCATCCTGCTAACCGTGGTTTTCTATGATGCACGCCTGGCAATCCTCACCCGTCCTCATGGTTCTCAGCTTCCCACTGCTCTACGCGGTGCTGCTCTTGGTCGTTCATGCCGTGGTCGAGTTTGCGCCGCGCTACATCCGCGAGCACCGGGTCAGCTATCGGCCCATCCAGACGCGCATCGCCGACCTCCTCCTCATCGTCCGCCTCGCTCTGCGCCGGGACTAAAGGCCGCGCGCCCGCCGCGTCCGCAGTCCCGATATTTTCCCGGCGGAAAATATCCGCTTGCCAGACCGTCTTCCTCGCCTACCTTCCGCCCCTCTTTCCCCCGACATTGGCGTCTCATGTGAGCCGCCCGGCGCGAAAGAACCAATCGGAAACCCGAGGAACGTTTATGAGCACATCAATGATTCAAATGCAGGAACTGATCGCGAAATCTCTTCGCGACTTCAAAGAGGGCAGCATCGTCAAAGGCCGCATCCTGGAGCTTCGCAACCGCGAAGTCCTCGTCGATATCGGCTACAAATCCGAAGGCGTCATCCCCGCCAGCGAGTTCGATGACATCGACGACCTCCAGGTCGGCGACGAGGTGGAGGTTCTCCTCTGCCGCCTCGAAAACGACGAAGGCATGGTCATCCTCTCGAAAGAGAAGGCCGCCTATCGCCAGAACTGGGAAAAAATCGTCGCCGTCTTCCATGGCGACGGCCTCATCAAGGGCAAGGTCAAGTCCGTCGTCAAAGGCGGGCTCATCGTCAACATCGGCGTCGAGGCGTTTCTGCCCGGCTCGCAGATCGACATCGTCCCCCCGAAAGATCTCCAGCAGTTCGTCGGCAACACCTACGACTTCAAGATCGTCAAGATCAACGACGACCGGAAAAACGTCGTCCTCTCCCGCCGCGAACTCATCGAGCAGGAGCGCAGCGAAAAGCGGCAGCGCTTTCTCGACACCATCAAGATCGGCAGCACCGTCAAAGGCGTGGTCAAGAACCTCACCGACTTCGGCGCGTTCATCGACCTCGACGGCATGGACGGCCTCCTCCACATCACCGACATGAGCTGGGGCCGCCTCGGCCACCCGAGCGAGATGGTCAAAGTCGGTCAGGAGATCGACGTCGTCGTCCTCGACATCAACCGCGAAAAAGAGCGCGTCTCCCTCGGCCTCAAGCAGACCCAGAAAAATCCCTGGGAGGAAACCGAGAACCGCTTCCCCATCGGCTCCCACGTCAAAGGCAAGATCACCAACCTCGTCCCGTACGGTGCATTCGTGCAGATCGAGGAAGGCGTCGAAGGCCTCGTCCACGTCTCCGAACTGTCCTGGACCAAGCGCATCACCCGTCCGTCCGATGTCCTCACCGTCGGCCAGGAAATCGAAGCCGTCGTCCTTGGCATCAACAAAGACGAGCAGAAGATCAGCCTCGGTGTCCGCCAGCTCGAACCCAATCCGTGGGACGCCATCGAACACCGCTACCAGATCGGCCGCCAGGTCAAGGGCATCGTCCGCAACCTCACCGCCTACGGTGCGTTCGTGGAGCTGGAAGAGGGCATCGACGGCATGATCCACGTCTCCGACATGTCGTGGACGCGCAAGATCAACCACCCGTCCGAGATGGTGAAAAAGGGCGACGAACTCGAAGCCGTCGTCATCGACATCGACAAGCAGAACCAGCGCATCTCCCTCGGCATGAAACAGCTCGAAGGCGATCCGTGGAAAGAGATCGAAGGCAAATACAAGATCGGCGACCTCGTCAAAGGCAAGGTTTCCAAGATCACCGCCTTCGGCGCCTTCATCTCCATGGATGGCGACATCGACGGCCTCGTCCACATCTCGCAGATCAGCGAAGACCGCGTCGATAAGATCAAAGACCACCTCAAAGTCGGTCAGGAGATCGAAGCCCGCGTCATCAAGGTCGATAAGACCGAGCGCCGCATCGGCCTCTCGCTGAAAGCCGCGAACTACAGCGAAGAAGACATCAAGCGCGAAGCCGCCGCCTTCGACTCCCTCAAACCGGGCGAAGACATGGTCGGCCTCGAGCAGGCCTTCGCCGCCGCCGCCGAGGAGTACCGCCCCGGCGACCGGAAGAAGTAACCGCGCGTTTCAGACCGCAAATCATCAAGGCGCTGCCGGGCAACCGGCAGCGCCTATTTTTTGCAAACGCGGGCGACACTTTTCACCGCACGCATGGTCACGAGCGAGAAAGCGTTTCCTACCCACCGCAAGGTTTTGGAGTGCGGCGGTGCCCCGCCGCTTTCGGAAGACGGGTGCTGTTTGGAAGCGACGGCAAAGACTTCATCG